>JBMNNS010000006.1:0-37457 GCA_050942625.1 Dethiobacteria bacterium
TCCAGTGGTCTTGAACCGTCCCTGTCATTCCGATTAAAAGTAGAATTCGGCATTTACCCTGGCCATGACTTCTACATCGCCCGGCAGGATGGGTGTAGACGCCCCTCCTGCCATTTTCATGTTTAAGCTTTCGGCCTCGGCACGGAATGGTGTATAGCTTGAACCCTCTTCCCGGATAGCTTTGATCCCTTTGGTGGTTATTCCGGCGCTTTTAGCTATGGCATTGGCTTTTGTCATGGCCTGGGCCGTTGCATATTTCAAGGCTTGCAGTTTCAAGGCTTCTGCATTTTCTAATTCAAACCAAACGGCCAAAACCCTGTTGGCTCCGGCCTTAATAGCGGTATCGATTACATTTCCGGTTTCATTAAGGTTGCGCAGGGTAATATTCAGTTCATTGGAGGCCTTGTAAAGGGTAACATAATTGTCTCTGTTAGCAGGATCGATTGGTTCGTTGTAGCTGTAGACCCGATAGCCACTGGTTTTGAGCTGTTTTTTATCCAGCCCGGATTTTACTAAAGCATTGATAACTGCCTCCATTAGTCTGGCATTTTCTTCTGTTGCCGTTTTAGCTGACTCGTGGGTGGTTTCTACCGCCAGGACTATCCGGGCCAGGTCCGGCGTTGCTGTAATGACTGCTTCCCCATAGACGCTAATGGTACCTTCTGTTTCTGCGGGATTTGCTTGAACACTGGAAGGGGTGCCTGCCACCATGAAAAATATTGCTGTTAACAGCAACAACCCACTTACTTTTACCATTGTTTTTTTCCGCACAATAATTCCTCCTTTTATATTTCTAATCCTTAGACGGAGAGGCTGAGGAAAAGGTTCCCAAGGTATGAAAATGATGATACAAGCATATTCTTGCATTAACAAATATTTTGTGGTGCCCAAGAAGGTGAGCCAAGGGCAGGAGGAGGTCTATGAATGTTAATTTCAGTTTTTGTAGGCAGCAACAGGGAATTCCAAAACTTTTTGTGCGGTTTGAAAACTGGGAAAGTGGTTTCCCTGGCTGAGTGTTATAAACGAAAATTACTGCCGTCCTGGCCGGATAAAAGTAAAAGATTCAGGTAGTGGAAGGGACAGAGAACCTCCAGGGACCACTATTCAGAATGACAGGGTTCGGGACTTTTTCGGTCTCGAACCTTCTCTGTGATACTTGTACAGGCTCTTCTGGCATGACTTACCATTGCTATGGAATTGTAATAAAGTATTAAATTTAGTTAATAAATTGTTAAGGTTGGTTAATAAATTTGGGCTGAGCAGGAATAGGGAAACTTGCCATGTTTTAGATTTATTATTTATAATTGTTAACATAACAATTATTGTTCATCAGGAAAGGGGGTAGAGGTCCCCGCAATTTCTTTCCTGGAACAAATAGGAGGAACAAATAGGAGGTTACATAATGTCTAAAACATGGAAGAGGTTTGGGATCGTTTTTTCTTTGGTTATTATAAGTTTTTGTTTTCTTGTTTTTAGCCCAGCAGTAGAGGCAGCTGTCTCTCATTACGTCGTCCCGGGGGATACACTTTGGCTTTTGGCCCAGAGGTATAATACCACAACGGCGGCCATTATGTCGGACAATAATCTTAGTAGTTCTATTATATATCCCGGCCAGGTTCTAAGCATTGCTTCAAGGGTACATACCGTCAGATCTGGTGAAACAATGTGGATTATAGCAAACAATTATGGTGTTGCTCTGCAACAACTTCTTGCAGCTAATCCGCAAGTGCCAGCAAATTATATTTATCCAGGGCAGAAAATTAATATTCCTGCCGGTAATAGTTCATCCCTGCCATCGAGGTCAGGTTCTACCTTTTCTCAGCAGGATATTGATCTGCTGGCCCGCCTTGTTCATGCAGAGGCAGCTGGGGAACCCTACATTGGACAAGTTGCAGCGGCAGCTTCAGTATTGAACAGGATCAAAAGCCCCCTCTACCCCAACACAGTAAGCGGCGTAGTCTACCAGGTTGTTGCCGGCTGTTACCAGTATTCGCCGGTCTTGGATGGGAGAATTAACCTGCCAGCTAACAGGAGCGCTTACCAGGCAGTTTATGATGCCCTGGCCGGTTGGGATCCTTCCAACGGTGCCCTCGGGTTTTATAACCCCGCCAAGACCAGCAACCAGTGGGTGAGGCAGCAGATGGTGACAACAGTGATAGGTAACCATGTATTTTTCCGGTAAAAAGGTTTTTGGTATGGGTTCCTGACTTATCAAAAAAGGAAAGGGTTAATAAAGGGCGTTATAACGCCCTTTTATTAACCCTTTTAATATTTTTTAAAAGAGATGTTAAAGTACTCACTTGTATTGACGATAACTATTTATGGAGGGGTAATTCAATGTTTTAAATTAAAGAGGGGGTATAAATAATGGGAATCAAAAGGCTGTTTTCTGGTAGCATCAAAAGCAAGATTATTATCATAGGAATTTTACCTGTACTTGTCTTTACACTGCTTCTATTTTGTTTCTTGCTGCCCCGGATAGGCGCCCTTGCCAATGAGCTTATCCAAAAGACGCTAATGATGAAACTGAACGGGGATATTAACTCAGCCAGCCTGCATTTGGAAAAGTGCTATGGGTCGCTATCCATGCAGGGGGGGCAGCTTGTTGATGAGTGGGGGATCCCAATTGAAGGCAGGCATGAAATGGTCGATGAGCTGAAAAGGGATTTAAATATTGTTTCTACAATTTTTGTAAGGGAAAGGGATGACTTCAAGCGAATATCTACAAGCATTATGATGGATAATGGTGAAAGGGCTGTTGGCACCATGTTGGGGCGTGACAGTGCCGCTTATGAACCCATCATGAATAAAAAACTTTTTTTCGGTGAAGCGAATATTCTAGGGGACGCTTACCTGACTGCCTATGAACCAATCCTGGAGGATGATGCCATAATAGGGATCCTGTTTATCGGTATCCCTCGTGTGGAATGCGATCAGATTGTAGCGGCCGGCACGGCTTCGGTAAAGATTTATATGATCATTTTTGCCATCATTATTATTTTATTATCCGTGGCATTGGTTACTTTTACGGCTAAGCCTATCATTCATAATATAAAAGAATTGACCGCAATTATCGGTCAGGGCGACCTGAGCGTGGATGTTTCCGAACATGCCCTGGGTTTAGAGGACGAACTTGGTGATCTGGCCAGGGGGTTTGCTGAGATGCAAAAAAATCTCAGGGAGACTTTTGGTGTAACCAGAGAAAGTATGGACAGAGTTTATGCCTCTAGTGAGATGCTGGCTTCATCGTCCGAGGAAATGAACGCCGGCCTGGAGGAGGTTTCGGCTTCTGCCAATGAATTTGCGGGCAACGCCCAGAATTTAAGCGAAAGCTCGGACGAAATGTATAAACTGGGTATTCAGGTTTCCGAAAAGGCCAAGGGTGGCCAGGAAGCTGTTGAAAAGGCTGTTTCCCAGATGGAGGAGATCTCCAAAAGTGTTGCCGAACTCCAGGATAACGTTCTTTCTCTGAACAGCGAGGTGGACAAGATTGGAAATATAGTAGATACAATCAAAGGTATCGCCGGACAGACCAACCTTCTGGCTCTTAATGCCGCGATCGAAGCTGCCAGGGCCGGTGAGCAGGGCAGGGGTTTTGCAGTAGTTGCCGAGGAAGTGCGCAAACTTGCCGAACAGTCTGCAACCTCAGCAGAAGAAATAACTGGCATTATTCAATTTGTCCAAAATGGAGCCCAGAATGTAGCCCAAAAAATGGCCGAAAGCGTGAAGGATGTTGCAGATGGTACTGAAGTTGTTTTTTATGCTGGAGATGTACTTAATTCCATTATCAGTGAAACCCAGGTAATTGTTGAAAAAATAGAACAGGTAACTGCTATTACCCAGGAAATAAGTTCCGGTAGTGAAGAAGTTTCCGCCGCAGTAGAAGAACAAACTGCAACCATGAACGAAATTGCCAGTGCTGCCAATGATCTTCAGGGTTTGGTGGAAATCCTGAACAACGCCGTCGAAAAATTTAAGTTTTAGGGGCATCTGTTCCTCCAGGTTACCGGCGTGGGAGTATGCCAACTTTTTAAACGGTTATAATAAGTAATAACAAAAAACTGTTTAGAAAGGTGGCCTGTAGTGGAAGAAGGGAT
Organism: Dethiobacteria bacterium; assembly: GCA_050942625.1. Lineage (GTDB taxonomy): Bacteria > Bacillota > Dethiobacteria > DTU022 > UBA8154 > JBMNNS01. The sequence goes on from JBMNNS010000006.1 coordinate 4,098, forward strand.
CATCGGTATCTGTGAACATTGTGAATGTGAAATTAAAGAGGATGACCTGGGCCTGCAATTTAATGACATTATGCTCTGCAAAAAATGCATGGACGAATATGATGGATCCCGGGAAAAATAGGATAATTTCAGGGCTTTTAATGCAATAGCTTTGGTGTCAGGGGATGGTTCTCCTGGCACCTTTTTTATTGAAAATGGGCGTTTCATGTCATGATAAATGTCTCTCCTCTCATAGGTGACATTTTATCAGAATAAATTCAACATGACATTATCATAGAATAACTACATCATGATAAAATATTTTGCGCTTTATGGTAGTATCTGATAAAATATGATAAATGGAAGTTAAGGTGCAAAAATAGCATTTGCTGGAAACATGCTGGAAAAAAGAGCGGAGAAAAGGGGTGTTAGAAGGGTGGGGTCTAAAAGAAGAAAGAAACGGGCCCGTATTTATCTTTTATTGGGTGTTGCTGTTTTGCTGGTGTTGTTGGGGAAAATGTTTTTTACAGGTGGGAAATCGATCTATACGTTTGCCGAACTGAGCGGATTTCAGGTGGGGGAGGTGCAGCGGCTTGTTATCAGAGCAGGTGAAGCCGAAGAGCTGTTTTTAACCGAGGATCAAGAGGCTATTGCAGAATTTTTTGATATTCTGGCCCCATTGACCTTCAAGAAGGAAAAGGAAAGGGGATCCTGGCCTGATCGGCAATACACGGCAGAACTTTCCCTGGATGAAGGAAATTTTCTACGCCTTGGTTTTGCCGGAGAGGCAGTCAGCCTGACTTTTTATGAGCAGGGCCGCAAAGACCGGGAGGAAAAATATAGTGTTAGTCCCGATGTTACTGCCCAACTGGAAGCTTATTTTAACAGCGCTGTATTACAGGATGGAAAACCTGCCGTAATAACACGCCGGGAAATTGAACCCGCCCTTTGCGTTGTCATAAACAATTACCCGGAGTCCCGTCCCTCTTCCGGGCTGCAGAAGGCTGCTATCGTTTACGAATTTCTCGTAGAGGGGGGCACTACCCGTTACCTGGCAGTCTTTAAAGAGAAGTTTGAAGAAAATTTTGAGATAGGGCCTATCCGGAGTTTAAGGCCATATTTAGCTGTCCAGTCCCTGGAGCACGGCGGCATCGTCGCCCATAGTGGGTATTCCGGCCGCACGAAGGAGATGATCAGGGGCCTGGGATTATTCGAAATTACAGATATGGGAGACAACTTCTGGCGGGATCGCACACGAAAGGCCCCTCATAACCTTTATACCAGCATCGATAATCTTTACCGCATTGCTGCGGATAAAATTAAAGAAACGGAGCATACTTACCATCTGGGCGATGAAAAAAAGGGTGATGGCGATAATGACAATGACGGCGATGGGGAAGGAACCGCGATTTCAGTTAATTATTCAGCACATAACAAAGTAAGTTATACTTATGACAAAGAAAAGAATGTTTACCTGCGCTACATAAATGAAAAAGCCCATTCCGATCGGGAGACGGGCAAGCAGTATTTTGCCGACAGGGTCATTCTCCAAGCAGTTACCCACAAGAACATCCCCGGTCCGGAAGGGCTGGTTGATATTGATCTGGGCGGCTCCGGCAAGGGGACGCTCTATGAGGGTGGGTGTAAGTACAATATTACTTGGGAAAAAAAGGGCCATAGTACAAATTATTATTATGCCAGCGGCGACCCGGTTAAGCCCATATCCGGTACCACCTGGATACAGATCGTCAGGCCCTAACCTGGTGTTTAGCAAATAATATTATCAGGAAGGGGGGAAAAATGGAATATAGTAAAGTTATAAAGCTGGTTGATTATGTTTCTTATCAGGACGGCGCTGTAGTAAGCAAGGAAATAATTAAAAAAGAGACTGGCACGGTTACATTATTTGCATTCGACGCCGGTCAAGGACTGAGTGAACATAAAGCACCATTTGATGCTCTTGTAAATGTTCTTGATGGGAAGGTAGAAATTACGATATCCGGAGAACCCTATTTGCTTAATAAGGGTGATACAATTATCATGCCGGCAAATGAGCCTCATGCTCTTAAGGCAGTTGAAAAGTTTAAAATGATGCTGGTAATGATTAGATCTAAATAGGGGTGAATGCTGATTAAGTACCGGGCTAAAATATAGCCCGGTTTTTGTTACCGGCCTTTTTCAGGAGATAAAAACTTATTCAATGTGCCCAAAAATATATGGGCCAGGCCGAATCCAGTGAGGATGTTGCCAAACCTGCCACCAACAAACTTGCCTATCCCGGCGGTTAAACCGCCCACACCGATTAGCACCTTGCTGGTGGTGCTTACTTTTCTTTTGACAAACAATAGCATTCACCCCCATAACTATTGTTCCATATTTACGGGGTTATTATCACATTATTTAGAGAAATTTAGTTAGGCATCGTGGTGACGTTTCGGTTGGCACCCCTCCCTTAAATTATCGTTTCCTTTTTAGTATGGCAATCATACTGAAGGTAACTATCGGCGATCCTGTCCTGCAGGTAAAGATAATCAAAGGGTTCAGAAGGTTTTTGGCGCATTTTGTCATAATGATCAAGGGCTTCCTGCCGGCAATGGGGACAGCTTTGAATGGGGATGCTAATGCAGTAAACCTTGTAGCGCCCTCCCCCGGTTGCTGCGGAGCTGATCAATAGATAGCCCGGGCAGCTGGCACATACTTTCAGGTTTTCGATCTGGGTTTCCCTGATCTGATCGGTATCATAATAGATTTGCCGGTGCCTTTGGATAAAGGTACCGGCTTTTTGCCGGGCCGCCTCAGCCAGGTTTTGGCGGTTGTGAAATACCTTCCTGAGTTTTTGTACAATTTCTGCAAGCTTATTCAAACGCCCGGGATCCTCTTTAAAAAAACTCTCCCTATCTTTATAATCAGGTTCATAAAGATTAGAATAATCGATACCGGCCATGGCCATGATTATGCCCATATTTACATAGGGCAGCGCTGTTTCGATCGAATAACCTCCCTCCAGGACGGCGATGTCGGGGGAGAGTTTTTTGTTCAAAGTGGCATAACCGCGGGCCGAAAAAGACATATTTGCCAGCGGATCGCTGTAATGGTTGTCCTGTCCGGCAGAATTTACGATTAATTCCGGCTGGAATTCTTCAAGTACGGGGAGCACCAGGTTATCGAGGACATAGAGAATTCCTTCATCCGTGGTCCCCGGCGGCAGGGGGACGTTTAGGGTGGTTCCGGCAGCCAGTGGTCCGCCAATTTCGTCGGTAAACCCGCTGCCGGGGTAAAGGGTGCGCCCATCCTGGTGAAAGGATATGAAGAGAACGTCCGGGTCATGCCAGTAGATGTCCTGGGTTCCGTCGCCGTGGTGGACATCGGTGTCCACGATAGCAATGCGCTTCAGGCCATATTTTTGGCGCAGGTATTCGACCATCACCGGTTCGTTATTGATATTACAAAATCCACGGTTGCCGTGGACTACCCGCATGGCATGGTGTCCCGGCGGCCTAACCAGGGCAAAACCGTTTTTAATTTCACCGTTCATAAAAGCATCGGCGATCACCAGGGCCCCACCGGCGGCGATCCTGTGGGCATCCGTAGCCTGTGTTTCCACGTCCGGAACACAGAATTGCACCCGGGCTATGTCCTTGAGCTCAGCCAGGCGTGGCTGGTACTGGCGGATCTGCGGCAGATCCATGACCCCTTCTTCAAAAAGCTGATCCCTCGTATAAAGAAGCCTTTCCTCGCGTTCAGGATGAGTAGGCGAAATGGCCCAGTCAAAGGCTGGGAAAAATACCAGCCCGGTCTGGTTCGCCTTTTCTTTCACCGGTGTATGTACATTTTTTTGCTTTTTCATGGCTGCACTCCTTCAAATTCGTCGATAACCCCCGAAGCTATCTGGATGCCGACGTCGAATCGTTTGCCGACCGTCGACCATCCCCGGATCATGTTAAACTGTTCTTCCAGGAAAAAATCATCGCGATCCGCATACTGGCCAAGGCCCCGGTCCCGGGCAATCTTGCGCAGCTGTTTTTGGGCCAGTTCCTTAGCATCTTTAAGCTGAAAATTGCGATCTATTTTACCGGTGATCCCTTCCAGGTTAACACTATAGGTTTCCCGCTGGGTATCGGCATGTAAAAGCAGGGATAGGGTTGGCCGGGCCACGGCTGCGCCCAGGGCGTTTGCTACCGGGGAATAGTGATGAACCAGGGGGCTACAGTCGAGCAGTTGCGCTAAAGCGGGCAAAAAGGCCCTGGCTGCAGCGCCAACGCCTATGACACGCTCTAATTTGACTGGTTTCTTGTTGACGATCTCCCAGATCCTGTAGGCAGGTTCCTCTTCCCAGGATTTAAACATTTCCTTAATGTTGGTTTCCAGTTTAATGTTTACTTCGTGGAGAATAGATTGTGCTAACTTTTCTACCGTCAGCCCGGCTTGCAGGGATAGCTGCTTCAAAGCCTGACCGGAAAGTTCCGGGTTGCCCAGTTTATCCTCTGCCAAAAGGTTTGCAGCATCCGTAGGGGTGGCTGTTGGGCCCCCAAAACAGGCTGCCGGCCCCAACCGCTCCGGGCCAATGGTTAGTTTTCCTTCCATCCAGCGGATAGCACTGTCCCCTCCCAAAGCAATGGAACGAACTGCAAAGGAGCGCACGTGGGTATAATGTCCTCCAAGCTTGGCTCCCCGGGAAGCATAAAGCGGCTTACCCTCCAAAATAAGGGCCAGATCAGTAGTAGTTCCCCCAATGTCGACGACGACAGAAGTCTTCCGGTCCATAGTCAGGGCAAAGGCTCCCATCACACTGGCTGCCGGGCCGGAGAAAACGGTTTCGCAGGGATAATTCAGCGACACCTCTAAAGGCATCGTCCCGCCGTCAGCTTTGAGAATATTGAGGGGACAGGTAATGCCTCTTTCACGCACGGCTTTCTTGATCCTTGTTGCAAACCCGGACCATTTTTCTTTAGTTATTGCTGTATAGTAAGTAGTGGCAGCCCGGCGTAGAAAATTAAGCTGTCCGGAGACCTCAAAGCCTTTTATTATTTCGAAATGGGGATATTTTTCCAGCAAAATTTTTTCTACCTGGCGCTCGTGACTGTTATTGCGCTGGGAAAATTTGCCGACCACCGCAACCTTTTGCAGGCCTGCGGCTTCAATCTGTGCCCCAATTTCTTTGATTTCAGCTTTATCAAGCAGTTCAATAATCCGTCCCCTAAAGTCAATGGCCCCACTAGCAATATAGGTATTGGGGAGAAGTTCCATTTCCCTTAAATTCAAGCCCGGTCCGGGAATGAGCACCAGAGCAGCATTGTCTCCCTTGCCGGTGGCCAAAAGGTTTGTCACCAGCGTAGTACTAAGAACAACCTGTGTGATATTACTTCCCTCGATACCCTGAAGCAGATCATCTAGAACCGTGAAAATGGAGTTTTGCAGGTTTTCCTCATCAGTGGGGTGTTTGGCCATTTTTAAAACCTTGCCTTTGGCACAAAGAACACCATCGGTAAAAGTGCCGCCCACATCTATCCCTATCAGCATTTGTTTCACCTCTTGCTGCTTATTTATTTTTCATTGAAACTGTAGGTCGAAGACTGCCCCTACGGTAAGCTCTTCTCCACCGGTTGGTGTAGGGGTGACCTTTGGTCGTCCGGTTCCTGGCTTCTTGAACATGGGCAGGACTTTGCCTATTCGTTTCTTTTTTTTAGCCTTTCAAGCAGCCCCTCGATTTTTTCCCGTTGTTTCTTTTCCCCTGCCGGATCGGGTTTAAAACTCATCTTCAGCCAGCTTCCTACCCCAATCCCCTCGGGCAAAAGTTCCCGGGGCATGTTCACCTTTAACTCCTTTTCTCCAACAAGAAGAACGGCATAATCCCCTTCAAAACGATCAATAACAACTTTCATAATAACCAACCTTTAAAGTGGATTTTTGTGTGTCAGGAGAACCGTCGAGACCACTGAAAAAGCCGGTTTTATAAAAAACTGCCGCTATTGTCATCCTGAGCATGCTATTGTCATCCTGGGCGATAGCGAAGGATCTTGGTTTTAAACTGCTTAATAGATTCTTCATTCACTTTGTTCATTCAGAATGACAGGGTTCCGGGCTTTTTCAGTGGTGACAGAGAACCGTCCCCTGACACCTTTGGCGCCTGTTTATTTTATTATATCAAAAAATTAATTACAAATCCTTAGTGGTCCAAAGCATTTTATTTAGCATACCGGTCTTCTGTTTCCTTACTGCAGCTCACAGCGTAGGTTTGACCGTTTGTTGTGATTACTATGGTGCCATGCAGGTCTGTACGGTATAGTTTTACCCCGGCCTCAGTTAGTTTTTGCAGAGTTTCCTCGTGGGGGTGGCTGTATTTATTGTCTTTGCCGCACATGATGACGGCTATCTCCGGACTAACAGCCGTGAGAAAAGCAGGAGTTGTGCCTGTTATGCTGCCATGGTGGCCGAGTTTTAGGATCGTGCTTGCCAGTGAAACACTGTTTTGTGCCAGTATCTCTTGTTCAGCAGATTCTTCTGCATCGGCGGCCAGAAGAAAGTTTATCTGGCCAAATGTTATCTTAGTAACAATGGAAGCATTATTCAGGTCTGAAGAGGATGGGGAGCCAGGGTGCAGGAGGGTCATTTTAACGTTGCCACCCAGATCCCGTGACATTCCGGAACGGCCCACTGTGAACTTGATCCCCTTTTGCTCTATTAGCGTGAGGTAGTCCTCGAAGGTTTTGGTTGTATGGACTACAGCTGGATCGATGATCTCTTTTACCGGGTATTTTTCCAGGACGTTAATTAGCCCTCCAATATGATCGCTATGGGGGTGGGTTCCAACGACCAGATCCAGCGCGGTTACGCTCTGGTTTTCAAGGTATTGAACAACGGTATCCTCCCGTTCTCCGCCGTCAATGAGAATATTTTGCTCAGGCGTTTGGATGAAAATAGCGTCCCCTTGTCCCACGTCGATAAAGTGAACTATAAGCTGCTCAGTGGCAGCAGGATATGTTTGCGTTTCGGATGGCAAAGAAACCTGACAGCCCGGTAAAAAAAGAGTCAACAAAAACAAAAGTAAGGAAAGAAAGGTTATGAAAATAAATTGTGTTTTTCTCATATTAATGATACCGTTATATCCCCCTTTAGTAATGAAACGTCAGATTATGCCAAACTAAACGTCCGAGACCACCATTCAGAATGACTGGTTTTGGGGGCTTTCTTAGTGGTTTCGAAACGCCTTGTCACGTTCTTCTCTACTAAATGTGTTTTTCTATTGTTTCTAAAACTTCTTCCAGTCGGAAGGGTTTGTAGATGACGGCCTGGTAACTTCCATCCGGAGGGAAATCAATTTTGTTTTTTACGGAGCCAGTTATAATAATAACTGGTATTTTAGCGAGGGTATTATTTTGCCGCATATTTTCAATAACCATTTTTCCGCTAATCCCGGGCATTTTTAGGTCTACCAACACCAGGTTGGGCGGGGGTTCATTTTCAAGTATGTTTAAAGCCTCTTTCCCGTTTGAAGCTGTTTTGACTTTGAAGCCTAGATCAGTGAGAAATTCCTCAAAAATCATGGTCAGAGCCGGTTCGTCATCAATCACCAGTATGCTTTTCATTGCTATTGTTCCTTTCTTTATATAATGGCAATTCCACGTAAAAGGTACTGCCTATGTCATTATTATTTTCTGCCCATATTTGACCGCCATGTTTCAGGATTATTTCTTTGCTGATACAAAGTCCTAGCCCGATGCCCCCTGGATCAATTCCAGCATAATTTTCGGAGCGAAAAAAACTTTCGAAAATGAACTGCAAATGTTCTTCTGGCATACCGATCCCTTCATCCTTAACTGTAATGAGAGCGTTATTATGCTTTATCCCTAGCGTAACTACTACCTTGCCCCCCCCTGGACTATACTTTATGGCATTGCTTATGAGGTTGCAAAATACATTTTTTAGTTTGTCACTATCCCCCCTAACGAGGGCCTCCTGCTTGTCCCTAAAATGTAGAATAAGGTCGTGTTTATCGGTGCTGTCTTTTAAGGCCATTGTCACTTCACTTAGTAAACCTGCCAGGTTTACAGTTTCCCAGGCGTAAGAGCTGTCCTGTTGTTCCTTAAAAGTATCGAGCAACTCATTGATGATCGCTGCCAGGCGATCAACCTCTTTTTCAGCTATGGCGAGTATTCCATCGTCCAGCCCCTTACCATTAGCAAGGCGCCTGCGTAGCAGGGAAACTATACCCCTGATACTTGCCAGAGGATTGCGCAGTTCATGGGCAGAGGATTGGATAAAGAGACGGCGGCTCGTTTCCAATTGCCTGATGCGGGAGGCCATCTTGTTCAGGGCTGCCCCAGTAACAGCCAGTTCATCGCTACCCGCAACGTTTGTCCGTACATTTAGGTTTCCTTTGCAAACATTTTTAGCAAAGGACTGCAAGTTATTAATTGGTTTAATAATTCTGTGGCATAGCCTGGAAGCAACAAAAAGGGATATTAAAGTACTTATGAGCAGGACAAGGAAATTATATTTTACGCTGTTGATAGCCATATAGATCATCTCCTGATAATCTGAATTAGCATAAGCCACCCATCCAACTTCCTCAATAGGCACTGCCGCAACTGACAAATATGTGTTAGTTAAATTTGAAAAAACCTTTTTGTCACTGATTGGTTGTCCCGTGTTCAAGGCCTTCTGGACCGGCCCATTGGGATGCTCTTTTATTAATCTATTGATAACATTGGGGGATTCTTTATGATAAACTACGATCCCCTTGCTGTCAGTCAAACCAAATGAGCGGGCAGAACTGATCCTTTTCTCCGGCATTATATAATCCAGCTTTTTTATATCCAGGGAGGCAGAAATAATGCCAAGAAGCTGGTTGTTTTTTCTGATAGCCCTGGCTATGACAACTGCAGGTTTACTGGTAATTTTACTAATGATAACTTCAGAAACAACCAAGTCTTCACCAGCAAGGATGCGTTGATAATAGTCCCTGTCCTGGGCACTTGCTCCTAGTTTTTTCCCATTTTCTAAGGAGGAGTTTATTACTATCCCGTTTGGATCAAACCAAAGACAGTATTTTATGGTAGGTTTTAGTGTACAGTACCATTCCAAATATGAATTAATAATTTCTTTATCCGTATCAGGGGAATCAGCAATTGTCATGCCAATAAAATAGAGACTATCTCCAATATTGCTGATGAAATTTTTATAAATAATCCCTATTGCTGCTGCAAAGTCATGACTAACTTCCATTTCAGTTTTGATAACACTGTTAAAGCGGGTTATTATGTAGTAACATTGAATAGCCAGCATGGGGATAAGCATAACTAGTACAATTAGATAAAGTTTAGTTTTAATACTCGACTTAGAAAACACATTCCAACACCCCATTATCTCGGTGGAAAAAACTGTCTATTTTTGCCTAACCTTTGGATCTGCTCTTACAGAAAAAAGATAAGCGATTGTGGCTTTAACCCTATTTATCACCAATTCCACCATTTTTCCATAAAAATTAATTCTTTACAAAAGGCCGATATCCTTTGTTGAATGTTGTAAGGGTTTGTCGATTCAATAAGTTTCAATAGTTGCAATATACTAATACCATGCAATTGTGCAAAATTTAATGTTGAGGTTGCAGGAATTAAAAGTTACAATATTAATATAGCCTGCCACATAGAGTTACTTAGGACAGAAAACCATCCCTGTTCTAAGAAAAAAGGGGGTTTTTTTATGAGTGATCTTAACCTGCTCGAGGAAGAGCTAAAGCAATTGTCGGCGGAAATGGCTGAACTGAGGGAAAAGTTATCAAAAATGGAGGAGGGGCCGGAAAAACAAAAATTTTCGGAGGAAATAAAAAGAAAAGAACAAGAAGCCATCTTAAATTATTTCTTTGTGGGATGTTTATAATGTAGTATATTGTGGAGATGGTGTTGCACTATTTGAGAAACAACCTGAGCCTGGAAAGTACAATTAAGATGGCCCCCTTTCTCCGGGGGCCGTCTTAACCGGTGTTGTCAGGCTAAAGCAAGATTACCGTACTTTAATGTCGTTGCCTGGGCTGGCACTTCTATTCATGTTTTCCGTGGGAATAAGCTATCAGTACTATTTCCTGTTCTCCCTGGCGTTCGGGCAGGATGTTAAGGGATCTTTCGCTTTCTTTTAATTTTTGCAATTCATTTTCCGTCAAGTTTGCTATGTTATAGTGACCGCAAGTCAATCTTTTCCCTCCTTAGGACTATTTTTTGGCATTTATATTATGCACTGGAGCAATGAATTTATGCATAAAACGCCGCAGTGCGGGGGGTGTTTTATTACCGGTCATGTATTGTCTGCATTCCATTTATGGTATCAATCTACCCGCCCAGTGCCCCCGCTGCCGCTTTCCTGCGGCAGGCGGGGCAAACATTTTCCCATCCTTCCGGTAGTTCAAAGTTTGCTTTGATGTGTTCCATCGTTTTAACGGGAACAAAAGGGTCACCGCAGAGGGAGCACTCTACAAGGCTGAGTTTTGTATTCCAGGGCGAAATAGTGAGTCCCGCTTCCTGCCTTTTCGCTATAATAGCCCCTGTTGGGCAGACGAATTCACAAGCCGTGCATCCGATGCAGTCGTCGGCATGGGTAAAGAATGGAGTGGCCACCCGTCTTTCTGCACCCCGATAAACAAAACTGATGGCATTTTTGCCGATTACTTCACGACAAACCCTGACACAGAGGCCGCAGAGGATACATTTTTCCATTTCATCCCCTTTAACCGGCAGGTTGCCCTCCACCACGCCTATTTCCAGGGCCAATTCCCGGATAAGGTCCACGCCTGGGCACCGCACCAAAAGGGATTCGAGGACCAGCCTCCTAACCTGTATTACTGCCGGCGTTTCCGTCAAAACGATAATGCCTTCCTCTACGGGGTAGGTGCAGGAAGCATCTATTTTTACCTGCTCGCCTTTCTTGATTTCCACCACACAAAGCCTGCAGGCACCAAAGGGGGCCAGGGCCTGGTGGTGACAAAGGGCGGGGATCTTAATGTTGTGCCGGCGGGCAAGCTGGAGCAGGGTTTCCCCTTTTTCCGCCTGAAGATCCTCTCCGTTTATATTCACAATTACCATAATTTCACTCCTATTCCACCATAATTGCTTCAAAGCGGCATACTTCCATGCAAGCCCCACATTTAATGCATTTTTCGCTTTCTATTACGTAAGGTTCTTTTTCCTGGCCGCTAATAGCGCCGGAAGGGCAAACCCTCAGGCACCGGCCGCAGCCCGTGCAGTTTTCTCCTATTATCGTATATTTGATCAGTGCTTTGCATACCCCTGCAGGGCATTTTTTGTGTTCGACATGCTCAAGATATTCCTGGCGAAAATATTTAAGCGTGGTTAGCACCGGGTTGGGTGCCAGTTTCCCCAGGGCGCAAAGGGAGCCGTTTTGCATGCCCTGGGCAATCTCCTCGAGCCGCCCCAGATCCTCCACGGTTCCTTTTCCTTCCGTAATGTTTTCCAGCAGGCGCAGCATTTGTTTGCCGCCTTCCCTGCAGGGGGTACATTTCCCGCAGGATTCGTCCTGGGTAAAGGATAAAAAGTAACGGGCCACGTCGACCATGCAGGTATCTTCGTCCATGACGATCATCCCACCGGAGCCCATCATGGAGCCGGCCTTTTTAAGCCTTTCATAATCAAGGGGCAGATCCAGGAGTTCCTCGGGGATGCAGCCCCCGGCAGGTCCTCCTGTTTGGACGGCCTTAATTTTTTTGCCGCCCGGGATACCCCCGCCAATATCGAAAACCAATTCACGCAGGGTTAGCCCCATGGGCACTTCAACCAGCCCGGTATTGTTCACCTTGCCCGTAAGGGAAAATATCATTGTCCCCTTGCTTTTCCCGGTCCCAATTTTGCTGAACCATTCAGCCCCGTTTTTAAGGATCTGTGGCACTGTTGCCCACGTTTTTACGTTATTGATCAAGGTAGGTTTATCCCAGAGCCCCTTTTCGGTGGGATAGGGCGGACGGGGACGGGGGTTGGGTTCTCCCGTAAGGCCCTCAATGGAACTTAGCAGGGCAGTTTCCTCGCCGCAGACAAAAGCACCACCGCCACGGAAAATTTGCAGGTCAAAGGAAAAATTGCTTCCCATGATGTTGTCGCCCAGAAGGCCACATTCCCTGGCTTGCTGAATGGCGGAAGTCAAGTGGTTTATGGCCAGGGGGTATTCATTACGCACATAAATATATCCTCGTTCCGCTCCAACGGCATAAGCCCCAATAAGCATCCCCTCCAGGACACAATGGGGATTTCCTTCCAGGACGCTTCGATCCTGGAAACAACCGGGATCCCCCTCGTCTGCGTTACAGATAATGTATTTAGGGGTGTCTTCAGCCTCATAACAGAATTCCCACTTGGTTCCGGTGGGAAACCCCGCACCCCCACGGCCCCGCAGCCCCGACTTTTTTATTTCCTTAATTACTTCTTCCCGGGTCATCCCCGAAAGGACCGCTGCAAGCCCGCCATAACCGCCCAGGGCAATGTAGTCATATATAAATGTAGGATCTATTTGCCCGTTAGCAGCAAGGATAAGGCGCTTTTGTTTCTTGTAGAAAGGGATCTCGGTTTCTTTGGCTATACTTTCTCCGGTTGCAGGGTCTACATATAAAAGGCGTTCGATTACCCTGTTCCGGACAATGGTTTGTTCCACAATTTCTTCAACATCTTCTGCTTTAACGCCGCAGTAAAGGATCTTCTGGGGGGTAATGACCATTAGCGGTCCCTGTTCACAAAACCCGTGGCAGCCGGTAATTTTTGTTTCCAGTTTAACGTCCAGTTTTTTTGGGTCCAGGATGGTTTTCAGGGCGGAAACCACCTCCAGGGAACCGGAAGCCCGGCAGCCGGTCCCGCAGCAGATGGAGATACCTATTTTATCTTCCTGCCTGGCCTGCAGTAGGGACCCCTTTAGCTTATCCAGTTTATGAAGGTTTGTTATTTTTTCCATGGTAGCCTCCCAACAACTTATCTGCTTTGTTTAAGGTCAGTTTGCCGTGGTAGTTGCCGTCAATGGTTACCAGGGGGCCCAGGGCGCAGGCACCCAAACAGTTTACCGTTTCCAGGGTATATTCCCCATCGGGGGTGGTTTCCCCAGGCTCTATCCCTAGTTTCTGTGCCAGCCTGTCCAGTAAACGCCCACTTCCCCGGACATGGCATGCCGTCCCCATGCAGACATGGATTTCGTGTTTTCCTCTGGGCGACAGGTTAAAGCTTTTATAAAAAGTTGCCAGGCTGAAAAGCCTGCTCAGCGGTACTGCTAACTTTTCTGAAACCCTTTTCAGGGCCTCTTCCGGCAGGTAGCGAAATTCATTGTTAATATCCTGCAAGATGGAAACATAAGCTGCGGTATCCCTGCCATATTTGTCAATGATCAGATCTACTTTTTTCAGATCTATCTCCATGATATGCCGGGTAGTTTCTGGGGCAGCTCGCCGGGGTTACTTGACGGCGCCCAGGAAATCTACCAGGAAATCCCTCCTTTTCTTTTTAATCAATTCTTCCACGGAGGTAAATTGCAAAGCACCGGTAGGGCAACTGTATACACATGCCGGAACCCTCCCGGTGGAAGTTCTTTCATAACAAAGATCACATTTCAAGACAGCCTTTTCATCATTGTCCAGGGTAACCGCACCAAAGGGGCAGACCAAAAGACACCATTTGCACCCAATACAAAGGGAGTGGTCGATCAGGACCGCCCCATTGCCGGCCTCTTTGAGCATTGCTTTTGTAGGGCAAACCTTTATGCAGGGAGCATTATCGCAGTGCCGGCACTGCAGCGGCAGCCTCGCACTGCCATAATGTTCAACCGCCACACGGCTTTTGGGGAGGGGGGCTTCGGAGATTGCAGAAAATAACTGCTTGGAGCGGGAATGCTCCACCGCACAAGCAATCTCACAGCTATGACAGCCAAGGCATTTTTCCACATTCACAACAATTAAGCCTTTTATTTCCATTTAAACACCTCTTTTCTATATATGTCTGCATTCCATTAGCTCAGCAAAATTTGTATAGATAATGGAATGGTGCTCGTGTGTTCAGGCCGTGTCCAAACTCGCTCGCAAAAGCCTCGCTCGAACAGTTGACACGGCTTATCTGAACCCCCTGCGCTCCTTTTATTATACAAATTAAATGTTCGCTAATGGAATGCAGACATGCGGCCAGTTGTAGCTCAGCAAAATTTGTATAGATAATGGAATGGTGCTCGTGTGTTCAGGCCGTGGTTTCAATATAATATATATTTCGTCGTTCAATTTTACTAACCCTTTTAAATAGCAGAAATATTATATATAATGCCGCCCCATGATTCGACAAATTTTTTATTGACAGCACTGGTTTTGTTTATGTATAATTCCGTTAGAAGCTTTTTTTTTGCCGGTGCTATGCAGGAATAAACATACTGCTTCTCATAACTATAAACAAGGACAAGGTGACCGATGCCAATCCCTATAAAAAAGGAAAAGGCCGCCGTAAAAAATAGTCCCGGAGCCAAAGCCGGCGTTAAAGCCAAAGCAGGCTGGCAGATGTGTTTTCTTGTGATCCTGCTTATTATAATGTGCCTGGTTTCCATTGGTTTTGGCCGTTTTCCTATACCGCCTTCCGAGGTGTTGCGAATACTGGCATCTAAAGTCATCCCTGTGGAAAAAACTTGGGTTGATACCCTGGAAACGGTGATCTTCAACGTCAGGATACCGAGGATAGCAGCAGCTGTACTGGTGGGCGCTTCCCTGGCAGCTGCAGGGGCAGCCTACCAGGGCATGTTTAAAAACCCGCTCGTCTCTCCGGATATCTTAGGTGCTTCGGCAGGGGCAGGTTTTGGCGCAGCGCTGGCAATATTTTGTTCCCTTGGCATTGTGGGAATTCAAGCTTTATCTTTTTGCATGGGTATTTTTGCTGTTTCATTAGCTTACCTGATAAGCAGCAGGGTCAGACACGACCCGTTGCTGGCACTGGTTCTGGGCGGGATACTGATAAGTTCTGTGTTCACAGCAGCAACATCGTTGCTCAAATACGTGGCCGATCCTTACGACCAGCTGCCCGCCATTACTTTTTGGCTTATGGGGAGCCTTTCCTCAATTAAGATGCATGATCTCAAACTGGCGCTGGTCCCCCTACTTTTGGGTGCCGTTCCGCTGCATCTTATCCGCTGGAGAATAAACGTTTTGGCCTTGGGCGAAGAAGAAGCACGGGCGCTTGGGCTCAATACCGACAGGCTGAAGATCATAATTATTCTTTGTGCCACATTGATGACGGCAGCCTCGGTTTCCATAACCGGTATTATAGGGTGGGTGGGTTTATTGGTCCCGCACCTGGCAAGAATGTCGGTAGGCCCTAACTACAAGGTTCTACTGCCCACTTCATTTTTAATGGGGGGCATCTATCTTTTGCTGGTTGACAATTTGGCCCGCAATATTGCTGCTGTAGAAGTACCGTTAGGGATTTTGACAGCGTTGGTAGGCGCACCTTTTTTTATCTATTTGATTTCCCGTAGAGGGGGGGGATGGAGTTGAATCTAGAGGTGCATAATCTCACCTGTGGCTATAGGAACCATGCCATCGTGAAAGATATTTCGGTGACGTTGGCTGCAGGGGATGTCCTTTGTTTGTTGGGGCCGAACGGTTCTGGTAAAACCACCTTTTTTAAAACAATTTTAGGTCTGCTAAAAAGCCTGAAAGGCGATATTTCCTTGAATGGGCAGAATATAAGAAAATGGCCCCACTCCAAAATTGCCCGCCAGGTGGGTTATATTCCCCAAAGCCACCATCCCCAGTTTCCCTTTAAAGTAATTGATATTGTGCTCATGGGCAGGACAGCGCATTTGAAACCTTTTGCTTCACCTTCTGAAATGGATGTCGAAATAGCTGAAAAGGCTCTAAACGTACTTAATATTGGTTATTTAAGGGACAGAACCTATACCGAGATCAGTGGCGGGGAAAGGCAATTAGTCTTGATTGCAAGGGCGCTTGCGCAACAATCCCCCATCTTGTTGATGGACGAGCCCACAGCCAGCCTTGATTTTGGTAATCAGGTAATGGTTTTGAGCAGGATACAACAGTTGGCCACCTCCGGCCTTTCGATTATTATGGCCTGCCATTTTCCCGAACATGCCTTTTTATACGGTACAAAAGCCCTGCTTTTCAAAGAAGGAAGGGTTTATGGTTTTGGAGTTCCTGACGCAACTGTGACAAAAGAAAACATAAAAGCACTTTATGGTGTGGAGGTGAAAATTGCAGAGGTTGATACCGGTCAGGGCAATACAGTGAAAGTCTGTGTGCCCTGCCATGTCAATAGTCATTTTCAAATACCTTTAAGGGGGAGGAAAAATGTACAAACGGTACAAGTTTTTTAGTTGGAGATTGGTTCTAGCTTTACTGTTGACATGCTTCTTACTGGGGGGGTGTGGGGGCACGGAAACCGGAAGCCCCGATATAGATCCGCAAAAGGGTGTCGAACAAACAGACCAGGGAGAGAAAGCTGAAAGAACGTTCATCGACGATGCAGGAAGGGAAGTTACCATCCCGGTTGAAATTAACAAGGTTTTTTCTGCAAATCATATTGGTACATTGCTTGTTTACACGATTAACCCTGATAAAATAGCCGGCTGGAACGGTGAACTTCGTCCCGGGGAAATAAAATTCTTTGATGAAAAATATCACGGGTTACCCGTTCTTGGTAGCTGGCATGCTAGCTCCACAGGCAACATTGAGGATCTTTTGAGGGCAAAACCGGACGTGATCGTCAATACAAGTTTTGCAAATGTATTCGATCAGGGATTTATTGAAGATCTGCAGGAGCAAACCAAGATCCCGGTTGTCCACCTTTTTGTAGAATTGGAAGAAATCGATAAAACGTATGATAAGTTGGGTGAATTGATGAATGAAAAGGAAGTGACTGACCGCCTGGCCGCCTACTGCAAGAAAACAGTTGCAGAGGTTAAAGACAAAGCAGAGCAGATTTCCGAGGAGGAACGTGTCGGGGTTTATTGTGCCATGGGACCCAATGGTTTAAGTACCGCTCCGGTAGGTTCCCATCAGGTTCAGGTACTGGAGATGATCAAAGGCATAAATGTGGCGGATGTTGAACTGCCCCCCGGCATGGCAGGCATGACGGATGTTTCGTTGGAACAGGTCCTGCACTGGGATCCTACTGTTATTTTATCCTGGAGTTCCGGGCAAGGCGGGAATTATCAAGGAATAACTACAGATCCCGACTGGAAAGATGTTGCAGCAGTAAAAAACAAGAGGGTTTATGAGATACCCGATATGCCGGCAAGTTGGTTTGCCAATCCCCCCTCCGTAAACAGGATCCTGGGGTTAAAATGGGCAGGTCACCTGCTTTACCCGGAGATATTTGACTATGATATAGTCCAGGAAGCTAAGGATTTCTATAAGTTATTTTATCATTACGAACTTACCGATGAAGAAGCAGCCGAACTGTTGAAAAACGCCTTGTAGCACTTATTGGCTGTAGTGTTGAAAGAAGGTGTCAGGGGGCGGTTCGAGACCACTGAAAAAATCCTTAATTGTGTTATAAGTTCCGAATTGTGTCATTCTGAATGAACGAAGTGAATGAAGAATCTTTTTAGCAGCTTAAAACCAAGATCCTTCGCTATCGCTCAGGATGACAATAGCCACAGTTTTTTAATAAAACCGGCTTTTTCAGTGGCTCGGCGGTTCAACCGCCCCCTGACATCCCCCGTTTGGCACCTCACTGGGGACGTTCCTCTTAAACATTCCTTCCAAAGAGGCATGTCCCCATCATTTTTATAGAAAGGGTTCTATAAAATGGATATAAATGTATCTGAATATGATCGATTAGCAAAGGAGATTTATGCACCTGTCTACCCTGTGATAGCTGAACAAATAAAACAAAAAACCGGGATTACTGAAGGTGTTTGTGTGGATCTAGGTTGTGGAGGGGGTTATCTCGGAATTGCATTGGCCAAAATAACCAATTTAACTGTTAATTTATTTGATCTGCACCCTGAAATGCAGATTATCTGCGAGAGGAACATTTTGGAACATGGTTTGGCGGGCAGAGCGACTGCTGTGCTTGGTGATGTCCACGATCTTCCTTTTTTGGATCAGTCCATGGATCTGGTTATAAGCCGGGGCTCGATCTTTTTTTGGGACGATCTGGCTAAAGCATTCCAGGAAATCTATCGTGTTCTGGCCCCGGGAGGAAAGACCCTTCTGGGCGGTGGTTTCGGTACACCGGAGTTATTAGCCCAAATTACCGAAAAAATGAAACAAATAGATGGGAATACCTCCTGGATGGAATCCGTGAGAAAAAGGCTGGGCCCGTCCACCAAGGATAACTTTAGCGCCATGTTGGAAAAAGCAGGCATACCTGACTACAAAATAGAGCAAAGTGAGATCGAACTGTGGGTTATCATGAGCCGGGAAATGGCCTAAAAAGGTGTCAATAGAACTGTCCGAGACCACTGAAAAAGTCCGTAACCCTGTCATTCTGAATGAACGAAGTGAATGAAGAATCTTTTAGCAGCTTAAAACCAAGATCCTTCGCTATCGCTCAGGATGACAGTAGCGGCAGTTTTTTATAAAACCGGCTTTTTCAGTGGTTTCGAACCTTCCCCTGACACCTTGTTTTTTGCTTTGACATTTTGGATCTTTAAGGATAAAATATTGTCGATCCCCAATAGTGTAAAAATGCCGGGGGATCGACAAAAATGGTTTTTTAGGAAAACACCATAAATATCGGCATAAACGGATCTCATCAAAATTATTAATACTCTTAATATTAAATATGTAATAATGAAACCATGACTTTCTGTATGTTCAAACGGGTTTCCAGCCTACATATAAGGAATTGAAACTTAAGCGCTTCGAGAAGGTATTTATACCTTCTTTCAGTTTCCAGCCTACATATAAGGAATTGAAACTTCCTTCTGAATATAGTATAGCATCTTTTCCCCTGCGTTTCCAGCCTACCTATAAGGAATTGAAACATCGAAGATATTCTTTTAGTGGAAGGGCCATGCAATGTTTCCAGCCTACCTATAAGGAATTGAAACCCTAATCAACAAGGAGTTTATCCTTGAAGATTGGGGTTTCCAGCCTACCTATAAGGAATTGAAACTTTCTGGGTAACTGGCAAGGAATTTCTTAAGTTCTGGTTTCCAGCCTACCTATAAGGAATTGAAACATCCCCGGCTTGAGACAGAATTTCCCCTTTTTTGATGTTTCCAGCCTACCTATAAGGAATTGAAACACCGCGCTGGTCCCCGGATGTAAGGCCGCCGGGGAACGGCGTTTCCAGCCTACCTATAAGGAATTGAAACACCCCTGTTATGCTATAATGCGCATCAAACTTTACCCCGTTTCCAGCCTACCTATAAGGAATTGAAACATGGAAGGGCCATGCAATCGGCCGCATGTTTTTGCGTTTCCAGCCTACCTATAAGGAATTGAAACTGTAAATTCTGCAATTCTGGGAAATTCTGTAGTATGTTTCCAGCCTACCTATAAGGAATTGAAACTCATTACTGTTGTAGTTTGTCAATACTTTTTTCAAGTTTCCAGCCTACCTATAAGGAATTGAAACACTCTTTGAGAAGTTCCTGGTCTTCAAGGTATCCTTTTTGTTTCCAGCCTACCTATAAGGAATTGAAACAAATAAATTTAGCATTAAGCACGATTTCTTCTAACTGGTTTCCAGCCTACCTATAAGGAATTGAAACTCTGCTTCCCTTCCTTCCTTCCTTTCTGCTGCTTCGTTTCCAGCCTACCTATAAGGAATTGAAACTTATCATAGATATTTCCATGTTTTGGTAGCTAAATGGTTTCCAGCCTACCTATAAGGAATTGAAACCCCAATCGGCAAGGTCAAACTCCTTGCCGATCAGGGTTTCCAGCCTACCTATAAGGAATTGAAACCCTGTTTTTTCCGATCGGCACCAAGACCAAAGAAAAAGTTTCCAGCCTACCTATAAGGAATTGAAACAACGAGTATGACGTATTTAAAGCATTGGAAAAAGTGGTTTCCAGCCTACCTATAAGGAATTGAAACTCTATACAGACGACCATTATTGCAGCGGGCCAATTCCAGTTTCCAGCCTACCTATAAGGAATTGAAACGTAGAAGCCTTAACAGCACCGTTACCATCAACTACCAGTTTCCAGCCTACCTATAAGGAATTGAAACATTCCACATGGCCCGCTGCAGGGCGTGCTTTTCGTCCGTTTCCAGCCTACCTATAAGGAATTGAAACACAAAAAAACGCCGTTATAGCGCCTGCAGCATTTCTGGTTTCCAGCCTACCTATAAGGAATTGAAACTGAATAATTTTTTTTCTTTTTTCCATTCTCCTTTGAGTTTCCAGCCTACCTATAAGGAATTGAAACAGCGAAATGGGCAACATGAATGAGGAATTAGCTATTGTTTCCAGCCTACCTATAAGGAATTGAAACCAGAAAAAGAAATTGTGTTTGTTGTCAGCGAGTATGGTTTCCAGCCTACCTATAAGGAATTGAAACATGTATCAGGCGGATATCGCCACCTGATACGTACCCTGTTTCCAGCCTACCTATAAGGAATTGAAACTAAAGTGAAACAGCCAATCGAAACCTTCTTGGAAATCGTTTCCAGCCTACCTATAAGGAATTGAAACATCTATATGAGGTTGAAGCCCTGGCATCCAGTACAGTTTCCAGCCTACCTATAAGGAATTGAAACTACATTCGCTTTAAGGTCGTAGCGTTACCGCTACCCCTGTTTCCAGCCTACCTATAAGGAATTGAAACTCTGCTTCCCTTCCTTCCTTCCTTTCTGCTTCTCCGTTTCCAGCCTACCTATAAGGAATTGAAACTAAAATTTTGGGCTGTTTCACTTTTAGGGTTTCTGGCGTTTCCAGCCTACCTATAAGGAATTGAAACGTTCTACACGGTTGGCAGCGGGCCAATTCCACTGGGCCCGTTTCCAGCCTACCTATAAGGAATTGAAACATACGGGGATAAGAAGCTGCTTCCCTTCTCATTCCCTTCGTTTCCAGCCTACCTATAAGGAATTGAAACAAGTTTTTCGGCGAGGGGATACTTTAAAACTTCTGGTTTCCAGCCTACCTATAAGGAATTGAAACTTTTCAAAGGTGGTCAGGGCAGGGATATGCTCTCTCGGTTTCCAGCCTACCTATAAGGAATTGAAACTGACATTAGCATGGACGGTGCCACCGTCCATGCGGTGGGTTTCCAGCCTACCTATAAGGAATTGAAACGCGCCTCAATAGCTGCCACCAACTCCATCCTCTGGTGTTTCCAGCCTACCTATAAGGAATTGAAACGCTATCTGTCGTTGGACAAGGTCCAGTTCTTCGATCGTTTCCAGCCTACCTATAAGGAATTGAAACCATACAGGACGGGCAAGAAAGGATGTGAGTACTGTGTTTCCAGCCTACCTATAAGGAATTGAAACAGTTTTTCTTGGCAGCAAGTATTGGCAGGCAGGGGGTTTCCAGCCTACCTATAAGGAATTGAAACAAAAAAAATAAGTATTTTTTCAAGTTTTTCTTGGCGTTTCCAGCCTACCTATAAGGAATTGAAACCTTGCGTAGCACGAAATGCCGTTTTCCTAGCGGCGGAGAGTTTCCAGCCTACCTATAAGGAATTGAAACTATGGTAGCTTATAAAATTCTTAGTAGTTTCGCTTTGTTTCCAGCCTACCTATAAGGAATTGAAACTTCTTTTATTTTTTAAAACAAATAATATAAATAATGTTTCCAGCCTACCTATAAGGAATTGAAACTATTCAATACGGCTTTAATACGGGGATAAGAAGCTGCGTTTCCAGCCTACCTATAAGGAATTGAAACCATTTCATAAAATCACCTCTTAAATAAAATTTGTAAAAGTTTCCAGCCTACCTATAAGGAATTGAAACTATCGGGGTTTGACTTGTCCGCTCACTTGTCCATTTGTTTCCAGCCTACCTATAAGGAATTGAAACTCCACATCGAGAGAGCATATCCCTGCCCTGACCACCTTTGTTTCCAGCCTACCTATAAGGAATTGAAACTTTTTTTAATACCATAAAAGTTAATTGAAAAGTTAATTGTTTCCAGCCTACCTATAAGGAATTGAAACTGAGTTCGCTCGAGGTATTCACTATGGTGAGTACCTCGTTTCCAGCCTACCTATAAGGAATTGAAACTACTTCGTATAGCAGGAACGGCAATCGCTACGGCGGGTTTCCAGCCTACCTATAAGGAATTGAAACAGTGTTTGAAGCGCCCATGCAAGGTGGCACTGTATTGTTTCCAGCCTACCTATAAGGAATTGAAACTGGATCCAGGTGGTGAAGCCAGGTGGGAGATCCGGGGTTTCCAGCCTACCTATAAGGAATTGAAACATGTGACCAGATCGGAGAAGGTATTTATCCGCCAAGTTTCCAGCCTACCTATAAGGAATTGAAACCAGAATGCATCGTCCTCTCTTACAAGATTATGGCATTGTTTCCAGCCTACCTATAAGGAATTGAAATAATAAACTATATTTTATACTCTGCTGGCCTTGCATTGACGCCGTTACTATCCTACCTGTCCTGAAAATTAAATGAACTTGGTTAATTTTTATCCTGCTGCTGGTGCCGCACAAGCGGCATGGGGGTCTAAAAGGAATCTTTTGCAAGGTTCTACCAATGGTTTACCTATTCTAAAAATATTGTGGCAAACAAGCAGAATGCCATGATTGCTAAAAAATGCTTCTTATCGGCCTTGTGTGTTCAATAGTTGCAATAATAACAGCATAGGGGGGAGGTATTTAGGTGGCTGCTATTAATAAAACTACATATCTTTGTGAAGCAGTTACACCTATGTTTATTTATGGTGCTGCTTCTTTGGAGCTAAGGACATCTTCTTTAAAAGGTTTGGTTCGCTATTGGTGGCGGGCTTTAAACGGCCATCTGCCTGTAAAGGAGTTACGGGAAAAAGAGGAGTTGCTTTTTGGCTCCAGTGACGAAAAAGTTGGACGTTCTCCGGTCGTGTTGCGTATTATTCCGAGGGAGATGCAAATCAGTTCTGAGTATCTTTTGCCCCACCAAAATAGGGCCCCGGTTGAGGCTTTTTCAATTGGCTCCCAATTTCAGGTAATTATTACAAGCATGGGAACGTTTGATGAACACGCTGGTTATGAAGCAATTATCGAGGCGGCTTTGCTTCTGGGTGGGCTAGGGAGAAGGTCGCGTCGGGGGTTTGGTAGCGTAGCCATTATCGCTAAGGATAGTGCTAAAGACAGTATGCCGTACGCTGCACCACAGGACCTGCAGACCATAGCAGCGTTGTTGGATTCTGTTAATAAAGGCAAGTTTTGCATAAAGGAGGGCAAGATTGTATCACATGGTTTCGCCGGCGATTACCCCTACCTTAAAAGTGTCGAATTAGGGAAGGCTTACAACAATGCCCATGAATTGTTAATACAAATTGGTACGGCCACTCATAATGTTTCAAAAGGAGGCTCTGATTATACAGGATTCTCCAAAGATAAAAGAAAATTGGCTTCACCGGTTTATGTTACTGTGTTAAGAATCGGATCGAATTACCATCCGCTGATCACTACTTTAAACACAGTTTTTGAACCGGAATACGTGCCTCGGGGAGCAGATAAACAAGCAGCTTTAAGGGAGGCGATTTTGTGACGCAGAGTTTATTACTTTTTACTTTTGGCCCTGTGCAATCTTTTATTGCCCGGGCACGAAAGACGCAAGATCTTTATGCCGGCAGTTATCTACTATCTCATTTGGCTCGCACTGCAGCTCAAGCCATGCAAGCTTCAGGCGGCCAATTAATTTTTCCTGATGTAGAATATGCTTCTTTACCAAACCGTTTGCTAGCCCTATATGAAACAACTGAACAAGAAGAGCAGGAAAGAATTGGTTTATCAATCGAAAAAGCTGTTAGAAGGGAATTCGAAGAGATAGGAGAGCATATACTGAACGCATTATCTTTGGCAAAACCGCGGGAGTTTGATTCTCAGCTAAAAAAACATCTGGAGATCTATTGGGTGTTTCACCCTTTAAGTAATGATACCTACCTGGAAGATTATAATAGCTTGACAGCTTATTTGTGGGCAGTGAAAAGAACAAGGATTTTTGGGCAGCTTATAGAAACCGGGCCAAAATGTACTATAGGCGGTGAACATAATGTAGTGTTTTATCGCGAAAAGAAGAGTAGTAAACGTTTTAGGACCGGGCTTAAGCTACCAGATCGAATTCCCCAAAAATTTATGAAAGACGGGGAAGGGCTAGGGGCGGTTAATTTTATTAAACGGTGTGCCGAAATATATTTTGAGGCTCAACCGGAAAGTGACTTTGAAAAAGAGTTTCCCTCTACAGCCAGGGTTGCTTTTATGGACACCTGGCACCGGTTAGATCAAAAAGAACCTGAAAAGAAATGGCCGTGGCAGGGCATAGAAGAACAGCTAATTTTTGAAATGATAGAGAAAAATGGGGATATCCCCGACATTGAAGTTGATGAGGCTACCAGAGAAGTTTATGAACTGGTGCGTAATCATAAAGTGTGTCCATATTATGCAATTGTATGCTTTGATGGGGACGATATGGGCAAATTGTACGGCACTCCCGGTATAAAGCAAGGAACATCCCCATTGGAATTTCACAAAGAATTAAGCCGAAAATTACAGCGTTTTGCTAAAGTAGCGGCAAAGGAGGTTATTGTTTGGCCAAAGGGCCAGGTTGTATACGCTGGGGGCGAGGATTTTCTTGGTTTTCTAAACCTAAAGCATCTTTTTGAAGTAATGATAGAGCTAAGGGAGAGGTTTGGGCAGATAGATCTCGCTCCTTTTACAGACGAAAAACTGACTTTTTCTGCCGGGATTGCGATTGCCCATTTTAAATCACCCCCATTATATGAAGTGTTAAAATGGGCCCGCCGCATGGAACAAGCTGCAAAAGATATAGACAGCGGCAAAGATGCTTTCGGCTTGGCTGTTATAAAACGTAGCGGTGAGGTCAACTCTTCTATCTATAAATGGCGAGCGGGTAACCAATGGCTGCCACAAATATACAACGAATTAGTTGGTCATTTACAAAGGAGAGAATTTTCCCCATCCTTCATACGTTATCTAAATTTAAGTTTATCCAGACTAATTAGTGACGATGGTTATTTTGAGGGGGACGAGCAGATCGTAAAGGCTGAGATAAAGCGGTTAGTGGGAAGGGCTTCGTTGTTGACAGAAAAGAATGAAGAAGATAAGCGAGTTTTTGGGGATGGAGGGGATGCTACTACTATTACTATAGAGGAAATGGTTAACAAGGTGGAGATGTTATATAAAAATAGTCAAAGCCAAGGGATTAGAAATTTTTTTGACGCTTTAAATATCGTAGCTTTTTTGGAGAGGGTGATGGAGCCTTGATATTGGAGATGGAAGCTTTGGATACCCTTTTTTTTCGGGATGGCCGACCTTTTACTAAGGGTGAGGATACTTGGGCTGATGGGGTTTTCCCACCAGCGCCATCTGTATTCTATGGGGCGCTGCGAAGCATCTATTTTTCCCACCATATTTCAGAGTTACCCAAGGCCCAGCAAAAAGATGATCCGACGGGCAATTTAAAAATTAAAGGGGTCTACCTTAAATTATGGGATGATATATGTTTCCCGATGCCTTTGGATTGTGTGGCTGTAAAAGGAGATAGCGGCAGCAGAGAAGTTCTTTTGCTCTCGTTGGAAAAAAAACATTTGGTTACCAGCATTGCAACTCCTTATCTATTAATTCCTAATTTTGGCAGGCAAGTTAATGTGGAAGAAATCAGCGGTGGTTATTTGGATATATTTTCTTTCCAGGAGTATTTAAACCTTGAAACAAGAGAATTTATTTACAGAAGCATTGGCGATTACCTACTCAGCGAGCCCAAAGTAGGTATGGCCAGAGACAGGATTACCCGTTCGAGCCAAGATACCATGCTTTATCGTGTAGATTTACAGAGATTTAACAATGGAGTGTTGGTGGTTGATTATTTCGGGCTTACTCTGCCCGCGACGGGTCTGGCCAAATTAGGTGCCGAAGGCAAAGGAGTGGCTTTTTGGCATGGCGATGAATTTACTATTTCTGCGCCGGAACTAAAAGGGAATAAATTTAAACTATATTTTGCTACTCCGGCTATCTTTAAGCAAGGTTGGCTGCCTAGTTGGATAGAGGAGGACACATTAAAAGGGGAATATAAGGGTTTGGAGTTTAGGCTGCTAACTGCGGCCGTAGGCAGGTACTTGTCTTTTGGTGGCTTTGATATGCAAAAAAAGAAACCAAAGCCGATGCAAAGAGCTGTTCCAGCGGGAAGTGTTTATTATATGGAACTGCTAAAGGGTGATACGAAAAAAGTGGTTGATGTTTTCCACGGCAAAAATATTTCAGAAGATCTGGCTAATCAGGGTTTTGGACTAACTTACGTGGGGGTGGTGCAGTGATTCTCCAGGTATTTACTACAGTAGGGGCTTCTTTGTTTGAAAACTATCGCAAATATAGACCTAAAGATATTGATGCAGTCTACGATGTATTAAAAGATAAAGGAAACAAGGATTGGGAAGGTAACCAAAACCGCATTGAAAGACTGCGTACTACTGTGAGCAAATGGGCTGATAGTAATGATAATGCCTGCGCCGAGATAAAAAGCATTATAAAGATTGTGAAGCGAGAAATGAACAACTGTTGTGTACGCTTGTTGGCTTCTGATACGATAATATCCCGCTTAGCAGCCGAGATTATCAAGGATAAACTTCACCAGCGGCAGATCGACGGTTTTACGGTGGAGGTCCACTTTGATCCTGATGATGTTATTAAGGATTTACAGGTGAGCGACCGCAAACTTTTTGAAAAAGAAGGTCTTGTTAATTTGGTGGAGCGATTAAGTATTTGGGGCTTCGAAAATACAATTTTTAACATTACAGGAGGCTATAAGGGTGTTATACCCTATTTTTCGTTAATGGCGATGGTCAACAGTGTCCCTCTCTATTACATCTTTGAAGATACTGATGAGCTAATAAAGATACCCCAGGTGCCGGTAGATGTAAACTGGGCTATGTTTGAAAAATATGCTTATGTTTTGGAAAGGCTGGAAGAGGGGATCATGGACTGGCCGCAGTTCAAAAGAGAGCATAATATTGGAGAAGATTTCCAGGCCTGTTTTTGGGAAGAAGATGGCCTGGCCGGATTAAACGCCATCGGTAGAATATTTTGGGAGCGCTTCAAAAATTTTATCGTGGTCAAAGTGCCCCGGGGTTTTGGCCTTTTTTCGGACAAGCCGGGCAACCGCCGTCAGGTGGAAAAGGCTATCAATCAACTGTATAACAGGCTGATGGATGTCATCGATAACAATAAGATAACCTCCCAGAAACAGCTGCTGGATTATATTAAAGGGCTTAGCGAGCAAGACGATTTGCGACATGCCACCAATCCCGGAAAAAATTTGTTTATTTTTAAATATACCGATGTAGAGCACATCCGCCTGGTTTACCGCCCTCTTTTTCGCCGGGGCAATCTCAGCCTGATTGTTTGCGATTATTTAAGGGGTAGGGATATCGTCCACGATAAATCAATATATATAAAGGATTTTCAGAAAAAATGGTCCAATTTTAGTGATAGCCAGATCGAAGATTTCGACACAATACCAATAAAAAAGAGAAAATAAAATTATGAGCAAGCAAGGAGGTTTGCTAATGTATAAGCTGGCAAAACCGGTAGCACTATTGTGTGAAACCTCGCTTCACGCGGGTTCGGGTATAGACCTGGGGGCTGTAGATATGCCTATTCAAAGGGAAAGGCATACCGGTTTCCCCAAGGTGGAGAGCTCCGGGGTTAAAGGGAGTTTTAGGCAGGCATTCTATCAGCTGGAGGAAGTTTCTGTTGCTGGTATTACCTTGAATAAGGAACAGAACCGAAAGAAAGAGCTAGCGCTTTCTTTCGGTCCCGAGGACGGTGATCTACATGCCGGGGCACTTGGTTTTACTGATGCCAGGCTTCTCCTTTTCCCGGTGAAATCGGCAAAAGGTGTTTTTGCCTGGATTACCTGCCCTTTAGTACTGCAGCGTTTTCGTCAAGATCTTAAACGCTGTAATAAGGAAGTAGAACTCCCCATCCCACCTGAGAGTTCTACAGCGGAAAATAGCAAACTTTATGTTAAGGATAATAAAATTGTTTTAGAAGAGTACACTTTTGAGATCAAAAATTTTGCCCATGAAGACTGTAGCAGATTGGCTAAGTGGTTAAGCAGATACATGCTGCCCAAAGATGAAAACTATGCTTATTTGAGAGAAAAAATGCTAACTGATCTAGTAGTGCTTTCTGATACAGATTTTAGCGATTTTGTCAATCTTTCAACTGAAATTATAACCCGCACAAAGATTGACCCAAAGACCGGCACTGTTCAGGGGGGGGCTCTTTTTTCTGAGGAATATCTGCCTTCGGAGACATTGCTTTATACGTTGGTTTTAACAACACCCATTTTTAACAAAGATAAGGGGGCCTTTACGCCAAAAGCGGGACGGACGGAAGAACAGCTAGTCATGGATTATTTTGTTCATAATTTACCTTCTGTGATCCAACTCGGTGGCAATGCTACCATCGGAAAAGGCCTTATCCGGACAAAGGCTGTGGAGGTGTAAAAATGGGAAATGAACAGTCTTTAATGCAAGCATTGGAACAAGGAAGGGCATATTTTGCATATCAGCAGGTTCAATCCGTAGCCGGGAAAAGGTACGATAAGGAATATAAGGCTTATGTTAAAAAAATTCCGATGTTAATTAAAACCAATGGTTTTGGGGCCGCCATTGCTTTTGTAGATGCTAAAAGCAAGGGTAAAGTTAATAACAGTAAACTAGCTTATGAAGCTATTTATGAGCAGATAACAGAATGGCTAAAAAAAGACCAAAAAACGTTGGTTGATCTCTCTGAAAAGAATTTGACAAAAGCAATAGTCCTGTTGGAATCAAGAAACTACCGGGCTGTTACTGTAGAGGTGTTGGCCTTGTTTAATTGGCTGCGGCGATTTGCAGAGGCCCTAATTGAAGGAGAGGCTAAAGATGAGGATTAAGGGAAGAATTAAAAGGTTCTTTGAAGATAAAGGCTATGGCTTTATCTCTTTTTCTGAAAGGCAGGGAGACATTTTTTTTCATATTACTAATTTTTTGGATGATAGCGATAAAAATATTGTAGAAGAGGGCCTCGAAGTTGAATTTAGAATAGGACCTGGTCGTGGAGGCGGGGAGAAAGCCGAGGATATAAGGATATTGAAAACACCGGCCGAGAATCATTTTTCGTCTAAAGAACCGGATAAAAAACGTTCTTTGTCTAAAACACCGACTAAAAAGCATTTCCTGCCTAAAGATACATTAGCTATTCTTAAATCAAAATCCATAGATAATTTTTCTCTTAAACTTAATAAGTTTGCTTATTTTTTCCCGGACGAAAAGGGTGGGGGTTTCGCTTTTTTTAAAAAGGCAAGGAGAAAAGGTCAAAAAGATTACTGGATAAGCCCGTATTTCAGCAAAGTCGATCTAAAAGCGCTAAATCTCCGTCATAAAGATACCATTGCCGCCCTAAATTTCGAAACAAAGCAGCTACAGTTTATACCGGATTGGCGTCTTACCGTGGGTTTAGGGCAGGCTTCTGTTTATGAAACGTCAATATCGCTGCATCACATTTACGGTATTCCATATATACCGGCCAGCTCGATCAAGGGTGTCCTTAGAAACTGGATCATCACGACCCTATTTGACGGGGTAGAAGGCAATGAAACCGTAGGTGCCCTGGCTGATCAAGGGTTTTGCCGTATTTTTGGCAGCCCGGTTGGCAGCATTCGCGGGGAATACCACGGGGATGTTCATTTTTTTGATGCCTTTCCCATGACGGAGCCTAAAGTTATACCGGATATCATGAACCCCCATTTTGGCCCTTATTATGCCGATGACAGCGATGAGCACCCTCCCGCAGATTATTATTCGCCTGTGCCAGTGTTCTTTTTAGCCGTAGAAGGCACTACTTTTACTATTATCTGCGGTGTGCCTAAAGAGAAAAACGCTCCAATTGAATCCGGGGTTTTTGCAAATAAAAGACCTCTGGATGTGGCGTTATCTAAGCTGCGTGAATGTTTGGCGGAACATGGAGTTGGCGCAAAAACTGCAATAGGGTATGGGACAAGTACGAGGTTAACCTAACCGCCGGGTTTAATAAGTACTAATATAGACTTAAAATTAGACTTAAAATTTTTACGGAAAAGTTTTGAAGCTAATACTTTTTCCTATAAAGAAAATGGGAGAGAAAGGCAGTTGGTGCGGAGAAACCCATGTTCAAAAGTGCCCGAGGATGAGCTGGGCCAGGAGATTGTAAAGTTAAAACCTCATATTTCTCCTAATAGCGCATACACAGCCTTAAAATTTATAGAACAACTGGAAAGTTCGTCAATGAACCCTTATCCTGATTGCGATCGTTAAGGAGAGAGGCGTTGTATGGCTCTTGCAGTTTATAGGGGAAATAAAAAAAGGAGCAGGAGCTTTCCGTTAAAGGAAATAAACCGACAAAATTATTCTTAAGCGGGTGAACGAGGTATGAAGATTGCTACTATTTTGGACCAAATTGATTTAGGCAGTATCGCTTTGCCCCAGTTTCAAAGGGGTTATGTCTGGAACCGCGAACAGGTGCGCGGCCTGATGCAATCCCTTTACCGACGCTATCCTATCGGGAGTCTGCTAGTGTGGGTAACACAGACGGACGCTTCTGTGGTCCGGGGAATGCATGATTCTACGCCGGGCGTAATAAAGCTTTTACTGGACGGTCAGCAGAGGATAACCAGCCTCTACGGTATTATCAGGGGAAAGCCGCCGCAGTTTTTCGATGGCAACCCTCAAACTTTTACCGGGTTGTATTTCCATCTGGAAGATGAAGTTTTTGAATTTTATATGTCGTCGAAAATGAAAGGTAACCTACTTTGGATTAATGTAACAGAGTTAATGCAAAGCGGTGTGGGCAGCTTTATCAGCCGGCTTTTGGAAAACCCGGTTATTTTGCCGCAGTTGGACAAGTACATCCAGCGGTTAAATGCTATAGAAGGGATAAAGTACGTTGATTTGCATGTAGAAGAGGTAACCGGGGAAGATAAGACCGTGGACGTAGTCGTAGATATCTTTAACCGTGTTAATAGCGGAGGCACGAAGCTTTCCAAAGGAGATCTGGCCTTGGCTAAGATTTGTGCTCAATGGCCTTCAGCCAGGGAAGAAATGAGGAGAGTTTTAAGCGAGTGGCAACAGGCTGGGTTTTATTTTAACCAGGAGTGGTTGTTGCGCAATATTACCGCTATACTTACCGGGGAGGCTTTCTTTTCAGCTCTAAAGAAGGTGACTCCGACAGCTTTTAAAGAGGGGTTGGTCCAGGCACAGAATGCGTGCAATTACCTGCTTAATATGATTTCCGGTCGGCTGGGTTTGGATCATGACCGGGTGCTGGGTGGCAGGTATGCTTTTCCGGTAATGGCCAGATACTTGGTACTGAAGGGCGGCAAGATAGAGAAGTCCTGGGAGCGTCACAGGCTGTTGTATTGGTACGTGCATAGTTTTCTTTGGGGGCGCTTCGCTGGCTCTACCGAGACGGTGTTAAACCAGGATCTGTCCGTATTAGAAAAGGATGATGAAGTGTTGGATCGGTTAATAGAGCAACTTCAACTTTCACGGGGTACGTTGGAGGTGAGGCCGGAAGATTTTGCCGGCTGGAGCTTGGGGGCCAGGTTTTACCCTATGCTTTATCTATTAACCAGGGTAACCGGTGCTTTGGACTGGGATAGCGGTGTACCCCTTTCGGCGCATCTGCTGGGCAGACTGAATTCCTTGCAGGTGCATCATATTTTTCCCAAAAAGGTGCTTTACAATCATGGATTTGAGAAGCCAGAAGTTAACGCTATTGCCAATTATTGTTTCTTAACTCAGGGAGCTAATTTAGCGATTAAAGATAAGGAACCTTTTGTATATTTCCAGGAGATTGAGAGAAATCATCCCGGGGCTTTGGCCTCCCAATGGGTACCTATGGATCCAGAACTATGGAAAGTGGAAAACTACCGGGAATTTTTAACTGCGCGGCGTTGTTTGCTGGCCGAAGCGGCAAATCGTTTTTTAGAAGAGCTTTACCAAGGGGGGGGTGTGGGCGTGTCTGTCAGTTATCCCGTTGATACCCTCGTTGCGGTTAATTTGCCAGAAGAGGAAATAGATGAAGAAGTGGCAAAACTCCTGAATTGGCTTGCAATGAACAATGTGCCGATGCCTCAACTAAATTTTGAACTCTGCAATGATGAAGGCGAAATAATTACAATGGTGGACTTGGCATGGCCTGAAGGAGTTCAATCAGGTTACAGTCAGCCTGTGGCCTTAGCTCTTTCTGGAAGGGCGGACCAGGTGAATGCCTTAAGCCAGGCTAGCTACCAGGTCTTTACAAGCCTTGAGGGGCTGCAAGTCTATTTGAGAAAGCTGGTGGGGGTTGAGGAAGAAGCCGTTTAGCTTAAGTGCGAAAGAAATATTTAACTTCAAGGCCAGGCTATAATCTCTAATATTGTATAAAAGATAGTGAAAAAAGAGGTGTAAGTATGCTTGGTGTCACCCATTCCGCCGTAGCTGCTGCCGGTTATGTGCTCTGGCAAGGTTCTCCGACCGGAGCGCTCTTTGCTGCTGTTGCTGCGACTCTTTCCGATCTGGACCGATTCGTGCCAGGCATACATCGAGGACCGACCCATTTTATACCGGCTCTTTTGGCGCTTTATTTATTTGGGAAATCTTTCTTCCCCGCCATTTTTTTGCCGATACTTATAGGCAGAGCTAAACAGCAGAAAAAGAAAATTGATATCTATGAAGCCCTGATAGAGGAAGGATTTGATATCAGCTATCCTCTCAATAATCTGCGGTGTAAGTTTTGTTTTTTTACGGCTACTGCTGTCATAGGTGGGCTTTTCCACTATGCTTTGAATCAGTTCCCCGTCAGGAATATTCCGGGAGTCAAACAATGCGGCTTTCTTGCTTTCATATTCTTTGATGTACTTCCTTATGGTTTTACGACTAATGCCTGTCTCCCTATGAATTGCCCGTTGCGATTTTCCGTCATGATGATGCTTTAAAATTATCTTTTGCTTGTCCAACAGTGTAATCATCCCCCTACCCCTCCCAGCCGTATAGTAGAGATTCGCTGTAGTCAATTTTCATCCTGCTGCTGGTGCCGCACAAGCGGCATGGGGGGAAATGGCCTAAAAAGGTGTCAATAGAATTGTCCGAGACCACTGAAAAAGTCCGTAACCATTCTGAATGAACGAAGTGAATGAAGAATCTTTTAGCAGCTTAAAACCAAGCTCCTTCGCTATCGCTCAGGATGACAGTAGCGGCAGTTTTTTATAA
>JBMNNS010000067.1:0-8947 GCA_050942625.1 Dethiobacteria bacterium
CTGCTGGTACATTTGGTGGACAGGGTGATCAGGTTCCACTGTATAACCAAACAAGTAACTGAGATCATCCCAGGGAGCAATAGCCAGGATAGCCTCCAGGTTATGGGAATAATAGCCTCCCCCTATAACCCCAAGATCTTCTGTTATAGCAGATATTATCGGTTGGATCAGCTTATTGGCTGTATCAATGCGTTCTGCCTTCGTTAGGGCTGGATCAGTTTCAATTTTTAATAGTTGGTCCACTATACCTGAAAATTCTTTTTCAAATTGGTATGAAACTGAGCGAAGTTGCTCATATGTATCATGCAAAAATATTTGATAAGATAAATTGTAACTTTCATAGCCATAGAGGATGAAGATGATGATTAAATAAACGGCAACTAACCCTACAACACGTTTGAAAAGGCTGTAATTGTTTGGCTCCACCAAAAAGATCACTAACCTTTCTACAATAATTATAGCAATTATAGCGTCCGGTAGTTTTAAGTTCCCCTTTATCGTCTGCCCCGCCGCATTATCAAACATGTTCATCCCCTATTTAATTATCAGCAAATAACAAACTGCAGCCTTCACCTCCCTAAAAATGCCAAAGTTGAGTAGTGGCACGAATAAAAATACATTTAACATTTGATTAACAATTCGTTAGTAGACCCCATATTTCCTGCTTAAGGTATCATTTTAATAAAAAAGAGTTCTTCGTCAGCCAGGGAACTAAACTCCTTTTCGTTATAAGCCCCCTTCAAGTTAATTGTTAGCACCTGCTCTGCCCTGGTCCATACTGTTTCACTTTTTTCTGTTGAAGGGATAAAGGTAAAGCGCGGGGGGTTGGACAAACGGGCCCGGCTTATCCCTTGTATGCAATCCCCCAGGCAGGGTGATCCGGTAACTTTCACATTAAGATCGTTAGAGTTTAGCAACCCGAAGTGATCTTCGGCTACTGAAGCCATTTTCACTGCCAGGGTTAATTGTGGACAGTCCTCCTGATGGTGGGCAAGGGCCAGTTTTTTTAGGTTTGCCTCCCTTTTTTCCCGGTCACTGCCCTTGATATAAGGGGTTTTTGGAGAAAAAATGGTATCCCGTTCAAAATAAGGTTTAATATCCAAAACAGGGGTCCCCCCAACAGCATCAAGACCCTCTACATAAAGATAATTATTTTCAATTTTATTTAATTTGGCGAGGGACATTGCTATTGGGTTTGGCCGTGCAAAAGCCCTCAAGGCAAAAACACCATATTCCGGCAAATCTTGGTTAACCCTGAAGGGTCTGGTCCTTAATATATTTCGTGGCGCTTTATGAAACCAGGCCAGCACCCAGATATGGGAATTTTTCTCAATGTGCAGGAGGGCATCCTGATACTGGGGAAACACCTCTACAATTGCATTCAGCCCCCCATGTGGCATTTCCATAGGATCTTCGACTGAGGATATAACCCGCCCCACCGGTTTAAGTATAATGTTTTCTATGTTTTCCATATTAAATCCCCTGCCTTTTTCGTTAATACCTATGCATTGGTATGCATAGCGGATATAAAAATAATTAAAATAATATAACACCAAACTAGCCAAACTGACTAAATCCTACTATTTCCTTCCCTCCCCTATCCAACTTGTCTCCAGTCAACAATCTATCATATTTTATACTGTTTTGGCAAGCAATTTAACAAAGAATATTAATTAAACCTACAGCTATTAAAATGAAGCCAGGAATAATATACCCTTTTTCACCCAATAGCCCCGTGGCATATTTTTCCCCAATTAGCAGACCTGTGAACAAAGCAAAAAATAAAGCTAACGTAACTATTGGTATTAACAATAAAGAAAAACCGGCCAACCCAGCGCCAAAGCCAGCTCCTATGGCATCCAGGTTTAATGCAATACCAAGAAGAAGTGCCTCCCGCAAATTTATATCCCCCGACCGATCTATGTCGGCATTTTCCGGTTCGCGGATAACTTGTAATACGAGACCAAACATTTTTAAATTTATTCTTAACAAAATTGGGCTGTTTTTGTATTTCTTCAAACCCTCAACTAATTGCCAAAGGCCAATCAGGATCAAAATGCTACCCCCAAGAATCCCTGCCAATTGAAGGGTAAAAAAAGCACCGGCAAGTTGGCCTGCAAATATTGAAATTGTCATTGCCAGCGCAGAACATAATGTAATTAATACTATCGGAAAAAAAGTTATCTTAACCTTGCCAATCCCATAGGAAAGCCCCACGGCAAAACCGTCTACACTCAGGGCTACAGCTAATAATAAAGCTGCAAAAAACTCCATCCTGCCACCCTCCACCAATATGTTTATGTGTTAGGTTATGATCACATTTATAGGAAGGTGAAAAAACAGGCAAGTTAAGATTAATAGAATTCCAAAAGGTTATAGAGGATTGAACTTAAAAAGACCCCAAAATACCCCTGTATTTTAAAGTAACAGGGTTAGGTTAGACGTTCCAGCATTTGTTCGTGAACCGCCAAGTCCTGATCGTTATGAAGGACAAAAATCACCCTTTTAACAGACTGCAGTTCTGGGATCATGCTTATTACTGTTTGCAGGGAAACTTCTGCTGCTTCTACAATAGGATAGCCAAAGATTCCGGTTGAAATGGCCGGAAAAGCTATAGATTCAAGTTTTTTTTCCTCAGCAAGCCGCAGGGCATTGCGGTAGCAACTTCCCAAAAGTTCGGCCTCAGGTTTATCAACCCCGTAAACAGGGCCCAAGCAGTGGATAACGTGACGGTTAGGCAGGTTATGGGCCCCGGTGATGACTGCTTCACCAGTTTTTATTGGTGCCAAAGGGCGACATTCTCGCTCCAGGCCGGGCCCTGCAGCACGGTGGATAGCCCCGGCAACCCCGCCACCTGTTCTCAGTTGGGCATTGGCAGCATTAACAACGGCATCAATACCCTCCAAGGCTGCAATATTACCTTTAATACATTCTACTGTAACACCTGATATCATCTTTTTCATTTGTTTTAACCTCCTTTTTCTTGTTACAAAAATTGTATCTACCCTGGCAACCCCTATTTTGAAAGGTTGGCGTCTACTTTTTTATGTGAAAAAAGGCACTCTCCAGGAAGTGCCTTTGCATTTTTTCATTTTATTACACCATTGCGGCTATTTTCTACAGTGGTGTAACATTGGCAGCCTGGGGCCCACGGCTTCCTTCCACAATTTCAAATTCTACTTTTTGTCCCTCTGCCAATGTTTTAAAACCCTCAATCTGAATCGCAGAGAAATGGACAAAAATATCGCTTCCATCCTCACGCTCGATAAAGCCATAACCCTTCTCTGCATTAAACCATTTTACTTTTCCTTCCATCAAAATCTTGGGCCTCCTTCAAATAATTTGATAAAAAAGTAGATTACCTTTATTACCTTCCGTCCTTATCTGAATCCCGAGGCCGCAAGATCTTTTCGGTCATTTCCACTTTTTATCACGCTTCTTAAATATACCACAAATTAATGGTTACCACAAATAAAACAAGTAATTTTTCAAAACCAACATCCTGGGTAACATTATTTGATTCCGTTGCTTAGTTCGCCTATGCCATCTATTTTGACAGTAAAGGTATCTCCTTTTCGGATTGGCCCAATCCCCGCGGGCGTGCCCGTCATGATGACATCCCCCGGCAGTAGTGTCATACAGGCTGAAATAAAAGCCACTAATTCTTCGATGCTAAAAATAAAGTCCCCGGTCCAACCCCTTTGTACTTCCCGACCGTTAAGAATCCCAGACACCTTTAAGTTGTGAGGATCTTCAATTTCCGTTTCGATCCAGGGGCCCAGCGGGGCAAAGGTATCAAAGCTTTTGCTATAAGTCCACTGTCCATTTTTGGGCTGAAGGTCACGAGCTGTAACATCATTAGCACAGGTATAACCCCAGATAAAATCCCGTGCCTTTGCAACTACAACATTTTTAGCCTTCTTCCCTATCACCAACCCTAGTTCAGCTTCATAATCAACCCTGCGGCTTTGCGGGGGATGCACAATCTGTTCCCCTGGACCTATAACAGCAGTTGAGGGTTTTAAAAAAATGATCGGCACTTTCGGTATTTCCATATTAACTTCTTCAGCATGGCAGCGATAATTAAGGCCCACGCAAATAATTTTAGTAGGCAAACAAGGTGGCAAAAGCTGCAGGGTTTCCAGGGGAAATGTGTTATCATTCCGGGAATAATCCCCGGGGGGTATCCCCTTCCAGGTTATTTCATGAACCAGCTTATCCTCCAGTATCCCCCACCTATCCCTTGCATCCATCCTAAAACGTACTATTTTCATACAGGACACCCCCAATTATGTAGCACCTGACAATTATTCCAAAGGCGAATATTTATTTCTACTTAAGGCAGTAATTTACCTTCTCCTGGTTTTAAAAAATATTATACCGGGATATAAAGAAGATCCCTCCAGGGGGAGAATACAACCAATTAAAGATTCTTCATTTCACTTCGTTCATTCAGAATGACAGGGTTTGGTACTTTTTCAGTGGTTTCGGGTTCGGACGGTCCACTGTCACACATAACAAAAGGGCACGGGGTGCAATAATCCTGTGCCCTTGTTTTTTAGCTGAGGGAATTTATTGAAGGGTTTTTACCTGGCCACAGCGGGCAGGTATAATTTGAATTCCTTGCCTTCCGGGCCTGTTTCCATTCCTGTATAGCAATAGGCGGGCAATTTCACTAACTTTTCCTGTCTGCCGTCGCCCAGCGGGAAATCATAATAGGTGAGGTTGACTACCTGGAAAGAAAAATTTAATAGTTCGGTGGACGCATATATTTTAGCGTCTTTGGTCCGTTCAAATGCTTGGGCTGGTGAGAGCAGGCGGTAATAAGCCGTTCCTGCTGGTTTCCCTTTTTCTTCACAGTAAAAAGATATGATATCTTTATCTTCTTCATAATAGACTACTAAATGAGGATCGTCCGCAGAACTTTTCCGGGGTTTAAAGAAAACCTCTGCAAAAACTCCCTTTTGTGTCTCCTGAATACTGTTGATTTTCAAATAAGCTCCTTCAACTTGAAACCCTTTTTCGGAAAGTTTCTTGGATATCTTTGGTTCCAGGCCAGGTTTTTCCTCGCCATTCACCGCAATGCTAAACTTACCCCCCGGTCTCCAGGCATACTTCACGTCAGCAGGGGCAAGGTCTTTTTCACCGGCAACAGCATCATAATAATAGTCCGGCAACTTTATGTCGGCGGCAAGCTGCACTTGTTTGCCCCAGATCTCGAATTGCGGTTCTTCCTTTATCGTTTCTTCTTCTTCCACGAGGTTATCCTGGGTCCTGGGAAGAGGGGACTCCACTTCTTGTTCTGAAACCGGGCCGGTTTCTTCTTTTATAGGGGGTGGGTTACTATCCTGGTGGGGATCATCCCCATGCGCATCCAATGTTCCAGGTTCCTGCCCTGGGGTAGGTTCCTCTACACCACTGCCGCTTTCAACGACCACCTCGTTGGTTTTCTCCCTGTTTTTTTCTCCGCCGGAGGGTTCCTCAACCAGAACTTCACCCGATTTCATTGACTTGGATGCAAAATCTTCCCTTGCAGTGAAGAGGGGATCCTGTTGCCCGGGTTGCCCGGGGCGAGCATCGCCATAAAAAAAGGTCAGTGAAACAACGAGTATAAGTGCAGCCGCAGTGGCAAAAAGGGGCCGTGCCCACCTGCCTATCCTTAGGTTTTTCTTAAGGGCCGGGTCTGCCTTTTCCTGCTCAAATAATCTCTTTTTTAGTTCCTCTTGAAATGAAGGGGAAGCTTGGACCGGTTCCATCTTGGAAAGCAAAGAAGCAAGTTCTTTGAGTTCCGCGATATCCTCATCAGAAGAACAGAATTCTTCCCATGTTTCCTCCCATTTTGGTTCCAATTATAAACCCCTCCCTTCCAATTTCTTGCGCATGCTCCTGAGACCCCGAAACAAAAGGGCTTTTACCGCTCCTTCATTTTTGCCTAAAATAAGGGCAATCTCCTTGAGCTTTAACCCTTCCTGGTAGCGAAGCAATAAAGCATCCTGTTGATCCGTGCTCAGTGTTTTGATAGTCTCCATCAATTTTATCTTTAGGTCGTCTTGCAGAACCTTTTCCTCCGGATTACCCCGGGGGGACACGGTTAGCTCCATCCGCTTCTCATCCAACACTACAGGTTCCTGCTTACGGTAATAGTCTATAATTTGGTTTCTGGCAATAGTATACAGCCAGGAGGCAATAGAGCGGTTCTGCCATTTAAATTTATTAATGTTGGCCAGAGCCTTATAAAAGGTTTCTCCGACAAGATCTTCAGCCAGTTGGGTATTGTTGACCCGGCGATAAACATAATTGTAGATCTTTGGGAAATATTGATCGTAAAGTGGAGCAAAAGAGTCAGGGTTTCGTTGCGCCTGAAGCACTATCTTTTGCTCTTTTTTTTCTATAACCAACTAGATCTCTCCTTAGGCTCTACGGGAAAGTTATTCCTTTAGATTCTATTCCATTCCCGTTATACTAACTCCTGCCTACAAAAAAACCAGGTTTTGTCTGCCCTACGCATTTCAGGTAAAGCAGAAGGCCTGAAGGTGAGTAAGTTGGAAAAACAAAGATAAAACCTTCTTTCATCAAATATAACGAATACAAGCTAAAAAAGTTACTGTTTCAGTTGCAAAAATTCGTTTAGCAGGGCCAGGATTCCTTTAATTCCTGCTTCCTCGCCCAACTCGGTTACTAAAAGGCTTACTTTTTTTGCCGCAGGTTTGATGGCTGCCCTTTCTAAGCTTTCCCGTACAGGGGCCCAAAATAGTTCCCCCACCTGTGATAGCCCGCCGCTGAAGATAATCGCATCGGGGTTTAAAATATTGACCACGCCGGCCAGTCCCAGGCCTAAAAAATAGGCTGCCTTTTTGACTATTCCATTAGCCGCCGGATCGCCTTTTCGGGCAGCATCAAAAACATGGGTTGCTCCCAGATCATCTATGTTTTCTACCATCTGCTTGAGCATCGTCCGGGTATCGGACTTAAGCAGGAGTCTGCCTTCCCTGGCAATAGCCGTACCCGAGGACAGCGTTTCCAGACACCCCCTGTTTCCACAGCCACAAAGAGGCCCGGAAGGTAAGACTATGAGATGGCCAATTTCTCCCGCAAAGGAAGCCCCCCTGTATATTTTTCCTCCGATGATGATACCGCCGCCTATCCCCGTTCCAAGGGTAACCTGAACGATATTCTCCATTCCTTTCCCAGCACCAAGCAGGTATTCCCCATAGGCGGCAGCATTAGCATCATTTTCAATTACTACCGGCCTATCAAGCAGTCCGCTTAGCTCCTTTTTCAGCGGGAAACCCTCCCAACCCGGAAGATTGGGGGAAATATACATTTCACCGGCCTTATAATCGTAGAAACCGGCAACACATAAACCCAGACCGTCGAACTCTTCCCGAGAAACATCGGCCTCTTTATGGAGTTGTTCAACAATAGCGGCAAGGTTACCGGTAATTTTGTGCGGCCCTGCGCCTGCCTCACCCGAATACCTGTGTTTTATGACTATTTCATCCCGCTCATTTACCAGGGCGGCGAGCATCTTGGTCCCCCCAAGGTCAACAACAACTTTATAACCCATTTCGTCACCTCAGAATATTTCCCTTAGAATATTTCCTTACTAATCTTATCATCAATAAACCAACAGTCAAAACCATCAATAGATTATTTGACAACATTTTTTGATATAGTTAAAATATGGCCGAAGGGTTAAATCCAAAAGCAGATGTCTTTCCGGTTGGACCTGGAAAAGGGGAAACCTATAATGTTCAAATATATCTGTGAAATCTGTGACTACATTTATGATCCTTTTTTGGGGGAACCCAGGCGAAATATTCCCCCGGGAACGTCTTTCGAAAAGCTCCCAAGGAGCTGGAGATGCCCCATTTGTGAGGCAGAAAAGTTTGAGTTTCAGGAAAAAATATAAAAGTTGGAAAGTGGTTACAAAAATTTTTTTATAATCCAGTGCATATTCTCATCCTAAAAAGGAGATAATACGATCATAGCCGGGGTCGAAAATCGCCTGCGTAAAGCAGGTCACAGCCTTTTTTAAAGGTTAGTATTTACGCATTACCCCGGCTTTATTATTTTTTAAACTTTTGTAAATTTCCCACCCTTTACAGAACTTTGTTCAGGTTTTTTTTATTCCTTTTCAATAGGTCTCATTGTTGGGAAAAGTATTACATCCCTTATTGATGGAGAATCAGTAAGGATCATGATCAACCTGTCTATGCCTATCCCCAGCCCACCAGTGGGAGGCATACCATATTCTAAAGCTAACAAAAAGTCTTCATCCATCATGTGTGCTTCTTCATCCCCAGCTACCCTTTTTTTAACTTGATCCTCAAAACGCTGCCTTTGGTCCAGGGGATCGATGAGCTCTGTGAAGGCATTGGCTATTTCCTTGCCGGCTATAAATGTTTCAAAACGGTATGTAAAGCGGGGATCTTCCCAACTACGCTGGGCTAAGGGTGATACTTCCACGGGATAATTTTTTATGAATATTGGTCCGGTTAGTTTATCTTCGCAGAATTCCTCAAAGAAGGCAAAGAGGATTTCGCCCTTTGTTGTCCCTTTCTTAAATTCCAATCCATGCTCCTTAGCTACTTTATGCGCTTCTTCATCCGTTGAAATTCGGGAAAAATCCACCCCTGTAATTTCCTTTACCATCTGCTGGAGGTCTTTGCGCGGCCATGGTATAGATAAATCCAATTCCTGGTTTTGGTAACTAATCTTACAGGTTCCCAGAATTTTTTCCGCAGCAGAGGCCACAAGCTCCTCCGTAAGACGCATCATATCTTCATAATCGGCATTGACCTGGTAAATTTCAACAGAGGTAAATTCCGGGTTATGGTTGGTGGAAATACCCTCGTTTCTAAAGATACGCCCTAATTCAAAAACCCTATCCATACCACCTACAATTAACCTTTTTAAATGCAACTCCGTAGCAATGCGTAAATAA
>JBMNNS010000068.1:0-8731 GCA_050942625.1 Dethiobacteria bacterium
TGAGTCCTATTCCACTTTGTGATTTGCTGGATTTCCCCTTATAAAATTTTTCTTTTATTTTGGGCAACTCCTCAGCAGGGATACCACAGCCGTTATCTTCAATAACAATGAAGTATTGCTCCTTGTCGGAAGTGGTTGTCAAAGAAACTTGCCCGCCGGGAGCTGTAAATTTAAAGGCATTATCCAGCAGGTTAATAAAGACCTGCTGCAAGCGATCCCGATCTGTATTAAGAAAAGGATAATTTTCATCACATTTGATCTGAAAGTTTATTTCTTCCCTCAGGGCCCTGGGGGTCAATTGTATGTGAAGTTGTTCTAAAAGGGCAGGCATATTGACGCTGGTTCTTTTTAAGGTGATTTTTCCCGAAGCAAAGCGGGAAAAATCAAGGAGTTCTGCCACCATTTCGGTAAGTCGATCACTTTCTTTTTCAATTATTTCCAGGCCATCCCTTAGTAATTCTTTATTTTCATAGCCCTGTTTAAGGGTTACAGCCCAACCCTTGATGGAGGTCAAAGGGGTGCGCAGTTCATGGGAAACAGAAGAAATAAAATCATTTTTTAGTTCGTCCCTCTTTAAAATTTCACTTCCAAGGTAATTAAGTGTTTCGGAAAGTTTGCCAATTTCGTCTTTTGACTTTTGGATACTTTTTACTTTATAGTTTCCCCTGGCCATCTCCTCTGCAACCTGGGTAACCCGCTTTAATGGCCCTATGATCGTATTTGCTAAAATAATACTGACCAGCCCAGAAAAAAGAATCACAATGCCACCGAAATACATATACCGGAGTGCTTCATTTCTGATTTCCTTGTTAACCTCCCTGAGGGAAGCCACAAAGCGTAAAACACCAACCTGTTTTTCCGCTACAGTGATGGGATGGGCTGCAGCCATAACTTTTTCTGTGTCATAGGGAACCCGTCCAACCCAGACACCTTTTTCACCCCGCAGCGCCGCCTGAACATCATCCATCTCTGCAAGAGGGCCGGAAATGGTGCCCAAAGTGTCCAAAATCATTTTTCCTTCCATATCAATAATTTCTACCTGGGCTGTAGTCTGTTTCCAGAA
Source organism: Dethiobacteria bacterium (assembly GCA_050942625.1). GTDB lineage: Bacteria > Bacillota > Dethiobacteria > DTU022 > UBA8154 > JBMNNS01. Next base: position 1,064 of record JBMNNS010000068.1, read on the forward strand.
TGTATCCACATTATTGAGGACGTTTTCTTGCAGGGTCGCATCTGAAAAATATTTATCATATAATTCTGTAGATGTTTGCAGCTGGTTTATAAGGGTGTCCTCCAGGTTTTTATAATAGTTATTACGGATACTCGTTATTAAAAATAACTCCACGATGATCACTGTTATGACAATGATAAACATAAAACTAAGGGCCAGCCTGCTCCTAATGCTAGACATGTTCTTCCTTCCCCTTCAGTCGATAGCCAATTCCCCAAACTGTTTCTATCCACTGGGGCATGGAGGGATCTTCCTCCAACTTCTCACGGATTCTGCGGATATTTACGTCCACCGTTTTAAGATCCCCAAAATAATTTTGTCCCCAGACGTGGTTCATAATTTCGTTTCTACTAAGCGCTTTTCTGGGATTGTTCATAAAGAACTTCATCATGGCGAATTCTGTGGGCGTTAGTTCTATCTCCACGCCATTTTTATAGAAATGCTGTCCCTCCAAATCCAGTTCAAGCTGCTGAAAGGAAAGATACCTGCCGCTCCTGGCAGGGGCATAATGGGCCAATTTTCGTAAATTAGCGCGAATGCGTGCTACCAGTTCCAAAGGATTGAAGGGCTTTACCATATAGTCATCAGCTCCCAGTTCCAACCCCATGATTTTGTCCATATCCTCTCCCCGCGCTGTGAGCATGATAATGATAACCTGGGGCATTGTACGCCTTATTTGCATACAGACTTCAAAGCCATCCATAGACGGTAGCATTACATCTAAAACAATGACCTCAGGTAAGTGGTCCTTTGCCATTTCCAGGGCAGTTTCTCCGTCTTCTGCCTCTAAAACTTCAAAGTTATTTCTATATAGATTAATGGCAATAAATTTCCGAATGGAGGCTTCATCCTCTACTACCAGTACTTTTGCCTTGCCCCCATGCATGGATGATCACCTCAATGTTTTTTTAACTTTTCTTACTGTTGGTATTACTTTTTGAGTATTTCCCCATAAAGTTTGCTCTGTTTGTAATCAGCTATGGCGTATTTGAGCGGAGTCGCTGTTATTATTATTATTATTGTACTATAAAAACTGGGAAATTTCTCAGGGAAAAATTGCGATTTTATAACTGTAACTTTTTTGTAACTAATTTTTAATAACTCTGTAAATAACTGTCGAAATTAAGCAATTAAAATGGTAATATAGGGTAAAGCAAAATGATTTATGAAGACAAAAGGATGTTATTGTGCATGGCAAACAGTTATTATGGGGTAGGAGGCAGGAGGCAGGACAAGGCACGATATTTTTTAGAACGCTATCATAAGCGCCAGGCCCGACTGGTCCTAAAAAGGCGTTTTTGTTTGGCGATTGGGTTGTTTTTATTCCTTGTGGTTCTTATTTTCCTTTTCCTTCCTGGTTTTAGTTACACTATAGCAAAAATTTTTATTCCTTCCGGCTATAGCTCACAGACGGATCCGGCTGCTATTGAATGTGTGGAGGCGGAAGCGGATACAGTAGCGGCAAAAAAAGATGAAAATGATCCTGCTAAGCTTTGCAGTGAAAAGAAAAATATGGACTTGCCTGTTTACGAAGAAGGAGTGTATGATTATAGCAAGCCCGTGCCGGCTGCAGGTGTAGCAGTGGGGGAAGATTACTTCCAGGATGCTGTTTTTATCGGCGATTCCCGCACAGAAGGCCTTCGCCTGTTTGGTGATTTACAGGAGGCGACTTATTATACTGCCAAGGGTTTAAAGGTGGACACGATCTTTACACAAGCAGTTGTTAAAACTACCGGTGGTCAAAAAATAACAATTATGGAAGCATTGCGGCAAAAACCATTTCGGAAAGTTTATATCATGCTGGGCATCAATGAATTAGGTTGGGCCTACAGCGATCTGTTTATTAAAAAATATGGCGAAATTATTAATGAAATTCGGGATATCGAGCCGCAGGCCCAGATATATGCCCAATCTCTTTTCCCAGTTTCAAAGCAACGATCACAAAGCGACAAAATATATAACAACGCCAATATTGGCAAGTACAATGAATTGATCCAGCAAATGGCTGCAGAAAAAAAATTTTATTATTTAGACGTTGCCCAATGTGTTGTTGATCAGGAGGGAAATCTTGCCGGTGATGCCTCCACTGACGGGATTCATCTCAATAAAACTTACTGCAATTACTGGGTTGATTATCTAAAGAGTCATTATGTTTTACAATAACAGTTCATTAAGAAAGGGCGGTCATATGGTGCGCAGGGAACTACCCCCGTGTCTAATAATATGTTTTTTGTTACTGGCATTCATTGCAGCTGTCTTTGCTCTACCGGGTTGCAGTAGCCGGTCTGATGATGACATTGTTCTAAATGTCCAAGAATGTGCCGACAAACTTCTAGAGACAATTGCTTTTAAGGATACCTTAACGGAAATAAACGAACAGGCGATCACCACAATTTACCATATTGCTGCAGAGGACGTACTGGAAAAAAAGGTATATGTTAGTACCGGTGCCACTGCAGAAGAAATTGCTGTTTTTGAAGCTATTGACCATGATGCTGCGAAAAGGGTGGAGGCTGCTGTTTGGCAAAGGGTTGACAAGCAGAAGGTGGGTTTTAGGGACTACCTGCCGAAAGAATTGCCTAAACTTAAGGACCCAATTGTCCTTGTTAAAGGTAATTATGTGATATTTTGTGTTTCAGACCATAAAGAAGAAGTTGAGGCAGAACTGAAGAAGCTCTTTTAAGGATAGGATTGCCATGGTTTTTAGCAGCATCTTTTTTCTTTTTCTATTCCTTCCATCCATCCTATTGGTTTATTATCTGGTGCCACGCCGCTACAGAAACTTTATCCTCTTTGTTTCCAGTTTATTTTTTTATGCCTGGGGCGAACCTATCTATATTTTATTGATGTTATTTTCCGTTGTGGTTAATTACACCTTTGGGTTGCTGATTACAAAATATAAAGGTAATCATAAAAATGCCGGTCTGCTCTTTTTTTGTTCTATTTTTGTAAATGTCGGGCTCCTGTGTTTTTTTAAGTACTATAATTTTCTTTTGCAGACCCTAAACGCTCTCCTGGGTACCTCCCTGGCAGGCCTTGATCTGCCGCTGCCAATTGGCATCTCCTTTTATACCTTCCAGGCGCTTTCCTACATCTGCGACGTTTATTGGGGCAAAGTGACTGCTCAGCGAAATTTTATTGCTTTTGGCACTTACCTGGCGCTCTTTCCGCAACTGATTGCAGGGCCGATCATTCGGTATGAAACAATTTATGAACAGCTGTTGCAAAGGACTGAAGGGTTTGACAGTTTTGGCGAAGGGATAAGGCGTTTTATTGTTGGGTTGGCTAAAAAGGTGTTGCTTGCAAATAACCTGGGGCTGTTATGGTCACAAATCCAACAGCTTCCACCCTTGGAATTGACGGTTTTGACAGCCTGGCTGGGGATTGTTGCTTTTTCCCTGCAGATCTATTTTGACTTTAGCGGTTATTCAGATATGGCCCTTGGGCTGGGTAAAATGTTCGGGTTTGCTTTCCCGGAAAACTTCAATTATCCCTATATTTCCCGCAATATAACGGAATTCTGGCGGCGCTGGCATATTACGCTGGGAACCTGGTTTCGGGAATATCTTTACATTCCCCTGGGAGGGAACCGTTTGGGGAAGCCAACGCTTTATAGAAATCTGTTCTTTGTTTGGTTTTTGACCGGGCTCTGGCATGGGGCCAGCTGGAATTTTATACTTTGGGGGCTTTACTTTGGTTTTATCATAGCCCTGGAGAAGGCTTTTCTTTTAAAGTGGCTGCGTTCCGTTCCTAGTTTCTTAAGTCATGCCTATGCTGTGTTGCTAATTTTATTGGGCTGGGTATTGTTTTCCTTTGACAATCTGTCTCTTGGTTTCCATTATCTGCAGGCCCTTTTTGGCTTGGGCAGCAGAGGAATTTTTGATCAGCAGGCTGTGTACTATTTGTATACCAATGCAATTTTGCTTACCATAGCCCTGTTAGTTTCTACGCCTTATTTAAAGAATATAAAACAAAAGCTGCTCCAAAAATCAACAATTCTTTATTGTACTGCAGCAATGTTTTCCTGTTTGCTGTTGCTTTTTCTTTCCACAGCCTACCTGGTTGATTCAACCTATAATCCGTTTTTATATTTTCGTTTTTAAGAGCTAAAGGGGTGATTCCTTGCATTTTTTTAATAGGATCTTGACCGTCACGACGCTTGCTTTTTTGGCATTCTTTTTATTTTTATTCCTGGCTAAACCTGACCAGGAATTTTCAGAAGCGGAAAACCGCATATTGCAAGGCAAGCCCTGCTTATCATGGGACAACCTCATTTCTGGAAAGTTTAGTTTTGCTGCTGAAAATTACCTCGCCGACCAATTCGTTTTTAGGGACAAGTGGGTTGGCCTTAAATCTGCTGCTGAGCTTGTTTTGCAAAAAAAGGACAACAATGGCGTCTATTTTGGCCGGGATGGCTACCTGCTGCAGAAGCCAGACAAAGTAGATATGGCTTTGCTGACGGAGAATATAGATGCCGTCAATAAATTTGCCAAAACAGTTCCTGTCCCAGTCTATTTTCTTTTGGCGCCGGTTTCAGTACAAATTTTAGACGATAAACTTCCCCCATTTGCCGAGCCGCAGCAAAAACTGGAAGAGTATGCCCTGATCCGGGAACAACTTACATCCAATATTCAATTTATTGACATAACTAATGCTCTTGCTACACACAGGCAGGAATATATTTATTATAGGACCGATCACCATTGGACTACTAAAGGGGCATATTATGCTTACCGGGAGGCAGCCCCTGTATTGGGTTTTAGGGCCTTGGGTCTCCACGACTTTTCCATAGTTCAGGCCTGTGATGATTTTTACGGAACACTTTACTCAAAAAGCGGCCATCGTTTTATAGACCCCGATACCATCCTGCTTTTCAAACCAAAAAAGGTATATTCCTGCCGGGTGGAATATGTAAACGACAAAAAAATTAGTAGTAGCCCTTATGCTTGGGAGCATTTGCAGCAAAAGGATAAATATGCCGTATTTTTGGACGGTAACCATGCTCTTATTAAAATTACTACGCCAAAACAAACCGGCCGCAAATTGCTGGTAGTTAAAGACTCCTATGCCAATAGCTTTATTCCTTTTCTTCTTAATCACTATGATGAAATCCATGTCATTGATCTACGCCATTTTAACTTCTCCCTTCCAGCGTACATTGAAAAGAACAGATTAAACGAAGTTTTATTGCTCTACAATACACTCTTTTTTGCTGAAGATCCTTCAATACGCAAAATTGTGTTTTAACTCCCATAATTGCTGGAAAGCTTGTACTTTTTAGTGAAAATGTTATAATACAGATGGTTTAAGTCTTTTGCGGAGGAAAATATGGAAACTAATAAAATTTTTGTTATGGACTGTATAGAGGGTATGAAAAAAAAGATAGGAAAAGGCATTGTTGACGTTGTTGTTACTTCACCACCCTATAACATTGGAATCCCCTACAATACTTATAATGACAATTTAAAAAAGGAAGAATATTTGGATTGGCTCATAGATGTTGCAAAAGAGATCTACCGGGTATTAAAGGAGGATGGTTCCTTTTTCCTCAATGTTGGAGGCAAACCATCTGATCCACTCTTGCCAATGGAAATAGTAAAGACAATATGCACCGGTACCAACTTCCAACTACAAAATACTCTTCACTGGATAAAATCCATTTCTATTTCAATAGAGGATGTGGGAGATTATCCACATATAATTCAGGATATAGCGGTGGGCCATTTTAAGCCGGTCAATAGCAAACGTTATGTTAACAATTGCCATGAATACATATTTCATCTAACAAAACATGGACTTGTTGAAATCGATAAGTTAGCACTAGGTGTTGAATACCAGGATAAGTCAAATATAAAAAGGTGGAAATCGGCCGGGGGAGGACTTAGGGATCGGGGCAATATCTGGTTTATACCTTACAAAACCATTCGGGAATCAAGGCCGCACCCATCAACATTTCCTGTAAGGCTGGCAGAAAATTGTATTAAAATTCATGGCCTTAAAAAAACAAAAATAGTCCTGGATCCGTTTATGGGTATAGGTACTACTGCCTTAGCATGTGTAAGGTTGGGGGTAAACTATCTGGGTTTTGAAATAGACAAAGGATATGTTGAAATAGCAATGGAGCGGATAAGCCGGGAATTGGAAAAAGACGGGGATTTAACCAGGGCCAAAAAAAGGAGGAAGAAATTGTACAGGCTAATTCTTGACAGTTTAGATGCTGAAAATATGGGACCTCTTATGAAAGAATTGTCCGGTACAGGGGGATTTCAATCCCTGATTGGAAAACTACAGGATCAATATTCTGAAAAGGATGAGCGTATGATATTGGAAGAAGACGACATTGAAAAGATTGCCAAATATTTTTTAAAATACGGTGGTGGAGGCTGGCAGAAGAGGTTATCGTATTTAATGGGGGAAATTAGAAGTATACACCGTAAACTTGGCGATGCCATTAAAGCATATGAATCTGTTTTATAAAAGGATTTAGGTGTTTCGCCGTATTTGTTTATGCCCCCTTCCCCAGGGCTTTTTAAGAATAAAGCTTAGTAAAGTCTGAGTTTACTGGTATATTTTAAAGGAAAATACCCATTTTGTTAATTATTTCAGATTACAGGCACTTTACAATTTTTTTGGTGTATGTTAGTATTTAAAACGTACCATTACTACCAATACTACCAATAGAACGGCGACTTAAGAATTTTACGTGTTGTTAAATACCTTTAACCAAAATACGTGTGTAATAATTAGGTGAGATAAAGCTTTACAATGATGAAGTAGCTTACGGTAGTAAGCCCGGTTATGAGCTCTTAGACGTCAATTTTTTGGTGGATGGGGGTAAGTGCCGTTCACGTGTGGAAACCGTAAGTGAAAAATCGTGAAGGAGAGCTGGGGCTTTTTCTGGTTCAAAAGGGCCAGTTATAGACTACAAGGCTGTTGTGGTTTAGGGTGAGTCAGTTCGGCGAAACCCAGGCACTCTAACCTCTTTTAAGAGGATAGAGTGCCTATTTAATTTAAGGGGGGACGAACCGGTGCCTAAAATCGAAATAAAAAACCTTTACAAAATCTTCGGTACTCATTCTCAACAGGCCTTAAGAAAGTTGAAATCAGGAATGTCCAAAGAAAAACTATTTAAAGAAACAGGCCATACTGTTGGTGTTCATAATGTTTCCCTTTCTGTTGATCAGGGGGAAATTTTTGTTGTTATGGGACTGTCGGGCAGCGGAAAATCGACTTTAATTCGCTGTATCAACCGTCTAATAGAGCCAACTGCGGGAGAAATATATATCGACGAGATAAACGTTACTAAATTGTCACCTCAGGGGTTACGTTTGCTAAGGCAAAAAAAATTGGCCATGGTTTTTCAGCGTTTTGCCCTTTTCCCACACCGTACCATCTTGCAGAACGTAGCCTATGGTTTGGAAATACAGGGGGTTGAAAAAACCAGCCGTGAAGAAAAGGCGCTGGAGGTACTGGAAACGGTAGGTTTAAAAGAATGGTCTACCGTATACCCTGAACAGTTAAGTGGGGGCATGCAGCAGCGGGTTGGGTTGGCCCGGGCACTGGCAGTTGACCCCGATATTTTGCTGATGGACGAACCTTTTAGTGCCCTTGATCCTTTGATCCGCAAAG
>JBMNNS010000069.1:0-8676 GCA_050942625.1 Dethiobacteria bacterium
AGTTAAGCTGGCGCCAGTAAGAAAAAGCATAAATCCCGGCAAAGGTAAGTAGAATAATCAGAACCATTACAGGCCATTTAAAATCACTTTTCAACCTAACACCCCTCTAAAAAAAAATTACATAAAGCATCTTCATAATGCTAAATATGTAACAGGTGTTAAGGGGAATAGAATAATTAAAAACCCATTGCCAGTTTATTATAACAAACTTATTTCACAAACACAACAAAAAGGGGTTCCTTTTTTAGGGTAGCCAGGTAGTTATTTACTAAAATTGATTAAGTTTTTATTTTGATAAAAATAATAAAACCCTGAATAAATAGTAATGATCACGGCTACCAGTAAAGCTAAATAGGCAACGAGGGAAGCCGGATAAATAGCAACAAGAACTTTAAACCATTCCAAGGGGAAATTAAGGTTTGTTTTGAGAGCCGTTTCAATGATCAAAGTGACTACCATCACAATTTGGGAAAGTGTTTTTATTTTACCCCATTTGTTGGCCATAATTATAATACCTTCCCCTGCGGCAATGAGGCGTAAACCCGTAACTGCAAACTCCCTGCTGATGATTAAAAATGCTATCCAGGGACTTAATGTTCCCAGACCTACCAGTGATATTAAGGCAGCAGATATTAAGAGTTTATCAGCCAGGGGATCCATTAACTTCCCCAGTCTGGTGATACTTTCTTGTTTTCGGGCAATATAGCCATCAAGTGAGTCAGTTGCAGCAGCAAGAATAAAAATAACTGCAGCCCATAATTCTCCATAGGGGATTACCTTCACCAGCAAGAAAGTCATAAAAACGGGCACCATGAAAATTCTTAATATAGTAATTTTGTTAGCAAGATTCATCTTAATTTTTCCCCCATTAAATCATATGTCCCAATTCCAGTAACTTTTGCTTTAACAATATCTCCTACTTTAATACCCCAGCTTTTTGTAAGTATTATTTTGCCATCCACTTCCGGAGCCTGAGAATACATCCTTGCAATGGCCTTCCCCCTTTTTTCCTGATACTGATCAATTAATACGTCTACTGTTTTGCCAAGTAAATTCCTATTATATTCCCTGGATATGGATTGTTGCATTTTCATTATTTTATTTAACCTATTTAAGGCAATATCCTTATTTACCCTCCCTGGCAGGTGAAAAGCAGGGGTACCCTTTTCAGAAGAAAAGATGAACCCGCCCAGTCTCTCAAAAGGGTATTGTTGCAGGAAATTAACTAGTTCGGCAAATTCATCTTCACCTTCACCTGGATACCCTACCATAACTGTAGTTCTTAAAACAACTTCCGGCAGGTACTCCTTTAACCTACAATAAGCGGATATTATTTTTTCTTTTGTAACCTTTCTATTCATGGAAGCAAGGATTTTATTGCTGATATGCTGGATAGGAAGATCTAGATAATTGCATATTTTAGGTTCATTTGCCATTACCTTGAGTAGATCATTGCTAAGGCGGGCCGGATGAGCATATAATAGCCTGATCCATTGTATACCTCTAACTTTAGCAACCCGTTCAAGTAATTTTGTAAGCATATATTTACCATAAAGATCTTTACCATAAGCAGTTGTGTCCTGTGCAATCAAATTAATTTCCTTAGCCCCCATTTTCTGCAGGGCTCTTACCTCATAAACAATATCATCAATTGTTTTACTTTGCAATTTGCCTCTTAGGGAGGGAATCAGACAATAGGAACATCTGTTATCACACCCCTCGGCAATCTTAACATAAACGCTATGCGGGCTAGTTGTTAAAAAACGTTTTTTTGTCTGTCCTGTTGGTTTTGTGTCGGAAGGCTCTGCTTCTAACAGGTTATTATTTAATAGAGCAGGCAGTTGCTGGTAATGGTTAATTGGAATTACCATATCAACTTCAGGGACTATTTTTTTTAACTGTTTTTCTGAAAAGTATTGGGCCAAACAACCCACTACGCACAGCTTAGTTATTTTGCTATTCCTTTCCTTTTTCATTTCAGCAATTTCCTTGATTGTACTAATTGCCTCTTCGCGTGCAATCTGTAAAAAGGCACATGTGTTAATAATGACTACATCCGCTTTATCGAGTTCGGGAATTAAGCGGTAACCCTGGTTTACCAGATTACCGATGATTTCTTCTGAGTCAACAAGGTTTTTTGCACAACCAAGTGAAATAAAACCAAGCCGTTTTTTTATCATTATTACGTCATTACGTCCCTTATTGTTTTCTTTTAGTTTCCCTTTTTAATAACAACATTAACTGCACTGCCTGAATCTTTATAGTCTGTAAGATCCAATTCGTTTACCTTCATTATTGCGGCTGAAGGATTACCTAAACGTATTTCCGTTTCCATGCAATCATCCAAATATAATTTTTCACCAGGTTCATAGCTTTTTGTTTTTTCCTGTTGTGGTATCCCTTCATACTTAACGGCAACCCAGCATCTTCCTGTAAATTCCAAAACAATTTCTATTTCTTCCACGCCTGTTAACATATAAATATAATTTCTATTATCATTGCTTAAGAGAATGAGTTCAGGTTTAGGTGTGGGATCGGGTTCGACAGGGGGGGGAGTCATATTGGGCCCCACTGGTGTAAGATTATCCGGGTGTGTAATCTCTTCGTCTTCTTCCCACAGGGCAGGGTTTGTTTCAGGTGGAGGGTTGTTCTTGGCATTTTCTGTAGCCTGTTGACAACGATACCAGATGCTTCCACCTACAATGAAAACCAACAAGGCAAACCAGACTAGAACAACGAGTGGTAAAGATTTTTTTGTTTTCTTATGTCGTAACTTATTGCCCCTCCTTTTATCCCTGGTTGCCCCAAGGGTTGCATTTATATCCATATTTTGCAAACCCAAATACTGATCGTAAAAGGAAAGTATTTCCTTTTGATTTAAACCTACTGCTTCTGCATAGTTCCTTAAAGCCCCCCTGGCATATACTTCCCCAGCAAATACGGAAAAGTCACCTTCTTCCATGGCTTTAAGGTATCTCTTTTGTATTTTAAGTTCTTTACTAAGCTCTTCCAGGCTCATTTGGGATTCTTGACGGGCTTTTTTTAATAAGTTTCCAATTTCTATCACCGTACCCACCCTTTTCCTCTCTATAAATTACTTTATATTTTTTTCTAATACGGCTTTAGCCTGCTCCAGGCTCATTAAAACCTGTCGTGGTTTGCTACCTTCATATTGACCCACTATTCCGAGCTGTTCCAGGTCATCTATTAGGCGTGCTGCTCTTGCATATCCAATTCTAAACCTTCTTTGGATAAGGGATATTGAAGCACGGCCGCTTTGAATGATCAGCTCCACAGCTTCAGGCAGAAGCTCATCGGTTTCTTGTTTCTCCTCTTCCGGGAAAGGCTCATCCCCATCCTCTTCGGTAAAAAAAGATTGCTGATATACAGGGCTTTGTTGTCGCTTAATATATTCTAGGACCCTGGATAAGTCTTTTTCACTTACAAAGGCTCCTTGTACCCTAATGGGTTTATGAACACCAATAGGGTAATAAAGCATATCACCCCTGCCCAAAAGTTTTTCTGCCCCACCAAGATCAAGGATCGTTCTAGAATCAGTTTGAGAGGACACTGCGAAAGCAATACGAGAAGTAATATTAGCTTTAATTAAACCCGTTATGATATCCACGGAGGGCCTCTGAGTAGCTATGACAAGATGTATTCCAGCAGCCCTGGACATTTGTGACAACCTCACAATGGAGTCCTCAACTTCAGAGGGTGCAACCATCATTAGATCTGCTAATTCATCGATCAGGATTACTATATAAGGAAGGGGGCTTTCTTCACGGTTATCCCCATAGTCAGTAATTTTTTCGTTGTATCTGACTATGTCCCGAACTCCTTCACGTGCAAAAAGATCATACCTTCTTATCATTTCCTTCACCATACTGCGCAATGCTGCTGCTGCCTTTTTGGGCTCTGTGACAACAGGCGAAATAAGGTGGGGAATGCCGTTATAGATATTCAGTTCTACTATTTTAGGATCAATCATTAAAAATTTAACTTCCCATGGGGCTGCCTTAAAAAGTATGCTGCCAATGATGGTATTAATACATACACTCTTTCCAGAACCTGTAGAGCCAGCGATTAAGAGGTGTGGCATTTTTAACAGATCAGCAAACACCGGCACACCGGTAATATCCATGCCCAACCCAATTGTAAGCGGGGAAGGAGAATTTTTAAAGGATGGATCCTCAAGTACCTCCCTTAGATAGACAAGGGAAACAATTTTGTTTGGAACCTCTATACCTACGGCTGCTTTACCGGGTATCGGGGCTTCAATTCTAACATTGGAGGCAGCCATATTTAGGGCTAAGTCATCGCTTAGACTCAATATTTTGCTGACCTTAACGCCGGAATCAGGTTGTATTTCAAAACGGGTTACAGCAGGCCCAGCTTGAACTTCTTTTATTTTTACATTAACCCCAAAGCTTTCAAAAGTATTTTCGAGCGCTTTTGCCCTTTCTTTAATTACTTTTTGTTGTTGGGAATCACGGAGCCGGTTAACTTTGTTTAGGAGATCAAGAGGTGGAAGGTGGTATTCATTAATAAGTTTATTATCCACCTCGATGGGGATCGGTACAGTTTCGATGTCCGTCTCTGGAGTATCTTCCTCAAGCAGTGGAAGTTTTTCCAAACCTTCGTTATTTTTATTTTTCTGGACAACGGTTACTTCCAGGGGGTTCTGCCAAGGCTCCTGAACGGCTCCTTCTTTTTCCCCCTCTATAATTTCTTCGGGATTATTATATGCTTTAATCTGATAGCTGTTTTGCGTAGGGGATTTTGGATTTTCCAATTTATTATGGGGGCCCTTTGTTTTTTTTTCGTTTATTTTTTTTATGAAACTTTGAAAATAATTAAACAAAGGCTTAAAGCACCTCGTTACCACCGAGAAAATTTCAGACAGAGAGCTGTTGGTAATAAGTAACAAAGACACTATGCCCAGGGTAATTATCACAATATAACTTCCTATATCCCTGAAACAAAAGAAAAATGCGATTGTTAAAACAGCCCCAACCACTCCTCCGCCTTGTTGTTGCAAGCCAAGGTGAAACATGGTCTGGTATAATTCTTTTAAACTTGTAACATTTTGAGCTTCCTGCAGCGAAAGTTTTAAATGTAAAGTAATTGCCAAAAGAAGAAAGACGATCATAAAGCCTATAAAGCGGATTCTAAAATTTTCAATTTTAAAGGACAAAAGATAGCCTATGGCAACTACCAGAAGCAAAAAAGGAAGTACTTGTGCTGCTTCCCCAAGTAAGGTCCTAACCAGGTAGTTCAACACCAGACCAAAAAGACCGGTATGTGCAGGAGCCTGTATCCCCGCATAGGCAAAGACTGCCAGTGCAATCAATACAAAAGCGCCGATCTGTCTTTTAAGATTATCGCTTTGGTTACTTTTATTACCGCTTTTCAATTTTTTCTTAGCAACCATAAAAATAGGAACCTCTCTAATAACAAGTAAGCAAATTTGAGTATAATTTTCCCCTACTAAACCTTTCGACGTTTAAATGAAAAAACCTTTACAAAACCAGTAAAAATAAAGTATAAAGAATAGTGAAAGCACCGGCAGCCCAACAATAATAGGCGATATAATGAAATTTTGCCTTTTTCAATAAATTAATGAATGTTTTGATCGCAAAAATTCCGGTCAAAAAAGCAACTACAGAAGCTAAAAGATAGCTTTGTATATTTTCAGGCGTTCCGCCATACTGTAAACATTCCCATAATTCCAGAAAGGCAGCACCCCCTATGGCCGGTATGGCCAGTAAAAAGGAATATTTTAATGCTGTTTCCTGATTCAATCCTCTTAAAAGGGAGCCCAAAATAGTGGATCCGGACCGGGAAATACCCGGAATAATTGCCAACCCCTGGCACACCCCTATGATAATTGCATCACCAATCCCAATGGTATTAATATTTTTTGTTTTAACAGTCAAACTAACCCTGGCAATTACCCATACCAAAATCCCTGTAATCAGCAACATAAACCCGACAACAAGAGGATTTTCAAATATTCCCTTAAAAAAAGAACTGAACCCCACTCCTATTAGGGCGGTTGGTAAGGTACCTGCCAGGAGCAGTAAAAACAATTTTTTTTGCTTATTATCACTAAAAAAACCTTTTAACAACTTGCTGATATCATGCCAGAATACCCATACTATAGATAGCAAAGTCCCAAAATGCACCATTACTTCAAATGTTACCCCTGGTTGTGTTATACCCAATATATTTTGGGCAATAACCAAATGTCCTGAACTGCTAACCGGTAAAAATTCAGTCAGACCCTGCAAAAGCCCCAAAAAAATGGCCTCTAAATAATTCATGGATTTATTATTTCCCCCTTTTATTCATGCTGTTTTTTTCTCGAAACCAGTCCTTATATCCTTCTTATTGGGGTATTATTTTTGTCTTTAACAATGGTTTGTAATACCTTTGCAAGTATGTCAACAAGCGGCAATAAAACAATCGCCCCTATAATGTTGTAAAGGGCATGGGCAATGGCAACCTGACGAGAGCAATCAGAAGAAGTTATGTTAATAAGCCAGATAAAATACCTCCAGAAGGGCAAAACAATTAATAAACAGGCCAAATTTACTAATAAATGCCCACAAGCGACTTGTCTTGCTGGTAAAATTGTACCTATTGAGGCTAATAATGATGTCAGGCAGGTACCCAGATCAGCCCCCATGATAATGGCAATGGATTCAGAGAGCCCCAAAACCTTTTCTTTGACAAGAAGTATTACCAGCCCTATGGTTACACTGCTACTTTGTAAAATTGCAGCTGCAAAGGTTCCCGTTACAATCCCCTTCCAGGATGTTCCTTTGCTAAACATAATTAATTCTTTAAAAAAGGTTGTCTGGGAAAGTGGTTTCAGAGCAATGGGAAACACCTCTATCCCTGAAAAAACCAGAGCTATACCTAACATAACCTTGCCGCCAAAAGCTCTTTTTAACATTAGTTCCAAAAGATAAAGAAAAACACCGGCAAAAATGAATGGCAGGATTATAGATTTCGTCTCCATAGCAAAAAGTTGTGAAGTAAAAGTTGTCCCCACATTGGCACCGATAATAATACCAAGACCCTGGGTCAGGCTTAGGAACCCGGCATTAACAAACCCCACAACCATCACAGTAACCAGGCTGCTACTCTGTAAAAAAATAGTTGTAACTAGACCCAGTACAAAACCGCTCCATGACTTTGAGGTATACGTTTTTAGAAGATTGTGGAACAAACCCCCTGTAATTTCTTTGAGACTTTTGCTGACATATTTAATCCCTAAAAGCAACAAGAATATAGCCAGGACAATTTTACCGGCAATTATCATGGAAATACCTTCCCCGTTTGAATCCCTTTCTTTCATCTTTATCTAACGGGTTGGGTAAATATGACCTTCAATAATCTGGCCTTGATAAATTAAATATATTTGGGAAAAATACTAACGCTTAAGAAAGGAGCGGATAATTTGAGGAAGCAACCTGTTATCGACAAACCCGAGTTCTTGCTACAAAAACAACAGGAAGGTAATCCAGAAGAAACTCCCCCTCCCGGGGAAAAGCCTGCTATGCAAGAAAATGTTCAACCTTCCCCAGAAAAAACAATAGAAAAGTTGGGGCAGCTATCTACTCCTGGCCCTGACAATAGTGTTTTTACACTTACAATTATTGGGCAAATAGAAGGTCATATTGTTTTGCCTCCCCAAAACAAAACAACCAAATACGAACATGTTATTCCCCAATTGGTAGCAGTAGAACAAAATCCACAAATTAAAGGAGCATTAATAATTTTAAACACAGTTGGTGGTGATGTCGAGGCAGGTTTAGCTATTGCAGAAATGATCAATACCCTGTCCAAGCCAACTGTATCGCTGGTCCTTGGAGGGGGGCATTCCATAGGGGTCAACCTGGCGGTATCAACCAATTATTCTATTATCACAGATACAGCAACCATGACCATTCATCCTATCAGACTTACAGGTCAAATAATTGGGGTTTACCAATTCTTTGAATATCTTGATAAAATGCAGGAAAGGATAATTGAATTTGTTAGCAAACATTCAAATATGCCCAGGGAAAAATATAAAGAATTAATGTTCAATACCAGCCAACTAGGAAGGGATATCGGTACAGTCCTAATTGGACAGGAAGCTGTAAGCCTGGGCTTAATTAATCAGGTTGGCGGGCTTTCAGATGCGGTTCTTAAACTTCAGGAATTAATCAGACAAAAAGAAATGCCTGGAAACTAATTGACTAAATTGTTTAAAAGGGGTTTATAAAATGATCCTGTATACAACAATGCCCTTAGAAGAAATCTTAAGGGACAGCCAGGAGGAAAAGGCAGCCAACTACCTGCAGATTCCTTTTAGCGGAGGGTTGATCGAGGTTCAGCTTAGTTCTGCTCTAACAGCGAAAGTGGTCCGTTTACTAAGTAATAATATTTATGATTATCTTAACCCTAAACTGCAACCCGGTGCCGAAATTCAACTAAAATGGATAGTTGAATAAATGCTGGATTGACTGTATTCCGAATTGTGTCATTCTAAATGAACGAAGTGAATGAAGAATCTATTAAGCAGCTTAAAACAAAGATCCTTCGCTATCGCTCAGGATGACAATAATCACTCGGATGACAATTATCACTCAGAGACAATTATCACTCAGAGACAATTAGCGC
>JBMNNS010000070.1:0-8544 GCA_050942625.1 Dethiobacteria bacterium
CCGACACCAACCAAAATTTCGGATTGCGTAATATCTACATCCCCGACTTCCGCCTCAATATATTCAATAAACTTACGATATTCGATATCTTCCTTGAGCGGTGAGTCTATTTTTTCTATGGCACCCTTCTTGGAAGGCTCGGCAATTTCAAAGCTTGCTTCCCTGACGGTAATCAGGTAAGGGGGTTCTGCTTTAAAGCTAAAATCAGCATTTACTTTGCCCTGGTAATATTGACGCACCAGTTTATACTTGCCATCCGTATAGGTAAGATCTACGACATCTGTCACATATGGCAATTTCATTTCCACAGCCAGGGCCGGAGCAAAGTCAACGCCCTGGGCAGTCTGGCCAACCATTAGCAATTCCGGCTTGTATTGCTGCAACAACTCTACCAGTACCTTCTGGTACTTTTCAGCATTAAAGTCGGCAAAGAGAGGATCATCAACATATAAAACCTTGTCGCTATAACCGGCCAATTGCTCAGCAAAAGAATCGACTCCGCTGCCTATGAGCACCGAAACCAATTCTTCGCCCTGGGCTGCTTCTGATGCTTTGGACAGCATTTCAAGGGTTATTTCCCTTAATTCGCCACGACGGTGTTCTGCCAATACAAAAATAGTACCCATTTTTACAGCAGGCCTCCTTTCACTAATTTTTCTGCCATAATTTCTCCTTTTTCTTCTGGTTCGCCCTCGATTACTTCTGCGGTAGAGACAACCTCAGGTATATAAAGTTTTTCCAATTCAACCAGAGAGCTTGCCTCATTAACCTCATCTTCTGATAGGCCTATATCATCCAGATTAAGCACCTTTAATTCTTTTTTCTGAGCCTGACGTATTCCCCGGATAGGAGCATAACGGGGCTCGTTGATACCTGTTTGGATGGTGAGAACTGCCGGAAGTGCAATCTCTACCACTTCGATCAGACCACCCTCTAACTCCCTGTGAACCTTAGCCTTGCCTTCGTCCACTATTTCCAACTTTTTAACCATGGCAGCATGCGGTACTCCCAGCTCCTCTGCCAGGGCTACCCCTACAGCCATGTTCCCGTCGTCGTTTGCCATACATCCGGTCAGGATTAGGTTATACTCCTGATCCTTAAGCGTTGCAGCCAGTACCTTGGCCACCTTAAGAGGATCAATCAGGTTAATCCGGGGATCCTCGATGCGAATAGCACTATCCCCGCCTTTTGCCAATGCCATACGAATCATAACATCAGCATCCTTGGGACCGATGCAAACAACCTGGACCGTTCCCCCTTTAGCTTCCTTAATGAGTATGGCTTCTTCAACAGCATAGTTGTCCGCATCATTAATATCAAATGAAAACCTGCTGCTGTCAACATCTTTGCCGGTTGCATCCACCTTTACTTCTGCTTCGGATGTATCCGGCACCCTTTTAATACACACAAATGTTTTCATTAGAATTTTCCACCTCCTACCATTATTGGATCCTAATTTACCAGAATTTAATTAATTACTGCTTACTGCTTTTAGGCAGTTTTCCTTTGTTGGGACAATTATTCCATTATTTCTCCCAGCAATTCCAGTATCTCTACAACCCGCATTTCTTCTTCAAACCCTTTGGCCTTGACAGAATCATCCAGGGTTAAAACACAGAATGGGCAAGCAACTGCCAGGATGGTCGCTCCCAGCTCTTTTGCATCTTTGACCCTGGTATCCGCCAAACGTTCCTTGGTAGATTCTGACTCGACCCACATTTTGCCCCCGCCACCTTCACAGCAAAGGCTGCGCTCCCTGTTGCGATCAAATTCAACGATCTCTGCTCCAGGAACCTTGCTCAGGATAAAACGTGGTTCATCATAAACATTATTTTGCTTACCAAGGAAACAAGGATCGTGATAGACTATGCGGCCAGGACATTCCTTAGTAAATTCAATTTTACCAGTTTCCAAAAGTTCCTTCAGCAGTTGGGTATAGTGGATAACCTCCGCATTCAGATCCGGATACTGATTTTTTAAAGTAGAATAACAATGTGGTGAAATAGTTACTATTCTTTTAGCATCAAAAGAATTTAATAACTCTGTATTATCTTCCACCATCATTTCAAAAAGTCCTTCTTCTCCAAGGTTATGAACCTCACTGGAGCAACAGGATTCATCGTCTCCAATTAAACCGTAGTCAACGCCTGCCTTGTTAAGGATTTTTACCAGATTTTTTGCCGAGACCTGAACCTTGGGATCATAGGCATTAGTACAACATACGAAAACCAGGTTTTCCACTTTTTCTCCCGGCTCGGCTATTTTTGCCTCCAGACCCTCCATCCAGTCGGAACGCGTCGCCCTGGATTTTTCCCAGGGATTGCCTTCCCGGAAAACACTTTCAAGGGCATCCCTAACGGTTGGTTGAATAACACCGCTTTCTACTAAGATATTACGTAAACCTATCAGGACCTCCACCGGTTTCAAACCCTTGGGGCACCTGACGGCACATGTATTACAAGCGGTACAATCCCAAATTTCCGGCAACCTGGCCAGTTCATCCAATGTATCCTCATCTATAGTTTTTGAGTCATAAACAAAACGGCGCACATTCAAATTTGTTCGCACGGTGACCGGGCACCCACCCGTACACCTGCCGCATTGGATGCAGCCTAGCAAATCATACTTCTGGATAAAGCTCTGCATTTCTGTATTCATCTTCATACCTCACTAGAGATGAAATTTTATCCAACCATCCCTTCAAAATTGTCCAAACATTTACCATAAAAACAGCAAAAATTAGTTCTACTCCTTAAAAAAATTCCCTGGTTTATACAGCAAACCTGCAAAACAATCAATTTGTCTTGCACCCTTTAATTTAAAATAAAGCTCTAATAAAGAACGCCTGTCCTTTCCCGTCGACACACCTCCCCCCTTAGGACCTATTTTAGGGACCCTATTCTAAACAAAAGAGCATCGCTTCTTTAGGAAGCAGTTTTCATAAGTACCCTCTTGTTACTTCTACATTTAAAAGAGAATTCCTGCTTCAAAGCTTTTTGATTAAAAATAATTATTTTTCTTTGTTAACTAATTTTGTTGAATTAACGAGTTTAAAATTATTGAATAATTTCTTGGGAACAGTTTTTCGCTAAAATAAATGAAATTATTTTACGTGGAAAATAAACTGTATAATCTGCTAAGTTATAGGAATATTATCCCCCTTAATCCTCTTTTGGGGGCATTTTCCACTGCATACGTTCATCTCCTACCCGGCGGGTAAATTTACAGCTATCAAAATGTTCCAGAAGAGCCTGGACATGCCGGCGTGAACTTTGTAGCAGATCCCTGTACTGGGCAAGAGTAATACTCCGATTTTCACGAAAATATTCCCGTAACTTTTCCAGACACCCTTGATATATTTCTCGATCCAAATACATTTCTTCTGTAATTTTAACCAAAATGCCACTGTGGGTTAAATAATCAAGCAAGCTATCCTCTTCTTTTTTTAACCCAAATGAGGAACGCAATTCTTTAAGTGAAGGGGGGTTTAGACCACCCTGCTTAAAAGCCTTTATGATCTGTTCCAGTTTTTCCTGCTGGGGTTTAGTAGGTTTTGGGGTAAAACCTTTTAAATGAATCAGTTCCCCTTTAAAGTCAAAAAGTTTATTATCCTTTTTTAAAGATTCCAGCAAAGCATCAAACACCCGCCCTTGAACTTTGCGCGGGAGAGCCCCCCCCAGTTGTGCCCTTTGCATACCCGGTAACAAACTATTTTTTTCATGAAAAAGCTCCAACGTTTTCAAAATAGTATTTTGCCATTCTTCCCAAAGATCGGCAGTTACATATATTTCACCAATTAAAAGAACCTTCTTTTTTGCAAGAGGTTGTTCTAAAAGTTCTGCAAGCGTCCTGACCCCCATTTTGGTCAATTGGGATAGTTCCTGCAGCGTAGCCCCCTGGCTGCTTTTTAACTTTTCCAGGATAAAGGGCAGTGGATCTTCTTTATTCATTTCTTCCATTTTGCGTAAAACATCTTTTCTAAACCTTTTGTGCCGCTGGGGCCGCTCATCCAATATTTTTCCTCCCCCGATCGTCACCATGGGGGAATAGGAACGTACAATAAAAAAGTCACCTCTTTTTGCCACCAGGGGGCTATCGAGCCGGCATTGGACAAAACCCTCCTCCCCGGGTTTTAGTTCCTCGGCATCTAAAAGTTGTATTCTGCCTACCACCCTGGCTGTTCCCAGATAAAAATGAACTGGTGACATATTTGTTAAGGGCTTGGAAGCACCTGGCAAAAGCTTTAGCCTGGCGTCGCAATAACGGGTCAGGTGAAAATAACCAGGGGAGGCCACAACGCTGCCGCGCTCCACTTCTTTTTTTCCCAGGTTAGCTAAATTTAAAGCTACCCTTTGGCCGGCAAAGGCCTCCTCCTGGCTTTGCCCGTGAACTTGAATCCCCCTAACCCTGAATTTTTTACCCGGGGGAAGCAGCTCCACCAACTGGCCCACCTTCACCACCCCACTTAACAAGGTCCCGGTCAAGACAGTGCCAAACCCTGCAATAGTAAAAACACGATCAATGGGGATTCGCAATGGGGCATCTTTCTCTTTAGGTATGATCGTAGCAGCAAGCTTGCTGATTGCTTCTTTTAGTTCCCCTATGCCTTTACCGCTAACAGAGGAAACAAAATGTAGCGGTGCATCGGCAAGAAAGGTCCCTGCCAGGTTTTCACGGACCTCCTCTTCCACCATTTCCAGCCATTCTTGCTCTACAAGGTCTATTTTTGTGATCGCTACCAGACCTTTTTTAATCTGCAGCAGTTCAAGAATATCCAAATGCTCCTTTGTCTGGGGCATAACCCCCTCCGTTGCATCTATGACGAGGATTACCAGGTCGATGCCGCCTATCCCGGCGAGCATATTATGAATAAATTTTTCGTGACCCGGAACATCGATCACTCCTGCCAGACGGCCATCCAAAAGACGTAAGGGGGCAAAACCAAGATCGATCGAAATACCCCTTTCTTTTTCTTCGCCTAAGCGGTCTGTATCAATACCTGTTAAAGCCCTGATAAGTTCTGTTTTACCATGATCAACATGTCCCGCCGTTCCGATGATCACTTTTCCTGGATACCTCCATCTTTATAGTCAATAATGTTCATTGCTATAAAACACTATGCAGCACTTTTATCAGCAACTCATCTTCTTCAGCCCTGAGGGAGCGTAAGTCAAGCAAGACCTTATCTTTCTTAACACGTGCAACTACAGGGGGGCTAGCCTTGCGCAGCCGTTTGGAGATCTCCCCGGAACTAATCCTCGGGTTTTCCAGCGTAACCTGGACACTGGGCAGGGAAACAAGGGGCAAGGAACCACCGCCTACACGGGCTTTTTCCCGGGCAATCCCGGCTTTATATTCGGTCCCCAAGCATTCCTCAAGCCGGGAAAGGAGTTTTTCTGCCCTTGCCTGCAGTTTTTCGACCGGGACAGTTAGCATTTGAAAAACCGGTATCTGCTGCAAGGCTTTTTCCGGATCAAGGTAGAGGCGCAATGTGGCTTCCAGGGCGGATAATGTAAACTTATCCACACGTAGAATACGAAGAAGCTGGTTTTTTTTGATTTTTTCGATGTACTTCTGTTTGCCCACGATAATGCCGGCCTGGGGGCCACCCAGGAGTTTATCGCCGCTAAAAGTGATTACATCTACCCCGGCTGCCACCGAATCCTGCACCAAAGGTTCAGAAGGAAACCCCAGACGTGAAAGGTCAAGCAGCAGGCCGCTGCCTAAATCCTCCATGACAGGAAGAGCCGCTTTTGCCGCTAATTTGACGATCGTTTTGGAAGGAACGGCAGCAGTAAAGCCAAGAATTTTATAATTGCTGGTATGGACCTTTAGTAAAAGGGCTGTCCGTTCGTTAATTGCCTGCTTGTAGTCCTCCAAAAAACACTTGTTTGTCGTTCCTACCTCCACTAAGTCAACACCGCTTTGCATCATTACTTCCGGCAAACGGAAGGAACCCCCTATTTCAACAAGTTCGCCCCTTGATACAATCGCTTCCCGGCCCCTTGCCAATGTATTCAGGGCTAAAAAAACCGCTCCGGCATTATTGTTGACAACAAGAGCAGCTTCGGCCCCCGTAAGATTGCAAAGCAATTCCTCCACATGGGAATAGCGTAGAGCTCTTTTTCCCGTTTTTAAAGAAATTTCGAGGTTGCTAAAACTGCTGCCAACCTTCTGTAAAGCCTCCACCGCAGTCCGTGCCAGTGGAGCCCGCCCTAAGTTTGTGTGCAAAAGCACACCTGTCGCGTTAAGGACAGTTTGGAGGTTTGGGGTATTTTTAACCTCAACAAGCCTGAGCACCTCTTCTGCCAGTGTCTGGGGAGAAATATCCAGCGTCTCAAGTTTCTGTAGCGTGGAAATCCCAAGGATGAGGGATCTCTTCCGGTTGATGACCTCCTGCACGGTCCCTACGATCATGGCACGGGGGGCTTCCTTTGCCAACTGCTTTAAGTCGATCTCCAGTAAAACCCTATCGACCCCCGGCAAACGGCGCAAATATTCCTGTTGAAAAGATGAAGGCACGGTTTTCAACTCCATTATTTTTTTAATGTTGCCACTGGTATAAATAAAAAACCAGCTGGTCCGGCTCCTTTATTAAGAAAGGGACATCTGGTCAGAAAAGAAATAAACACCTCGAAAATATCAAAAATAAATAAATGTAAAAAAAGATAAACGCCCAAGTATTTTTCTAATCCCCCATTAACGAAATGGTTCACAACAACAATTCACATCCTAAAAAGGGAGGCCACATGCCTTTGGCCCTCCATAAACAAGGTAACCCACTGACCGCTCCAACTACTCTTCTGTGCCGATGCCAAAACGTTCGGTATGTTTGCAGCCTATGCAAATAAGGTCCACATCCCCATCGTTCCAAACCAGCACGATACCCTGGTTCCCATCACAAACAGGGCATTTGACTATATGGCTATTAATAACTTGAGCTTCTTCATAATCCCCGCTGTGCATTTGTAACCTCCAATTACCATGGTTATGATACTGCTAACAAACAAAATGGCGGGAGTAGATGGGAATCGAACCCACCATGGGCTTAGTCGGCCCACCACCGGATTTGAAGTCCGGGAGCGCCACCAGGCCGCTAACTACCCCCATAATGTTCTCAAAAAACGCTTTTAAAAGGTTTCCTGGCCCATTAATTATAACTCTTTACCTCCCTTTTTTCAAGCCTAACGGAGCAAACCTATACTGCTTAACATTTTAGGTCCAGTCTATATTCAATTTTTTATAATTAGGAGTGTATAAATTCCCCTTTCTTTGATCATTTTAATAAAATAGGGAAAAATGATTTTCTACAAGGGTGGTATTTTTTTGTCACTGAAAAATTTTTTTAGGCGGCTCCGGTTTAAACATAGATCCAAACGAAAATCCCGGCAGGAGAAAAATGGTAGTAAATCACCGGAAAACAATTTGGCCGGGGATAATGAGCCCATAAATAAAGTGCTGGGCACGGATCTTGAGGCTAATATAGCCCGGGTTAGGAGAGCATTTGGAGAAAGCTCAGATCTGATCGTGCGTGAACTCGAAACAGCTACTACCCCCCCTTTCAAATTGGCTGCCCTTTTCATCGATGGCCTGACCGATGGCTATACTGTAGCAAACAACGTTATAGCCCCCCTCCTGACGGCACCAATAAATTTCCCCGGTAATGAAAACGGTGCACCTTTGAACTTTTTTAAAAATACAGAAAAAAAATTTTTACAGGTGGGGGAAGTTTACAAGACCTCCAAACTCGAAAAAATCTATACTGATCTTAGCAGCGGTAAAACGATCCTCCTTTTCGATAAAATTAACATTGCCCTCGTCACAGGTACTCCAGGGTGGAAGGAACGGGCTATCGATGAACCGGCAACCGAGTCTGTAGTGCGGGGACCGCGTGATAGCTTTACTGAAAAACTACGCGACAACACCTCCTTGTTGCGTGTACGCCTTAAAACCCACAGGCTGCGGTTTGAAGAAACCCAGATCGGGGAATTGACAAAAACGACCGTTGCCCTGGCCTATATTAAAGACCTTGCTTCCGAAAAACTGATTCAAGAGATTAAAGATAGATTAGGTCGCATCAAAATAGCCGGAATCTTGGAAAGCGGTTATTTGGAAGAGTTTATTGAGGACGAACCTTTATCTCCCTTTCCCCAACTTTTACGAAGCGAACGCCCGGACCGCGTTACAGCCTGCCTGCTGGAAGGAAAGGTAGCTATACTCACAGACGGTACACCCTTTGTCCTGCTGGCCCCTGCTTTCCTTTCTGAATTTTTAACAACGCCGGAAGACTATTATGAACGTTTTTTTATTGGTTCCTTCGTCCGGATGATCCGTTATGCAGCTTTTGTTATCTCTTTAGTCCTACCCTCGATCTATGTGTCAATCGTCACTTATCATCAGGAAATGCTGCCGACACCACTAATTCTTAGCATCGCCAGCCAGCGAGAGGGGGTCCCCTTCCCGACCTTTGTGGAAGCCTTCTTTTTGGAAATTATTTTTGAAATTTTGCGTGAAGCAGGAATCCGCCTGCCGAAGATCATCGGC
>JBMNNS010000071.1:0-8483 GCA_050942625.1 Dethiobacteria bacterium
GGTTCTTGATCTTGCCCTTGGAGGCAAGATCAAGAACCGTCCCCGATCTTGTTGAAGGCAAGATCAAGAACCGTCCCCGATCTTGTTGAAGGCAAGATCAAGAACCGTCCCCGATCTTGCTTTGGCTGTAAAGGTAGGTTTCCAGACGGTTCATCCCTTCCTCTATATTTTCTAAGGAATTGGCATAGGAGAGCCGCAGGTAACCTTCCCCGTTTTGGCCGAAATCTATCCCCGGGGTCACAGCAACCTTTGCTTTCTCCAGAACTTCAAAGGCAAAAGCAAGAGAATCCGCAGTATATTTGCGCACATCGGCGAGAACATAAAAAGCTCCCCTGGGATCTACGGGGGGCGCAATACCTGCTTTTTTCAAACGGTTAAGCAAATAGCGGCGGCGGCTATCGTAAACCTCCACCATTGAAGCTACATGCCGGTCACAGCAGGTCAAAGCAGTAACAGCGGCTTCCTGGGCAAAAGACGCGGCACAGATGAAAAGGTTTTGCTGGAGCTTTTGCATAGTGCGGATATATTCAGGTGGTGCAATTACATAACCCAGGCGCCATCCGGTCATGGCATAAATCTTGGAAAACCCGCCGATAACAAAGGCCTTCTTTGTATATTCTAAAATGGAATGCTGCTCTTCCCCGTAAACAAGGCCTGCGTATACCTCGTCTGAGACTATTATCTGGTCTAACGCTGCCAACTCTTGCAACTCACGACCGTTATAGACAGAGCCTGTGGGGTTGGCAGGTGAATTGAGCATCAGGAATGCCGTCCTGGTGTTAATCGCCTTTTTTATATCATCAAGGCGGTACTTAAAGCCGTTCTCTCCCCGCACCGGAATATTAACAGGCTTACCTTCAAAGAAATGGATAAAATTGGGATAGCAGGCGTAGTGCGGGTCGGGAAGAATTACCTCATCCCCGCGTTCTATTAACACAGAAAAAATGAGCAGCATCCCGGGAGAAGAACCGGAGGTAACAATAATTTGCTCCGGAGACAGCTCAACCCCGTATTTGCGCTCGTAAAAGCCGGCAATAGCCTCCCGCAATGTCAGTTTGCCCAGACTGTGGGTATAATGGGTATCTCCCGAACTCAATGCTTGCAAGGCAGATTCTTTCACCGGCTGTGGGGTGTCAAAATCAGGTTCCCCAATTTCCAGGTGAACGATATCTTCACCGTTAGCTTCCATTTCCTGTGCTTTTTCCAGTATATCCATGACAATGAAAGAGTTTACCTGCTTGGTTCTATTGGCATATTTGGCTTCTATTTTTTCCGGCAGCACAAACACCCCATTCTGTTATCTCTTATTACCTCTCTTATGATAATTCGCTTTACATCCCCCATTTACCTGCATAGTGTGACAAAAGGGCCAGCCAGAGAGCTATGGACATAAGAATCCGAATTTTCTTCGGCGCATCTGAATCTCCCCTTAAAGAATAATACCCGGCTATAATTCAAATACCCGGAAAAAAATTACTGAAATAAAAATGAATGCCGCTGTATCCCATGAGAAAAGACATGGAAAACCTGATTTTCTAGAGGAAAATAGCGTCTTTTGTTGAATTGTTAATGATATAATTAATAATTATTGCATACTCGAATTAACTCTTTATACTAATAAAAAGCTAAATTGACCGCTACTCTAAAAAAGGGAGGAGAATTTATGAAAGCGAAAGTTTGGATTATTATTGTAATAGCTATTCTGCTGCTGATCATCCTTGTCCAAAATACCGGGCCTGTAACGTTAAACTTGTTTTTCTGGGGAATTACTATGCCCCAGATTTTACTTCTATTCTTTTCTATAATTATTGGTCTAGTTATAGGCTATATAATACGCCTGTTTTCTAAGAAAAAGCGCATTTAACTGCCGCTTGAGCCTCCTGGAATCCGTATGCCGCTACCTATAAATAAAAAATGATTCATAGTTTTAAGATTACTTTATCTTTTATTTGCTGAAAGCAACAAATAACAACAGTATCCAACAAAGGAAATTTTCTACCTTTGACGAATAAAAAATTATTGCATGCAATATGTTCACTGCTTTATATTATTTTATATCTCGCATTATTTCTCGCGCGCACTTTCTGATTGCTCCTGGCTGGACGCCATGATAGAGGACGCATCCAGGCTCATTCCCGGTTTGAAGGAATCTATCGAATTCAAGGATGCTGCAACTCCGCTCACTTATGAAAGATATACCCATAATACCGCTGGAGCAAGTTCCGCCTGGAGCTGGAACCCGAAGAAAGAGTTCTATAAAAACGCGATGAGCGTAAATATAAAGACGCCTGTGAAGAACCTTTTCATCGGTTCCTGCTGGGCTATGCAGATCGGAGGTGTGCCCGGCGCCCTCGCAGCAGCTTACCTGTGTGCCCGAAAAATCCGGTAACTGATACCCTCCAGGGGTATCCCGCAGTGGATACTCTGATGCTGATGCTGATGCTGATGATTGAGCTGGCGGATTCAAACAGCTGCCCTTCCGATGGGAGCAAAAAGAACCTAACGGGAAGATCTATCCTAAATTTTTTTATCATCGTTGGTGCAGGGATGTTGCGAAATCAAATCCCGCTTGAAAAGCTTTTTGCAGGTTTTGGGGCTCCCTGGTAATGCTACCTTTTTCGTCGTAACCGCAAAAAAGGAGCGAGCCTTTTCTCTGAAAGTTTGCAACATGGAAAAAGATATCAACCACATCTTGAGCGCATTGATGGTGCTCTTTTTTCTTTAGTGCGCCAACAGAGATAAAGAAGGCATGCTTCTTTCCCTCGTTGGGTATAAAGGGTTTTTTCAGCCTGAATTTAGCATACCACCAGCACTGGAAGCGGTCTATAAACATTTTTAATTGGGCTGGAACGGTCCCAAAGAAGATGGGGGAAGAGATCACCAGACCCTCGCAAGATAAAAGTTTGGGATATATGAATTGCATATCATCTTTGAGAACGCATTTTCCTGTAGCGGCGCAGTGACCGCATGCCTGACAAGGACGAAAGTTGAAGCCGTTCAAGCGGATTATTTCAGTTTCTCGTCCGGCTGTTGATGCTCCGCCGACGAAAGAGTTTAAAACCTGTTCGCTGTTGCCTCCCTTTCGTGGGGACGCAGAGATGGCAAGTAGAGCCAAGGGGCATAACACCTCCTCGTATAATTTGATTGGAAAATAGATCTTGCCATAGGTGTTGCCCCTGATTACAATCAACTTAGGTTGGTCAGGGTTCCTCTTTCCCTTTTTTTATATTCTGTTAGCCAGACAGGAATCCTGCAAGGAGTATCAACAATCCAAAGGATTCTTAACTCAAGCGAAAAAGAATCGGATGGAATAAAAATAGAAATAGAAATCAATGGGATATATACAATAAAGAGTCCGCCCACATCTTCCGGGGGAGCTGTCTCTGCTCCATTAAGGAGTGTTATTTCTCTGGCGGAATAATTGGGCAATGTATATGATAGAAGAACTAGTTAATGAAAAGGAGATGTTCAAGTGTCTAAGATTCTACTGCGAGTAAAGAGTTTATTGCCACTACTGTTGTTAAGTATTTTATATTGGCAGGTGCAAACATCGCTTCCGCTGCTGATCTTGCCGATCTTACGGGGTTAGAAGCTTTTATAGACGGGCAGATGGCTGCACAGATGGAGGAATTTAAATTTGTGGGGGCCACCCTTTCCATTGTCAAGGACAATGAGCTACTGCTGAGCAAAGGTTACGGCTACTCCGACCCTGAACGACGTGTCCCCGTAGATCCGGATAGAACCTTGTTCCGTCCCGGTTCTATCTCCAAACTTTTTACCTGGACCGCCGCCATGCAGCTTGTGGAGCAAGGGAAGATTGACCTGCATGCCGATGTGAATGAATACCTGGACTTTGAAATTCCCGCACAGCTTCACCAGACCGGGCGGGAAGCGCAACCTATCACTATGGCTCATCTTATGACCCATACCCCGGGTTTCGAGGACCGGGGGGAGGGCCTTTTTCTCCTGGAAAAAGAAAAAATGCAGACACTGGGAGATTATCTTAAAAACTATCTTCCTGCCCGGGTGTTCCCCCCCGGTACGGTGATGGCTTACTCCAATTACGGCACTGCCCTGGCCGGTTATATTGTGGAACGCATATCGGGGCAGCTTTTTGAAGAATATGTAGAGGAGCACATCTTTGGGCCGTTGGGCATGGAGCAGAGTACTTTTCGACAACCCCCTGAGGAGTTGGACGGGGAGTTGGCGCGGGCTTACAACTATGCGCGGGGAGAATATCATGAAGGTGCTTTTGAATACATCCAGGGCAGGCCGGCAGGCAGTCTGAACAGCACAGCCGCTGATATGGCCAGGTTTATGATCGCCCACCTGCAGGAAGGGTTTTACGCTGGAGCGCGCATCCTCGAAGAGGAGACTATCCGGGAGATGCACCGGCAGCAATTTACCCACCATCCTAAGCTGGACGGGTTGACCTACGGTTTTATTGAGTCTACTTACAACGGCAGGCGCACTATAACTCACGGAGGAGATACCTTGCTCTTTCACAGCGGCCTCTTTCTTTTGCCGGAAGAAGAGCTGGGTTTGTTTGTCTCCTATAACGGTGGCAGTTTTCTTCCACGGGAAAGATTGTTCCAGGCTTTTATGGACCGCTATTATCCCAGGGAGTCTGAGTGGAAGGTGCAACAGGTTGACAATGCGGCGGCAAGGTCGCAGAAATACCTTGGCGAGTATCATCCCAACCGCCGCAGCTTTACCACAATGGAGAAAATTCTTGGCCTTATGCAGGCGACACAGATAGGTTTAACCGATGAAGGTTATCTGCTGGCGAATATTTTCGGCGAGCAGGCGCAACTTGCAGAGATAGAGCCGGGTGTTTACGCTAACCGCACAGCGGAAGGGACAATGTTACCCCGCACGCTGGTTTTTGAGACGGATGAAGACGGCAGGACGATGTTGTATTCTGATGGGCCTATGACTTATATGAAGGCAGCATGGTATAGCACCGGCTGGTTTAACAGTTTGCTGCTTGCCCTTTCTCTGCTGCTTCTGGTGGGCTCGACCATCGGTTGGGCCGCTTCATTTATCCTGAACCATTTAAAGAAAAGAAAAGTGCAAAATCCGGGGGCTGCAAAAGCTGCGCGCTGGGTTGCTGTAATTTTTACCTTGTTGGCACTTCTATTTCTTGTTGGACTGGGAAATGTTATTGGCCAAATTGATCCTGCTTTCGGCGTGCCGAGGATTTTCTTTGAAGATCCCCCCGGCTTTAATATGCTGATGACACTGCCGCTGTTGATGGTTTTTACCGGTGCAGCTGTGCTACTTTTTGCCGTGCTCGCATGGTGGAGAGGCTACTGGCGTCGTGATGCCCGCATCCATTACACGCTCGTCACGGCAGCAACCCTGGCCTTATTATGGTTCATGTACTTTTGGAATTTGCTGTGATATATTATGAGTACGTATGTTGCGAAATCAAATCCCGCTTGAAAAGCTTTTTGCAGGTTTTGGGAATCCTGCATTTAAGGTTTAAATCAGAGGTGAAATGAGCACTTGACATTTATTGTTGGATGATATAGTTTTATTAATATATTTTACTCTGGGGCGCATTATACCGGGTATAGTGTAAGTAATTATGAGGGGGAATTTTATTGGATAAAAAGGCGCTGTATAATATAAGCTATGGACTTTATATCATTACCTCAAACAAGGAAAATGCTTTTAACGGTCAGGTTGCTAATTCTGTGATGCAAATTTCCAGCGATCCGGCATCCCTGCTAGTAAGTATTAATAAGAGAAACCTGACTAATGAATTTATCAAAAGCAGCGGGCGACTGGCAATTTCCGTGCTTAGTCAGGATTTTCCCCTATCACTTATTGGAAGGTTTGGTTTTAACTCCGGCAGGGAGATTGATAAGTTTGATGGGGTAAATTATAAACTTACCGATGGCGGTCTACCCTATATTGCAGAGTCAACCTTAGCTTATTTTGAGGCAGCGGTTGTTAATGAAATGGACGCCTGGACCCATGATCTCTTTCTTTGTAAATTAACCGGCGCGGAGGTTATAAAAGAAGGCCTTCCCATGACCTATGCTTACTATCAGCAGGTTAAAAGAGGAAATATTCCCCAGAATAGTATCTCCATCGAACCCAATCTGAAGGAAAAGGAGAGTAAAATGAACAGATATCTATGCTCTACTTGCGGATACGTGTATGATCCTAAAGTAGGGGATCCGGAAAACCAAATTCCTGCCGGCACATCCTTTGAAGATTTGCCTGATGACTGGGTGTGTCCCGTATGTGGCGTCGGGAAAGACGGGTTTGAGAAAATGGATTAATGCACTGCACCGGGACAAGCCCCCAGAAGGGCAGTCGAAGTAGAAATAGGGTATTGCAACTTAATTTTGAAGTGCAGTACCCTTTTTTACCGGCTTCCAGGCATGTCTATGGAAAAAACATGTTATAAATGAACATCAGTAGGGGATCTCCGGTATGATAGAATTGTTCAGGTCTGCAGTAAATAAGCCAGTGAATATGCTGACAGGAATATATTTTTATAGTAATGTCTAGGAAGGGACCGTTTTTATGAATGTGGAATTATCCAATGTAATATTTGCTTTTTCCTTAACATTATTTGCCGGTCTGTCTACCGGGATTGGCAGCGCACTTGCTTTACTGACGAAAAGGACAAGCTCCAGGCTCCTTTCTATAGCATTGGGCTTTTCAGCCGGCGTCATGCTTTATGTTTCTTTTGTTGATATACTTGTGAAAGCCAACGAATCCTTGGCGGTTTCTCTTGGGTCTGTGACCGGAGCATGGGCAGCAACAGGGGGGTTCTTTTTTGGCATATTGTTGATCGGGGTCATTGACAAAGTGATACCTGAAATGGAAAACCCCCATGAAGTGCATACGGTGGAGGAAATGGACGGTAAAAGCGAAGAACACAAGTCAAAACTCATGCGTATGGGATTATTTACAGCAATGGCCCTGGCAATCCATAACTTTCCTGAAGGACTGGCAGCCTTTATGGCGGCCTTGAGTGATCCCATGCTGGGTATCTCCATTGCCGTCGCCATTGCTATTCATAACATACCGGAGGGCATTGCGGTAGCAGTACCGGTATTTTATGCTACAGGAAGCAGAAAGAAAGCATTTATATTATCCTTTTTATCAGGATTAGCGGAGCCACTTGGTGCCTTGGTAGGCTTTTTGATTTTATACAGGTTTCTAAGCGGTACTATATTTGGACTTGTCTTTGCTTCTGTTGCAGGTATTATGGTTTATATCAGCCTGGATGAGCTTCTGCCGGCTGCCAAAGAGTATGGTGAGCACCATCTAGCCATTTATGGGTTGGTTGCCGGAATGGCAATCATGGCCTTAAGTATCCTGGTGCTTATGTAAATACTATTTATAAGAAACAGATTAAATGTTGCGAGAAAAAGAAGAAGTGTAAAAACGCTAAAGGAGCGCGTTAAAGGTGAAAAAACAGGTAAAAAACAATGTATTTTGGGTTGGAAAGGTTGATTGGGAACTTCGGAAGTTTCATGGAGATGAATACTCAACACATAAAGGATCAACTTATAATTCCTATCTAATTCAGGAGGAAAAAACCGTCCTAATTGATACGGTTTGGAGCCCCTTTGCAGAGGAATTCGTTGATAATCTGGTAAAAGAAATTGATTTGGACAAAATTGATTTTATCATTGCTAACCATGGGGAGATCGACCATAGCGGTGCTCTTCCCGCTCTAATGAAGCATATACCGAATAAGCCCATTTATTGTACAGCAAATGCAGTAAAATCTTTGAGGGGACAATATCATCAGGACTGGAATTTCCAAGTCGTAAAGACCGGAGATAAAATTGATATCGGCAATGGGAAAGAACTTATCTTTGTGGAAATGACTATGCTGCATTGGCCGGACAGCATGGCAACCTATATGACTCAAGACAATATATTATTTAGTAACGATGCATTCGGGCAGCATTTAGCCACAGAAAAACTATTTAACGATCAGGTCGACCAGTGCGATCTATTTAATGAATCCATTAAGTATTTCGCGAATATATTGACCCCCTTCAGCCCCATGCTAAGAAAAAAACTGGATGAGATTACCGCGCTGAACCTTCCGATAGAGATGATTGCGACAAGTCACGGGGTCATTTGGCGCGACAATCCGCTACAGATTGTTGAAAAGTATGCGCAATGGGCAAATGATTATCAGGAAAATCAAATTACCATCATCTATGACACCATGTGGAACGGGACAAAACAGCTTGCTGAGAAGATAGCTGAGGGAATCGGAATAGCCGATCCTGATGTGGTTGTAAAAGTGCATAATCTTGCCAAGAGCGATGAAAACGATTTGATTACCGAGGTTTTCAAATCTAAAACTGTAGTAATCGGTTCACCGACAATTTCAAACAGCATATTGCATTCAGTGGCCGGGTTTATTCATCTCATGAAAGAGCTTAAGTTCAAAAGTAAAAAAGCTGCGGCATTTGGGTGTTATGGTTGGAGTGGAGAAT
>JBMNNS010000072.1:0-8334 GCA_050942625.1 Dethiobacteria bacterium
GATATTTTCCCTGGTCCATGTTATCTCCAGTAAAGTCCAAGAATCAAGGACACTCTTCCTAATTTTAGGGTATGTAGGTTCTTCAAGGTTTAGTATTTCATAATAAGTTTTTAAATGTTCGTATAATATTTTTCTAAACCTCAAATATTTTTCCTGTTCTAAAACTTTTGTTATTATAAATGAAAACCTAAATTTTGCTTCCGCCAGGTTATAATTAAGGGTAAAAATTGCTGGAAAACGGACAAGAAAAGCAATTAATAAGTCAGCCATTGAAATATTTCCTATGGGCTGTTGTTTGAGATGCACCAAAACTAATCCCCCCATATTGTCCATTAGAAATTGCTCTTAAATGTTTAATAACTTAGTTAACAGTTCAATTGTCCAAAAATAGGTTTAAAACAATTAATTGCCAACCTCCCCTAAAAAAGTTGTAAAAACTACAGTATTCGCCTTTATAATCCTACTACCGGGCAATTACTCAATTACTTATTCAATAACAGTTTAAATAATTCCTTCTCAAAAAAGAAAAAAAGTGCCTTGCGGCACTAATTACCAAAAATATGTTCTATTTGGCATATTCAACGGCGCGGGTTTCCCTGATAACGGTAACCTTAATTTGTCCTGGGTATTCCAGTTCCTGTTCAATTTTTTTGACTATATTTCTGGCTACCTGTGCTGCCGTTAAATCATTAACCTTGTCGGGCTTAACCATAATACGTATTTCACGGCCGGCCTGGATAGCAAACGCTTTATCAACACCCTCAAAGGAATCTGCTATTTCTTCCAGTTTTTCCAGGCGTTTAATATATGCCTCCAAGGTTTCTCTTCTGGCACCAGGTCTTGCAGCGGAAATAGCATCAGCAGCCTGGATTAAAACAGCTTCCATCGTTTGGGGCTCAATGTCACCATGATGTGCAGCTATAGCATTAATAATTTCAGGAGATTCACGATATTTTTTGGCCAGTTCTGCTCCATTTACAACATGCGGGCCTTCTGTTTCATGATCCAGGGCCTTTCCAATATCATGGAGTAATCCTGCCCTTTTTGACATTTTTATATCCAGGCCCAGTTCTGAGGCCATAATGCCTGCCAAATGAGACACCTCTATAGAATGTTTCAAGACATTTTGTCCATAACTTGTACGAAACTTTAATCTACCTAACATCCTAATAATTTCGGGATGCAAGCCGTAAACTCCCACTTCAAATGCAGCCTGCTCCCCTTCTTCCCTTATTTGGGTTTCTACTTCATGACGGGCCTTTTCTACCATTTCCTCAATACGTGCAGGATGGATACGGCCATCTATTATTAACTTTTCCAGGGCAATGCGAGCAATTTCCCTTCTAATCGAATCAAAACCTGATAAAATAACTGCTTCAGGTGTATCATCAATAATTAAGTCAATACCGGTTAATGTTTCCAGCGTACGGATATTTCTTCCTTCCCTGCCAATGATGCGTCCTTTCATTTCATCATTGGGGAGGTTTACCACAGAAACTGTTGATTCTGAAACATGATCTGCAGCACACCTTTGAATAGCTTGGGTAATAATTTCCCTGGCCCTTTTGTCCCCTTCTTCCTTTGCTTGTTGTTCCACATCCTTAATCATTTGGGCAATTTCATGTTGTATTTCTTCTTTTACCCTATCAAGAATAATGTCCCTGGCTTCTTCAGTAGAAAGTCCCGAAATCCTTTCAAGATCAACAAGCTGTTGTTGATAAATAGCTTTCAGGTTTTCCTGGATCTGTTCGGTTTCTTCACTTTTCTTTTTTAATTCTTCTTCCTTTCTTTCCAATTGAAATGATTTTTTATCCAGCATTTCTTCTTTTTGCAGGTTGCGTCTTTCCATGCGTTGCAGCTCGGAACGCCGTTCTTTTGTTTCTTTATCCAGTTCGTTCCTTAGTTTGTGAACTTCTTCTTTAGCCTCAAGTATTTTTTCTTTTTTTAGAGACTGGCTTTTGATTTCTGCCTCTTTAATTATTTTTTGGGCAGCTTCTTCCGCAGAAGCTATTTTGGCTTCAGCTAAGTGTTTACGAACAAAATAACCGGCCCCGGCCCCTATTAATAAACCAATTGCACCAATAACAACATCAAAGTATTCCAATTATAAACCTTCACCTCCTCAGTTAGTATTGCAAATAACCCCTTACACTGCAGCGCAATATTGTCTCTATAGCCCATGCTGTTATTATGCTATTATGTTTTAATGATTTTATTATGTTTTAATGTTTTTCCAACAAAAATAAGCTGTGAAACCACAGCTTAAAATAGACATAGCCATATTCACCTTTGGAGAAACATTACTCCAACAATTTACAGGTTTATATAAAACGTCCTTAGACGTAACAAAAATCTATGGTTTTGGTCTATTTTAAGGGTGTAAACACACAAATAAAAATTCGTAACCCGTTAACAATTTTATCTTCTTAAGAAGTTTATGTCAAGTAATAAATAATCTTCTTGGAAGAATTAATACATTCCTAATAATCATTATTAATTAACATAAAACAGCCTGCTATTTTTTATCTTTTTTAAATACAGTTGAGCACATTTGGGCCTGTTTACCGGTATTACTTTAACTGGTGCTGCCTACTATTAAATCACTCCTTTTCTATTTTAGGTTCTGTTTCTTCAACTCCATTTTCATTATTGCTGCCAGTGTCATTATTCTCATCATTGCCTTGCAGGGGTAAGAGGTTATAGTGTAAACGAATTTTCATTTCTATTTCTGAGCTTAATTCAGGGTGTTGTCTCAAAAATTCTTTTGCATTTTCCTTTCCCTGGCCCAGTCTTTCTTCCCCATAAGAATACCAGGTGCCACTTTTTTTGATGATTTCACTTTCGCTTCCAAGATCCACAAGGCATCCTTCTCTTGAAATACCTTTACCAAAAATAAGATCAAATTCGGCCTGTTTAAAAGGTGGAGCCACTTTGTTTTTTACCACCTTGGCCCTGGTGCGGTTCCCGATCAAAAGATTTCCCTGTTTAATTGGTTCCAATTTTCTAATGTCCAGCCTTACTGAGGAATAAAATTTTAAAGCCCTGCCCCCTGGAGTAACTTCCGGATTACCAAACATCACGCCAACCTTTTCCCTGATCTGGTTAATAAAAATAGCCGTTGTTTGTGATTTGCTGACGGCTCCAGATAATTTTCTCATTGCCTGGGACATCAGACGGGCTTGCAGGCCGACATGGCTGTCACCCATTTCACCTTCGATTTCTGCCCTTGGGACAAGGGCAGCTACAGAATCGACCACCAAAACGTCGACTGCCCCACTTCTGACGAGCAGTTCAGAAATTTCCAGGGCCTGCTCACCTGTATCGGGTTGGGAAACCAAAAGCTCATCAATATTAACACCTAGTTCTTTAGCATAGGAAGGATCAAGGGCATGTTCCGCATCAATAAATGCTGCAAAACCACCATTTTTTTGGGCTTCAGCGATCACATGCAAAGCAACAGTTGTTTTGCCGGAGGATTCCGGCCCAAAAATTTCCACTATCCTGCCTTTTGGAAGCCCCCCTACGCCCAAAGCAATATCTATTGGTAAAGCCCCTGTAGAAATTACAGAGACATTAGCTCTTGTATCGGAACCAAGTTTCATAATGGACCCTTTACCAAATTGTTTTTCAATTTGCAGTAAGGTCGTTTCTAAAGCTTTTTTCTTTTTCATTTCTTAAATAATAGCCTCCCGTTGCTGAACGTTTGTTTCATATTATCATATTTCTGTTTTACAAAAGTAAATTCCTGCCTGGAAAGCTTATTTTAATAGAAAATCTTTAAGCGTTGTATATTCAGGGCCAGAAGGGTATAAGGTGCTTTTAATTAAAGAAAATCTATCAATAAACAACGTAGTTTTAGATTCCCATTTTTGTTCAAATACACCCGGGGGGAAATCAAATGCGGAATTTTTTTGCCTGCCGATAGTCAGGTGGGGCACAACCTTCCTTTGCCCTGGGGGGAACCCAAGTTGTTTTGTAATCTCCTCAATTTCCATTGAAAGATTAATTATTTCTGCAGCTCCCCTTTTAATACCCCCCCAAAGAACACGTGGTCGTTTTTTATGAGGGAAAGCCCCCAAACCAGCTAAAGAAAGATTGAAAGAGGCTGTTCTATTTCCAAGTTCCTGCAGGGGTTTCTCTAATAAAGAAACCTGCCTAGAGGTTATGTTTCCTAAAAATTTTAATGTTATATGCATCAGTTCAGGGTTAACCCATTTAAACTCCTTGACTCCTTTTTGTTTCAATTTTTCCTGGAGGCAGCCAAGTTCTTTTTTTAGCTGTTGGCTTAAATTAATAGCTAGAAAGGAACGCATTTTAATCACCACTTAAGATTTCTACATTAGCATAATTTTTCCTGCCCCTTAAATTAATGAATAGCTTCCCAAGGAATTTACCAGTCTTTAAGTATGCAGGAGAAAGCGTTCCAGGCTAAAATTTAGGGGATAATGCTTTACTTTAATTAGATCAGCAGTAATCGGAAGATAAGATTTATTTTCCGTTTCTTGAAAGGTTAACAAAACCAGGCAAAAATCCATTTCAAGGTTTTGTAGCCCTCTTATCCCAGAAGCTCCTGCAGTCCCTGCGTTTATTTCTATAAAGTTGTCCTCCTTTATAATATAGGGGCTGTGTGTATGTCCAGCTAATAGCAAATTGTTATTGCTTCTCAAGTATTTAAAACTTTTAGGGTCATGTGTAGCAATTATGTCAACTGTACCGCTTTTATTAACCATTTCATATAGTCTTTTTGCATTTTCTTCCAGCATGTCAGGATCCTGTAAAATTAACTCCAATGAATATGAGGCAGGATCAGCCAGACCAAAAATCCGTAATTCAGCAACTTCTATTGTTTCTCCTTCCAGGACAGTTATGTTTTCAAGATTATCCTTCAAGTAGGCTACCTGGGAAGGGGATTCATGGTTTCCGGGGATAAAAATGTATGGTATATTAATTTCTTGCAGGTTTTTTCGCATTAGCTCCGCTTCAAAAGTAGTTCCATAGTCAAACAGATCCCCGGTGTCAATAATCAGATCAACGCTAAAGGTTTCTGCTATGCGCCTTATAAACTGAAATGCAGCAGGGTTATTATGAATATCGGAAACATGGAGTACCTTTTTGCTCCCTTTTTTCAGGTCTTCCGGGCCGTCCTTTTCCATTTCTTTTTGCAAATATGAAAGGTTATTTACTACCTCAACAAACTGCAACCCCATGTTATTGATAACTTGAGTACCCCCATCAAGGGCTTTTAAAACCCATGGTGCTGCTTCAAGCATACCTTCATATTCTGCTTCGGAAAATGCCTCCTGGTTGTAGGAGTTTATGGCAATAAAAAGCAAAAGAAAAAGCACTGCAAGGTTAACTGTACCTAATAAAACCATTTCTTTTTTGTCAATTTTATTCCTGGTCCATAACCTGGTCCATAATAGTGAACTGACCATACCTAAAAAAAATACAAATATGAATAAACTCACTACATATTTTAGAAAACCTTTTTTAATTTCGTTAGCAATAGTGTCTGTAGATAACCCTGTTTGCATGATGCCATTCAAATATGGTAGCAACTGCTCGGTATCAATACCTCTTAGTGAAATATTAAAGTCAAGCAAAGAGGTATGGGTTTGAGCAACAACCTTTCCTAAAGGGGGAAAGTGGATGAAAGTGTTTCCTCTTCCAGGAAATTTTAAATATCCTTCTAATTCAAAAGGCCCTACCAAAATATTGGTTGGGCTTAAAAAATGAATCAAAAAGAACATCAATAGTAAGCTAAAAACTATTTTTAAAACCAAACACTTATTAAATCTCATCACATAACCCCATTCCAGGCGACTACTGATCCGAGCAGTATTTTTAGTTTGCTGCAGCCTTGAGTAAATCACGTAAATATTGACCACTTATTCTTTCCTTTTCCAGTAAATAGTCAGCTACAGCTATGACAATATCCCTATATTTTTGAATTATGCACCTTACCTTTTCTTCTTGTTCATTAATAATCTCCTTGAGGACATCATGAAAAATATTTCCCGGCAAATCTTTTACACTAACTATACCCAGGGATGACATGCCGGATTCAATTATTGTTTTAGCCAAATCAACAGCTTGCTGGAAGTCATTGAGCGCCCCGGTACTGCGGTCCCCCAGGATTTCTTCTTCCGCTATTGCCCCGCCTAGCAGGACAGCAATTTGACCATTAATATAATCCCTGGTATGAATATAGCTATCTTTCTCAGGTACATGTCTGATGTACCCCATAGCCTTTCCTCTTGGTATAATTGTTATAGTTGCCACAGATTTTGGTCGAACTAGTTCACCAACTAAGGCATGTCCTGTTTCATGCAAGGCTATCCTTTTGTATTCCTCCTTTTTAATGGAACGTTCAATTTTTTCTCCCAGTATAACTTTGTCTATTGCTTCATAAAAATGACGTTTTTTAATATAATTACACTTTTCCCGTAAGGCAGAAATAGCGGCCTCATTTGCCAGGCATTCCAGGTGGGCCCCGGAGAAACCGAAAGTTTCAGCCGCAATTTCTTTTAAATTAATTTCGGAAGCCAGAGGTTTGTTTCTGGTATGCATTGTAAGTATTTGGAGGCGCCCTTCATAATCGGGCAGTTCGACCTGGACGATTCGATCGAAGCGGCCAGGCCTTAAAAGGGCTTCGTCTAGCAAGTCCGCCCTATTGGTTGCTCCAATTAATAATATTTGACAATCCCCATCTACCCCTAACCCATCCATTTCAACTAAAAGTTGGTTAACTGTTTGTTCCATCTCTTTATGGGATGTATTGGAATTACCCCTTTTAGCTCCTAAGATATCAATCTCATCAATAAAAATAATTGCACTTTTTTTATTCATGTTTTTAGCGCTATTTTTGGCCTGGCTAAACAATTTTCTAACCCTTTGTGCGCCAACACCAGCATACATTTCAACAAATTCACTGCCCGCTGCAGCAATGAAGGCAGAGTCAGTGTATGAAGCAGCTGCTTTGGCAAGCAGTGTTTTTCCTGTGCCGGGGGGCCCAACCAACAATAAACCCTTGATCGGCCTAATGCCCAATTTAATTATTTTTTCGGGTTGTTTTAAAAAATCTAACGACTCCAATAGTTCCCGTTTTGCAGTATTTTGGCCCCCTACGTCGTCAAATGTAATTTCATTCGACGCTTTTTTATTATTTACAGCTACAGGGGCAAATTCTTTAACCCCACCCCTCATATCTATCATCTTATAAAGGAAAAAAAATAGCCCCAATAAAAATATGATGGGTAAAATATTATACCCCAGCCAGACTAAGCCAATTAAGGCACCCAAGGCCACTCCAGCACCAATTTCTTTAATCATTAATTCCCCTCCAGCTACCCCAAAAAAAAGGGCAGTTTACATAACATTGCTCTAATAAATTCATTATACCAGTTGAATATTACAAGGGCAAGGTAAAAAAAAACCCGGCAAATTGGAAACCCACCGGGAAAGAAGAAGAAGAATAAACTCAATAAAAGAGGTTAGAGCCTTTTACAAAATAGTATTACAAAAATATAATTTGTAACACCAGTTGGATAAAAAAGAAGCTGCAAAAAAGCAAGTTAAGATTGTATTACCTAATTGTTCATTGTGTTACCAAGCATCTATCATCATTTAATTCTATACCTAACAGGAAAGTTCCTGCTTGTAACCAAAAAATAAATATTCTGAATACGGTTAATTCCTGTTTTAATTCCTGTTAGTGTAACTAAGATTAAGCCGGTTCGGAAGCAATTAACAGGTGTTTACAATTTTATCCTTGTTTGATATGAACTTATAGGGGTAATTTCACATAAAAAGCTATCCCCAGATGTAAGCAGCAAATAAATGCGTTTTTGATCTACCCAAAGATGGTAGGAATCTAAATTTTGCTCCTGACCAAGGATATGGGAAATTTCTTCTTTCATTTTACTATAGTTACCAAGCCTTTCACCCTCCATAAGGCTGAAATGAATCTCTTCATAAAGATTATTCAGGTAGGGGGTTCTTTTATCAGTGATGGAAATATTGAAGGAATCTTCCTCATAAATGGAAAGAGCAACCTCTTCAACGTTATTATATAATTGAGGTAGATTATCCCCTTTGTCCAGTACAATATTAATTGTGACTTTAGGAGTGGAACTATATATATTTACATCAGCAATATTTTCTAATTCCAGAAGCTTATCCCTAAGAGGTTCTTCCACTAAGTTAAGCTGGCGCCAGTAAGAAAAAGCATAAATCCCGGCAAAGGTAAGTAGAATAATCAGAACCATTACAGGCCATTTAAAATCACTTTTCAACCTAACACCCCTCTAAAAAAAAATTACATAAATCATCTTC
>JBMNNS010000074.1:0-8158 GCA_050942625.1 Dethiobacteria bacterium
TCGCTTAAAAGAAACCAAAAAATGGTTGGAAGAACAGGAATAAACGTGTTTTTTTGACTATTAGTGGGGGAGTTTTCGATTAAAATATGGGGGAATTTTCGATTGACAAATACAAGGGAGCCACCTCCAGTGCCAACGTTTACAGCATTGTGGAAACGGCCAAGGCCAATAACCTTAATGTGTACAAATATCTGACGCATATTTTCAGCAAAATGCCGGGCATGGATTTTAAAAGCGACCCATCCTTATTGAAGGATTTGCTACCTTGGTCGTCCAAGCTGCCGGACGATTGCAGGAATAACATAAATTAATAGAGTTATACGGAACCGGACGAAGCCGAAAGGCCACTCCGGTTTTTTGTTGTCAAGGCACCGGAAGATTGAGCGCTTACGAAAAATGACAACCAATGACACTTTACTAAAAAGGTAAGGGCAAGAACTATCCATTTTTTGCTCATGAATTGGTTTAAAAATAATATTTACTAAATCACAAAACGTGCTAAAATATATGTAACAACTCCGACCTGTAAGCCCTAAGGTTAAACCCTGTTAGACCCTAAGGTTTAACTATGGATTACAGGCGTTAGGGTTATGTTGGAAACGACATAACCTCCCATTTTGGAAAGGAGAGGATAGGAGCTATGAATTATTTATCGATCCACACACTTTTTACCATGGATCCCAAGAACGGAGCAACAAAAACGAGGCGGCGGAGGGGAAAAATTGTATTTTGTTTGTTGGTTGCAGTTTTTAGCATGATGCTTCTAACAGCCTGTAGCAACCAGACCGGGATGGGCGTTACTGAGGATACCGGAAGCGACACAGAGAATGCTGGGAATGTTACTGAGGACACCGGGAACATAATCGTTGATCAATTAGGGAGAACTGTGGAGCTTCCCGAAAAAATCGAAAAAGTTAGTGCCACCCATATATATGGCTATAAAATGTTATTTGCCATGGGTCAAATGGAAAAGCTGGGTTTTCAGTCTGCAGTTGGCGGCGCCGATACGGAGGCACTGGCAGAGGTTGATGATTTCTACGCTTCCTTGCCTATCATTAACCCAACCCCCCATGTTCCCGATAACCCTGAGGATCTAATTAACCAGGGGGTTAATGTTATTTTTACTAATGTCAGCAAAGGGGCAGAAGAAACGGAACTTTTCCAAAACGCCGGCATTACGGCGATAGCAGTCAGTGGTGAAACCTTTGAGGAGGTTTACGAAACAGCACGTATTATGGGCAAGGTTTTTGACTGTCCCGAAAGAAGCGACGAAGTAATTAGTTTTATAGAAGATCTTCGTGCTTTAGTTTCAGAGCGGACTGCCAAAATTCCTGAAGATCAAAAACCTACCGTGCTTGTTTGTGGTTCCGGCGGTGTTTATACTGCAGCAACAAAAGATATGTTCCAGCACCAAATGGTGGAAACGGCGGGCGGTATTAATGCCGGGGCCGGATTAAACGGCCACTGGGCAAGTATCAGTGCGGAGGATATCATCTCCTCGGACCCCGATTATATTTTTCTTGGATCGAGCAAAGGTGTTGATGACGTGAAGAGCGTTCTGGCTGATCCCGCCTTGCAAACTGTAAAAGCAGTTAAAAATAAAGAGATTTATATCTTCCCTTCATCCCTTGGTTGGTGGGATTTCCCGTTGCCCCAGTCTGTTTTAGGGATTATTTGGACAGGAAAAACAATTCACCCGGAGCTTTATGAGGATATTGATATGCTAAAAGTGGCCGATTCGGTATACGAATTTATGTTTGGTTATTCATATACCGAATTAGGTGGTGTGCTTTGATAGAAATGGGCGGCATAGGGAGTAATACTGCAGTAAGTCGTGACGAAAGGTTATGGCCCGCTCTTTCTGTTACATTATTGTTATTTGTTTTGTTGTTTTTTCTTTCGCTTAATATCGGCAAGGTGCATGTCACCTTTGCCGATATTATTGCCATGTTTTTGGACAAGATGAATATCAACCAGGAGGTTGCTGC
The DNA here is from genome assembly GCA_050942625.1 of Dethiobacteria bacterium. Classification (GTDB taxonomy): domain Bacteria; phylum Bacillota; class Dethiobacteria; order DTU022; family UBA8154; genus JBMNNS01. The sequence goes on from JBMNNS010000074.1 coordinate 1,989, forward strand.
GAATATTGCTGCCCAAAAACAGATAGTTTTTTGGAATGTACGTTTGCCGCGTTCAATTTTAGCCTGTTCAGTTGGGGCGGCTCTTTCAGTGGCCGGTGCTGTTATGCAGACCCTTTACAGAAATCCTTTAGCTTCCCCTGATGTAATAGGGGTGACCCAGGCAGCTAATCTAGGTGTAGGGATAAGTATCTTTTTTTTCTCCGCTTCAACCATGGTTATACAAGGGTTTTCCTTCAGCTTTGGGGTGCTGGCCTTATTGTTGTCTTTTGCTATTGTATCCCGCCTGCCTGGTAGCAGTGTTACCGTGCTTGTTTTAATTGGGGTAATTATTAGTGCTCTTTTCCAGGCGGGCTTAACACTGCTTTTGTATTTGTCGGATCCCTACAGCGACATGCTAAGAATTAACTACTGGCTGTTAGGGGCTTTTAATGCTTCTAACTGGGAAAAGGTAGGCCTGGTTTTCCCATTAGTTTTAGTGGGTATTTTCTTTCTAATTATTTTTAGTTGGCGTTTAAACATTATGGGCCAAACCGATGAGGAGATCAAATCACTAGGGATTAACCTGCCAAGATGGCGGTTTATTTATGTTATGTTTGTAGCATTGATTGTTTCTGTTTCTACCGCTGCCGTGGGGAATATTTCCTGGGTGGGGTTAATAATTCCCCATATTGCACGTTCTATTATTGGTTCCAACCAAAAGCAAGTGGTACCATATGCGGCAGTTCTTGGTGCGTTATTTCTGTTGTTGATTGATACCATAATTCGTAACCTCCCTGCTGGAGAAGTGCCCATTTCAGTGATCACCTCCTTTGTGGCAGCTCCTTACCTGGGTTGGTTAATATTTTCCAAACAGAAAAGGGGGGTGTGGTGACAATTATTAGAACGGAAAACCTGGTAACGGGTTATAATGGCATTCCGGTATTGACACAAATAGATATGCAGGTTAAAAAAGGTGTAATGTTGGGGATTTTAGGCCGGAACGGCTGTGGGAAAACTACATTATTCCGTTGTTTGAACGGCCTGTTGCGACCAATGAGCGGCAAGGTTTACCTCAATGATCAGGATATATCAAGCCTTAAGCCCCACCAAATTGCCAACCTGATCGCTCTGGTACCCCAGGGTGCCCGGACTGTTTTCCCTCTGCGTGTTATTGACATGATCTTGCTGGGGGAAGGGTGCCACTTAAAGGCCTGGCAGTCGCCGTCCGCCGACTCGGAAAAAAAAGCAAAGGAAACGGCAGCGGAAATTGGTATTGAGTACCTTTTGCATAGTCAATTCGATCAAATTTCCGGTGGGGAACAGCAACTTGTTCTAATAGCGCGGGCACTAATGCATTCTGCCCCCATTCTCCTGTTGGATGAACCTACATCACAACTGGATTTTACCAACCAGCATATGGTAATGGATCTAATCCGCAGTCTGGTCTTAACTAAAGGAGTAACCACAATTATTACTGCCCATGATCCTAATTTAGTTTTACATTATTGTGACGATGTGATGATGATAAAGGACGGCAAAGTTCTGGCGGCAGGCCCCAAGGAAGATATACTTACTGATGAGAATCTTAAATTATTATATGGTAACGGGATTACTATAGAGCAGGCTAATTCTTGCCAGGTGGTGGTACCTGTGCAAGCTTAAGGCCATGGTGACATCGATAATAGATAAGCCGGTTTTCCTTCCCGCCCCTGTATATATCCTTTTTTATTAGTTCGGGAAATCTTTCTGGTTGTCAAACAAATGAAAGTCTATTATAATAATCTTGAGGAGTAAATTAAAGGGGAAAACTGGGGAAGGGTTAAATATGTCTGTTGAAAAATATATTCAAGAAAAACTAAAGATGGGTACCGTACACATTACCTTGATTGATCCGCTTAAGCAGTCTCCTGAGGTTGCAAAGCGCCTGGCTCATACCGCGCAGGAGGTTGGAAGCGATCTTATCCTTGTGGCGGGTCTTAGCGGGCTGTCACAAAAGACACTTCTTGAAGTGATCAGATTTATCAAGGAGGATATTTCCATACCGGTAGTGTATGCACCGTCCGGCGCCGAAGCCCTGAGTTTTTCTTTCGATGCTTTTTTCTTTTACACTTTGCTTAATGCTAAAAATTGCAACTTTATAAATGGGGTCCAAACGCAAGGAGCCATAATATTAAAAAGGATCGGTATCGAAACTATTCCCATGGGATACCTGGTGGTTGAACCGGGCATCAGGATAGATAAAAGCGTGGAGCTGGAATTGGTTCCCAGACAAAACTTTTGGTTAGCAGCCAGCTATGCCACGATGGCAGAGCTTTTTGGCATGAAATATATCTATTTGGAGGGGGGAACAAGTGCGGCCCAACCTATCCCTGCCGGAATGATCCGTGTTGTCAAGAAAGAAATTTCTTTGCCCCTGATCGTTGGAGGTGGTATTAGAACAGCGGTAGATGCACGTCGGGTAAGGCAAGCCGGAGCAGATATGGTAGTTACCGGCACCATCATTGAAAATGCGGGCTATCGTGAAAGGTTGCGTTCGATTCTGAGTGCTTTAAAGGACTAAGTTAATATTTTCAAACGGAGGGGGAAATATGAGAAACATTATATTTTTGTTACTTACTGCACTTCTTTTTTCATTTATAGCAGGTTGTAATGTTGTAGAAGAAACAACGGCCGGAACAGGCGTGCGTCCTGAAAAGGTTTTTGAGGATATTTGGGTAGTACAGGAAAAGGATACTCAAATTGAAATAACCGCTGATGAGGTCAGCTTGAAAGCCTCTTGCTCTGTAAAATACGAAGGGACAAGCGCTGCCCAGGATGTTAGCATTATCATCAAAAGCCCATTGACAGCTGATATCATAGAAGATGATCTGGCCCAAGTTTATGACACTGTTAACCCTGGAGATGTGCTCGAATACACTCTGGATTATCAGGATCCCGACTTTAGAGGAAAGGTTCCACTTGGATCTAATGACAATAACCTAATTGAAGATTTTGAAAACAATTCTTACTTAGAAGTTAATTGGAAAGAAGATGGCGAGGATTTCAATGTAAAAATTTTTAATTGGGATAAAGACAACCATTAATGCAGATCAAGCGCCGCCGTTTTTGGGCGGCGTTTTTGTTCTGGTTTCTTCCGGTTATTTGGCCCTTTGCTATGGGTGTAAGATCAATCCTGCCAGGGCTCCAAGGCCAATAATAGTCAAGGGATGGATCCTGCCTAAGATGAGCAGCAACAGGCAGGCTGCGGCAATAAGGGAAGTCGTTAGATCAGTTATGGCGCTCTTCCCAAGGACAAAGGCTGCCAGGCTGATGAGGGCAATTACAGCGGGTTTAATATCGGAAAGGGCACGTTCCAGGGTTGGATGCCCGTAATATTTTGTGAACAATTTTGCTGATGGTAAAACCAGCAGCAGGGAAGGGAAAACCACCCCTGTAGTTGCCAGCGTTGCTCCTAAAAACCCTGCTATCCTGTAACCAACAAAGGTTGCCGAATTAATAGCCACGGGCCCCGGCGTCATCTCCGCTACAGCAATAAGATCAATAAATTCAGCCGTAGTTATCCAGTGGTTTATTCTGATGATTTCATGTTCCATGAGGGCCAGCATAGCATAGCCGCCACCAAAACTAAAAAACCCGATTTTAAGATAGGAATAGAATAGTTTTAACAATAATCTAAGCAAGCAGGATCGACTCCCTATTTCTTGTTGGTCCACAGAAAACCGGTTATTGCTCCGCTAACGATCACTACCAGAGGGTGTAAGTTGAAGAGGATTAAAACCCCAAAAAAAAGTATAAAAAGTAATAGAGAGCGGCGTTGCCGAAAGACTCCTTTCCCGAGTTCATAGGCTGCGGAGATAATCAGGGCTACAACAGCCGGCCGGATCCCATAGAAGGCAGCCTGCACCAGATCATTTTTCCGGAATTGCCAGAGAAAAATTGAAATTATAAGGATGATCAGGAAAGAAGGTAGGATTGTGCCCAATAAAGAAAAAAATCCACCTTTGATCCCTTTTAAACGATAGCCGACCAATAGGGAAAAACTGATAACATTGGAGCCGGGAAGAGATTGGGCAACCGCAAGGTTATCCAAAAATTCATTGTTGCCGATCCAGTTCTTTTTTTCGGCAATTTCTCTCTTTATTAGCGGGATCATGGCATAGCCGCCGCCAAAGGTAAAAGCACCGATTTTAAAAAAGGTGAAAAATAGTTCGCTAAGCGTGATTTTTTTAGCACTATTATTTTTATTTTTTTTAGGGGAATTTTTCATTAGTACTCCTGCTTTTTACCCGGCTAATATCAGTGTAGATAAACCAGGAAAATGCTCATATTTTTGGGATAATTTTATCATTGCCTGCGAAGGGATGCAAATTAATAAATTTAAAGGGCGGGATTTCACCCCTGTCCTACAACAGGCATACATTTGTCGTGCTGAACGCAGGGTAGCTATCTATTTTTAAAATCTGTGAGGTGTTAGGCTATGGGTAATTTATTTAAAACAAGGGTGACAGAGCTCTTAGGCATCAAATATCCTCTTATTCAGGGCGGGATGTTCCGGCTTTCCCGGGCAGAGCTAACAGCGGCTGTATCCAATGCAGGGGGCCTGGGGATTTTATCTGCAGCAACTTTTCCTGAAAAGGAGCAGTTGCGGGCTGAAATCAGAAAAACGCAAAAGCTGACCTCCAAACCTTTTGGGGTCAACATCCCCCTATTCCCAGCTTTGAAGCCCCTGGATATTGAGGGTGTTATTAAAGTTTTGGCGGAGGAAGGCGTCAGGGTCGCGGAAACAGCCGGCCGGAGCCCGGAAGAATATATGCCTCTTTTTAAGGAAAAGGGGATCCTCGTCATGCATAAAGTAACGGCAGTCCGTTTTGCACGGAAAGCAGAAAAAATTGGCTGTGATATGGTAATAATCGACGGTTTTGAATGTGCCGGCCATCCTGGGGAAGAGGATGTTTCCTCGCTGGTCCTTTTACCCATCACGGTGGATGCCGTTTCCATACCGGTAATAGCGGCAGGGGGGTTCGCTGACGGTCGGGGGCTGGTGGCTGCACTGGCGTTGGGGGCCGAAGGTGTTCTAATGGGTACACGTTTTATGGTTTCACAGGAGTCCCCCATGCATCAGAATGTAAAGGAACATCTTAGGGGCCTGGCGGAAACCGAAACGATCTTGGTTTTGCGTTCGTTAAGAAACTCTGCCAGGGTTATTAAAAACACGGTTGCAGAACAGGTGGTTACCTTGGAGAGCAAAGGGGCCACGTTTGAGGAACTTTTACCGTTGGTATCGGGAGCCAGGGGTAAAGAGCTTCAGGAAACAGGGGACGTGGAAAGAGGACTACTGCACTGCGGGCAGGTTGTCGGGTTGGTTAAAGATATACTTCCTGTTGGGGAAATTATCGCTAATATTGTGGCGGAGGCCAAAGTTGTTATGGAAAGGCTTGGGGGAAAAGTTGGTTAGTTTCCGGTGAACAATTCAGAATGGGGAGCCTTTCTTTTCTACCCTTCCATATTCTAAGTTTAGGACTGCCCTAATAGTATGTATATGGGGGGTTGATCTCATGAAAGGTAGGGGCACAATAAAAAAAGTATTCCCGGGGTCCAATTCGGCCTATGGTTTTTATTCTTACTACGATCAGATTATGGGCCCGGAAGCTGCGAGAATATTTATACTAAAAGGTGGCCCCGGTGTTGGAAAATCCACTTTTATGGGCAAAATTGCGGGAGAAATGTTAGCCCACGGTTATGATGTGGAATATCATTATTGTTCTTCCAACCCGGAATCCATTGATGCTGTTGCTTTTCATTCTATTGGTGTGGCCCTCATTGATGGAACTAAACCGCATCTGATAGACCCTAAATATCCCGGCGCTATAGATGAAATTATAAATCTGGGGGGCTTTTGGGACGAATCTAAAATTATTGGTCAAAAGACACCCATTGTAAAAATAACACAGGAGATAGGCAGAACCTTTGGCAATGTTTATAAGCTGTTGCAGGCTGCAGACCTTTATTTAAAGGCATTGGAAGATTATTATAACCTGGATGATTATCTCGATAAAAAAGCCAGGGACCGGCTTTTACTGGAATTAATAGAAAACACCTTGGAAGGAAAAAGCAGGAGAAATGAGGCCGGGAGGGTAAGAAGGCTCTTTGCGTCCGCTATAACACCGCTGGGTACGGTTAATCACCTGGAA
>JBMNNS010000075.1:0-8098 GCA_050942625.1 Dethiobacteria bacterium
GCAGTAGAGGAAGATGGCCGGGAATTTTTAAGGGTGACGGTACCGGATTATGTTTTGGGCATGAAGCTGGAGCTGGATGCCGATATAGTAACCCTTGCTGCAGCCGTCATTCCCTGCAAAGATGCCCATGAATTAGCCGGTTTCTTTAAGGTAGGGTTAAACCCGGATGGTTTCTTTAAGGAAGCCCATGCCAAATTAAGACCTGTTGATTTTGGGACGGAAGGTACTTACCTTTGTGGCATGGCCCACTATCCCAAACTTATATCGGAAACCATTAATCAGGCTTACGGTGCTGCCGGCCGGGTTTTAACCCTTCTCTCACATGATACAGTTATTGCCTCCGGTTCTGTTTGTGAGGTGGATGAAAATAAATGTATTTCATGCGGGGCTTGTATAGCGGCTTGCAGTTATGGTGCCATAGCATTTGAAGAAACGCCCAAAGGCAGGAAAGCTAAGGTCAATCCCGTTCTTTGTAAAGGCGATGGACTTTGTAATAGAAAATGCCCAACAGGTGCCATTCAACTCAAGCATTTTACTGATGAAGAGATAATAAGTGTAGTTGATGCAGTGATTCCTACTGAAAAAGCTGATGCAGTAGTACAAAATGTGTAAGGTAAAACTATAAGCTGGATAACAAACCAAGGAGGTGGGAGTGAATGAGTACAGGACTAAGGTTTAAGCCGAGGATTGTGGGTTTTGTATGCCAGTGGTGAGGATACGGAGCTGCAGACTTGGCTGGAGTTTCCAGACTACAATATACAACTGAAATTAGGATTGTCCGTGTAATGTGCACCGGAAGAGTTGATTTTGGACATGTACTCAAGGCTTTCTCAAATGGGGCAGATGGGGTGTTTATAGTTGGTTGCCGTTTGGATGAATGTAATTATAGCACCGGCGGGAATTACCATGCCCTTAATCTTGCATTTATCTTAAGAAAACTATTGGAACACATGGGATTAAATCCAGAAAGGCTCGGTATTGAATTTATGTCGAGCAGTGAGGGACAACATTTTGCCGAATTTGCAGGTAGCTTTGTTAATAAAATAAAAGAAATAGGGCCACTTGGAAAAGGCGAAGAACTAGAAAGAAATGAACTGGATCTGAAACTAAAAGCAGCTTTGCAGATGATCTATTATTTTAGATTAGTGGAAGGTGAAAGACTAAGAGCACATTTTAATACAATGGAAGAATATGAGGAGTTTTATTCCAGTGAGGAATTTAACAACATATTCCGTGAATTGATTGCAGACAAGCTAGCGATTAATCAGATTGTGTTACTTTTACAGGAAAGACCCCTTTCAACTGCCGAAATCTCTGAAATCTTAGGTTTGGTTCCCTCTGAGTTATCAAAACATCTTAATAATTCAGCAAGACAAGGACTAGTAAGATATGATGAAAATCAGGGCCGTTATACTTTTGCTTTTGCCTGAGGTGAAGGAGTAAATAGCGATTAGGGAAAAGAAGGAGGTCAGAACAAATAATATGGATAGCGACAAAATCGGTCAGATTATTGAAAAACATGGGAGTAAACCCAGTTCACTGATTCAAATATTATTGGATATCCAGAAAGAGACACGGTGGATTCCTAAGGAAGCATTGGAACAAATCAGCGAAACACTAAAAGTTCCTTTAACCCGGATATTGCATATAGCTACTTTTTATAAGTCTTTTAGTGTGGTTCCTAGAGGGCGGCATGAAGTTCATGTATGTATGGGAACTGCTTGTCATGTTCGTGGTGCACAGCGTGTCCTTGATGCAGTGGAGGAGTTTACTAAAATTAAACCAGGAGAGACAGATTCTGAACTAAAATTTAGTCTAGAGACCGTTAACTGTCTTGGTTGTTGCGCCCTGGGCCCGGTGGTGGAGATTGATGGGCAAATCCATGGGAATTTAACACCAACCGAAACAACAGACGTGTTAAAAAATACGGGGAATGTGAGTGAGGGATGATATTATGGCACGAATAAAATCGGTTGAGGAGCTAGAGGGGGTCAGGCAAGAAATATTATCCCGGAAAGAACCAGGCAAACCCTGCATTTCAGTGTGTGCCGGCACTGGTTGCCTGGCTTCAGGTGCAGGTGAGGTAATAGCAGCTTTCAAAGCAGAGATTGAAAAACAAGGTTTAGATACTGTTGTGGATATGATGGGAACAGGGTGCCCTGGTTTTTGTGAAAAAGGGCCTATTGTGGTCATTCATCCGGGGGAAATATGTTATGTTAATGTAAAGCCCGAGGATGTTCCTGAAATTATTTCTGAAACTATTAAGGAAAAGAAAATTGTAGAACGGCTTCTTTATACTGAACCAACTGGTGAAAAAATTGTCAAGGAAACCGATATCCCCTTTTATAAAAACCAACACCGGATGCTTATTTATGAAAATACTAAGCTTGATTCTAAGAGTATCGACGATTATTTGGCAATTGGTGGTTATTCCGCTTTAGCCAAAGTACTATTTCAAATGAGCCCCGACCAGGTTTTGGAGGAAATCAGAAAATCAAACCTGAGGGGAAGAGGGGGCGCTGGCTTTCCTGCGGCAGTGAAGTGGGAAGGGTCCCGTGATGCCGATGATACCCCCAAATATGTGGTTGTCAACGCTGATGAGGGCGACCCTGGGGCATTCATGGACAGGGCATTGCTGGAAGGAAACCCCCATTCTATACTTGAAGGACTGGCTATAGGTGCCTATACCGTTGGTGCAAATGAGGGTTACATTTATGTGCGGCAGGAATACCCTTTAGCGGTGGAAAATGTAAAAATTGCGATCGAGACAGCCAAGGAATACGGTCTTTTGGGGAAAAATATCCTTGGTTCGGGTTTTGACTTCGATGTCATAGTTCATATGGGTGCCGGAGCCTTTGTCTGCGGTGAATCCAGTGCTTTGATGACGGCTCTGGAGGGCAAGGCAGGAGAACCAAGGCCTAAGTATATTCGCTCCAATATTAAAGGGCTCTGGGAAAAGCCTACAGTGCTTAGCAACGTTGAAACCTGGGCAAACGTGCCCCTCATTATCAACAAGGGTGCCGACTGGTTTACACAATTTGGGACAGAAACAAGTAAGGGCACGAAGATATTTTCTCTGGTAGGAAAGATAAATAACACTGGTCTGGTAGAAGTCCCCATGGGCACGACTTTGAGAAATGTTATCTACGATATTGGTGGTGGGTTACCCGGTGGGAAAAAATTCAAGGCCGTGCAAACAGGAGGGCCATCAGGTGGATGCCTTCCTGAAGAAATGTTGGATTTGGAAGTAGGTTTTGATGAACTCACCAAGGCCGGTTCCATGATGGGCTCTGGCGGCATGATAGTAATGGATGAGGATAACTGTATGGTTGATGTCGCCAGGTACTACCTTAATTTCCTAACTGATGAATCATGTGGTAAGTGTGTTCCATGTCGTGAGGGCATCAGGCAGATGCTAAAACTATTAACAAATATTACGAAGGGTAAGGGAAAAGAGGGCGACATTGAGCTTTTGGAGGATATTTGTGAAGTTGTTCAAAGTGCTGCACTTTGTGCATTGGGAAGAACTGCCCCCAACCCGGTTTTAAGTACACTAAAATACTTTAGGGATGAATATGAGGCGCACATAAAAGAGAAAAGGTGCCCTGCCCTTTCCTGCAAGGAACTCATTGCCTTTTATATTGACCCGGAAAAATGTACGGGTTGCAGGCGTTGTTTAAGGAACTGTCCTGCAGGGGCTATTGATGGCGGCAAGAAGATGATCCACATTATTGATCAGGAAAGATGTACTAAGTGCGAAACTTGTTTTGAAGTTTGTCGTTTTGATGCAGTGAAGAAAATTTCCGGTGAACCTGTTCCACCTCCTATTCCTGAAGAAGCACGAATTATTGATAAGGGGGGTAAGGGAAATGAGTAAAATCGTTTTAACAATTGATGGTAAAGAAGTAGAAGCTGAAGAGGGAATGACCATTTGGGAGGCAGCACAAAAAATAGGGATAGTCATTCCCACCCTTTGCCACCATGAAAAGCTAGAACCATATGGTGCTTGCCGGTTTTGTACAGTAGAAGCAGAAAAACGTGGGCGGGTAAGTTTGGTAGCCTCTTGTCTTTACCCCGTAGAAAATGGCCTGGTTGTGAGAACAAGATCCGAAAAAGTGGATAAAATTCGTAAAATGATCCTTGAGCTTTTGTTGGCACATGCTCCTGATGCCAGAGGATTGGAAGATTATGTGGAGGAATATGGTGCCAAGAAGGATCGTTTCGAAAAAGAGGCTTCATTCTGTATCCATTGTGGCCTTTGTGTCAGGTACTGTGCAGAGGTGAAGGGAAATTATGCTGTTGGGTTTATTAATAGGGGAACCAAGCGGGAAATAATGTTTGTCCCAGAGGTGGCCCCCAATGTATGTTGGGATTGTAAGGAATGTTTCCCACTTTGTCCTACGGAATACCTGCAAGCAGCCTATGTTTTAAGCATGGCCTATTTATCTTCTTCGGACTCTTTTGAACCGGGGGTAGTAGAATAAAGGGGAACTTTTGCTTTTTCTTTAAATGCAGGGGGCCGTCTTTGCCGGGATCATGCCCAAGAAAGACACTGCCCCAGTCAGTTTGAAAAATAGTAAAGTGAGGTAACAGCGAAATAAAGTTGCCTCACTTTTTCTTTTACATATTTAAAGATTCTTCATTTCACTCCGTTCATTCAGAATGACAGGGTTCAGGGCTTTTTCAGTGGTTTCTGACAGGCCTCCTGCCCTTTTTTTGGTTAAAATTTTGATTATCGGATAACCTAAGAAAAAAAGTTAGAAAAGGAGGTGTCCGACCAGGCTGTGTTGGCCAGGTCGGGAAGAACATGGCTTATAGTATTTCAGAGGTAGAAAGCTATGCTTATATACCAGGGTTTAATATCCGGACTGATTTGGCCTTAGAAGCCCATGAGGTAATTACCAAAACAGAAGACATTCCAGGGGTTAATGTGGAAAAAGAGGGCGATGAAGATATTATGGTTCATAGGATTTCAATTACCACGCCGGAGGGCAGTGCTAAAATGGGGAAGGCTATGGGAAATTATATTACCTTGGAGGTTCCTGGCCTGCGCAAAAAAAATACCCAGCTTCAGGATAAGGTAATCAGGGTTTTCTACAAGGAACTGCGGAAAATGTTTAATTTAAATGAAAGACAAAATGTACTTGTCATAGGGTTGGGAAATTGGAATGTTACACCTGATGCCCTGGGTCCGCAAGTAGTTAAGGAACTTTTTATTACACGGCATATTTTACAAATGAAGCCAGAAATACTTGGGGAAGGTTACCTTTCTGTTTGTGCAGTGGCTCCAGGGGTTCTTGGCATTACGGGGATTGAAACCGGGGAAATCATTCGTGGCATTGTCAATCAAATAAAGCCAGATCTGATCGTTGCCATTGATGCTCTTGCTGCCCAACGTATGGAAAGATTGCATACAACAATACAAGTGGCAGATACGGGTGTTGTTCCTGGTTCAGGTGTAGGAAACCATCGTTTGGGGATTAACAGGCAAACGATGGGGGTTCCCGTTTTTGCTATTGGGGTTCCAACTGTTGTAGATGCTATTACAATAGCCAGTGATAGTATGGATAAAATGGCAGAAGCTTTTAGGAGAGAATCCCCCCAGGGCAATGTTTTTGCCAGTGCAGTAAGCAAAATGGATTGGAATGAAAAAAAGGGGTTGATCAGGGAAGTTTTGCAGCCTTTTTCGGGTGACCTAATAGTAACACCCAAGGAAATAGATACCCTGGTAGAAGATATCTCTTTGGTTATTGCTGCCAGTCTTGATGCTGCCTTTCACCCACCCTTTGCTGAACAGGAGGAAGCAAGGGCTAATTTGTCATAATTCCAAACAAAGATAGATGTTTTTTATTTGAACTGTTCTTTTTCGAAACACTGTCCGGTTAATTAAGGTGGAAAGTCGAGGAAGGTTGCTGAAACTATTTTTTTTTCCTTACCTTTCTAGCTATTCTTTTCCTATATTAGCCTTTTTACTTTTCCTAAACTTGGGGATTGTTGGCCTGTGTGGTATAATTTATAAAATTTTGTGCTCAGGGGGTTGGAAAGGATGAAACTGGTGTCAGGGAAAAAAATGGGTGCAATTGACAGGGAGGCTATAGAGCAACTGGGCATACCTGGTCTAATGTTAATGGAAAACGCTGGTTTACAGGTAGTTAAGTTTATACAAAGTAACTGGAAATCCCCCGGAAAGGGAAAAATTATTATTATTTGTGGCAAGGGTAATAACGGCGGTGATGGTTTTGTCATTAGCCGGCACCTTCACCGGCTGGGTTATCATCTAGAAACATGGGCGATGGGTGATATTTCAGATTATAAGGGCGATGCAGCCGTCAACTATCATGTACTTCTTCAGTTAGGTTTTACGGTATTCCAGGCAAGTAAAGATAATCTTTTGGGCCGTCTAAGCGATTTAGGGGAAACAGATTTAATTGTTGATGCACTTCTTGGTACGGGTATTGAAAACTTGGTTAGGGGGCCTTTAAAAAAAATAATTGCAGCAATAAATGACAGCGCTGCTGAGGTTGTTGCCATCGATATACCTTCAGGTATTTCAGCAGATTCCGGTGCAGTAATGGGTACAGCAGTAAAAGCTAATTATACTGTTACTTTTGCTCTTCCTAAAAGGGGGCTACTGCTTTTTCCAGGTGTCAAGTATGCAGGCAGGGTTTTAGTTGTTGATATTGGGATCCCTAAAAAATTAACCGGCTGTTCGGAAATAAAGGAAAATTTGATCACAGGTTACTTTGTACAAGCCAGGCTTCCCCGCCGGCAATTGGATAGCCATAAAGGTTCAAATGGCAGGGTTTTAATTCTTGCAGGATCTCCCGGCATGACTGGTGCTGCAACAATGGCCGGGGAGGCAGCGCTAAGAGGAGGCGCAGGTTTGGTCTATGTCGGTACCGCCGAGGAAATATCCTACATAGTAGAAGGTAAACTGAAAGAAGTTATTACTTTGGGTTTCCCTGGTGACGGCAAGGGGAACATGACGGTAGACGGGGTTAAGCAAATAGCCAAGCAGGCTGGGAACTGCCAGGCGTTAGCCTTTGGGCCGGGGTTAAAGCCGGACGCTGAAACATTGAAATTGTACTCTGAACTTGCTAAGGAGATCAATGTTCCCATGGTTGTGGATGCCGGAGGGCTTGGGGCTCTAGCCCTTTCCCCAGAAATTTTGTTAAAGAATAACCGGTCTTTAATTCTGACACCCCATCCTGGGGAAATGTCAAGGCTTACTGGTATTGACATAGCAAATGTGCAACAGAAAAGATGGGAGCTTGCAGCAGCTAAGGCGGCGGAATGGAACGCGGTGGTGGTGTTAAAGGGGACAAATACGGTCATAGCCTTGCCAAATGGAGATGTTTATATCAACCCTACAGGTAACCCTGTTCTTGCAACAGCCGGAACGGGTGATCTGCTAACAGGATTGATTGCTTCCCTGCTGGCACAAGGGCTTCAGCCTGAAATGGCAGCAATTTGTGGAGTGTACATTCATGGTTTGGCAGCAGACCTGCTTTCTTCTGAGTCAGGGAAGGCAGGGTTTATAGCAGGCGATGTCCTACAAATGTTTCCCAGGGCCATAAATGAGGTTATTACCGGATTTTCAGATGGCCCTGCAGATTTTTTCTGGATCAGGCCATACCATTAAAAAAGGATGAAAATGACCATGCCAATTTGGGCCGGGGAGATCAAGCAGAATTGTTTGTAACACTTTATAAATCTTATCATAATATAAACAAAAAACAAAAAAGATAGGGGGGTAGAATTTGGCTTATATAGTAAATAAACCTGGGAAGACAATAAATACACGGCCTGTCAGGCGTGGTTATGAAATTGATGAAGAAAGCCGGATTAAGGGCTTTACGGTTATTAAAAAAAGAAATTTACGGGGTGAAATGAAGAGCAGCATTGGGGAAAAAATTATTTGCTGAAGCTAAAAGATGGGCTGGCCCGTAGGCTGGGATCAAAGATAAATACCCTTGTTAACCAGGTTTAAACAAAAATAATATTTAGGTTTTGCAACCAAAGCACCCAAACAGGCTTTAAGATTTCTCTTAGCCTGTTTTATATTAATATGCTATCTGTGAGGTGTTAAAAATGGAGC
>JBMNNS010000076.1:0-7920 GCA_050942625.1 Dethiobacteria bacterium
CATCTTTGGGGCCTCCTTTATTAATCAATTCAAATTAAGTAAAATAATAACAGGTAAACTTAAGTAATGGTATTAACCGCTGTTTAAGGCATAAATCCACCACCCTATCCAGATCAAAAACAGGCCAAGCAGTAAGGACCATAAATAATAAGGCAGTGTTTTTACAATCAAAGTAATACCAACAACAGAAATTATTATACCCCCCCCTTTTCTTAGAAAGGAAGTAAACCGTCGACGTCTTTTCAAGCCAGCACCTCCCGCTTATTCCCGTTTCGTTATTATTGTATTCAAAAAACCCCAAATGGTTAAAAAAGCAGCAAAATATATGATATAATTGGCAATGCCAATTTTATCGAAGGAGGCAATAAAAATTGGAACTTCCTCTAAAAGAAATTAATGATGCAGCAAGTGACGCCAGAATTGAGTTAACAGCAGAAGAAGCGCAGGTTTTAAAAACAGAAGTCCAGAAGGTCTGGAGACAACTAGATACCATAAATAATGAGGCAGTTAGCCTGGTTCAGGGTACCCATTATGCCTTTAAAGGACAAAACACATTACGTAGCGACCTTTTTAGACCTTCCCTGCCCCAACAGGTAGCCCTACAAAACGCTCCGGATGCAGATGAAACCTATTTCCATGTACCCAGGATCGTTGAGCAATAGTGAAAACAAAATACCAGGATTTAATACTTAAAAACAGCAAAGGAGGTATTATTTTTTGGATTTGTCGAATCTACCAATTCAAGAACTGGTTAAAAAAATTTATGAAAAAGGGATATCAAACAAGGAGTATTGTACTTCGGTAAGGGAACGCTGTTTACAGGCCCAGGATGATTTCAACCTTTTTATTTCCCTTAATACTTTTGAAAACATGAATAAAGCCCTTACTGAAAGTGAAGATAAAAACGGACAAAATCTTCCATTAATGGGGGTTCACTTTGTCCTGGGAGATAATATTTGTAGTAGTGAATTAAAAACAACCTGTGCATCAAAAATGCTTTCTTCCTACCAACCACCTTTTGATGCTACAGTTTCTGTAAGGCTCAAAAATAAGGGTGCCTTCATGCTGGGCAAAACCAACATGGAGGAATTTGGTGTAGGGTGTACAGGAAACAGTTCCTTTTTTAATACCGTGAAAAACCCACTTGAAAAAAATCATCTGGCCGGCAACGGTGCAGCAGCAGCCGTAGCAAGTGGGGTCGCTGCTTTAGCCCTTGCCTCCGATGCCCGGGGGGAACTAAGGCAAGCTGCCTCCTTTTGCGGTGTCCCGGCCATTAAACCTACCGCAGGAAGGATATCCCGCCTGGGCCTTATTGACCATGCTTCTTCCCTGGAACAGATTGGAGTTATTGCTAACTGGGTAGGAGATCTGGCCCTTACCCTGGAAACAATAGCAGGTACCGATCCCGGGGACCCTGTTACTTTAAAAACAGAACCCCCTTCCTACCTCTTTTCGTTGCAGGGAAATAATGAAAAACCATCCTTTGCAATTCCTGAGGATTGGGCTGAGGCACCGTTTTTAGAAGAAGAGATCCGGGCAGGTTTTCAAAACCAGCTCCAGGCTTTAAAAAAAGCAGGTTTCGAAATCGAGCTTATCAGCCTGCCTTATTTTAAATACGCCTCTGCTGTCACAGAAATAATTAGTTCGGTTGAGGCTTTTTCTAATTTTAGCAACCTGGATGGCATTCGTTTCGGGTTCAGGAAGGAAGGAAAACACCTGCAAGAATTATATACCAGAACACGCAGCGAGGGGTTTAGCAGTAAACTAAAAAAATTTTTGTCTTTCGGTGCCCTGAATTCTAAGGGAAGCTATTACCAAAATTATTTTGTGAAAGCACAGAAAGTACGCAGTATGATCAAAAAAGAACTCCATAAAACACTCTCAAGGTACATACTTTTAACCCCAACTACTCCTTTTACAGCTCCTCTTTTAAATAGTAAGGAAAACGAGTGGCAAATACCTGAGCCTGCTTGCTTCTTCACCGCTGTTGCCAACCTTGCCGGTTTTCCGGCCCTGACCTATCCAGTAAAAACGGCTTCCAAACTTCCCTGGGGGTTGCAATTGATAGGAAAACCTGATGATGAAAGTACCCTTTTCAGAACAGCCCTGCTCTTGGAGAAAGCCGATATCTTATCATAAAAAATAGGGGGTATAAAATTATGGCTGAGTTTGAAAGTGTAATTGGACTGGAAGTACACGTGGAACTTTTGACAAAAACCAAATTATTTTGCGGCTGCAGTACAGCCTTTGGCGCTACCCCCAATACCCAGGTGTGCAGGTACTGCCTGGGTTTGCCCGGTGGTATTGTGCCGGAATTAAACTATAAAGCTGTAGAGTATGCGATTAAGACAGCTATGGCGCTTAATTGCACAATTTCTAGAGAAATAACTTTTGACCGCAAAAATTATTTTTATGCCGATCTTCCGAAAGGTTACCAGATATCCCAGTCCTTCAACCCTTTGGGCACGAAGGGCTTTGTGGAAATACGTTTAGATGGGAAAACAAAAAAGATAGGGATCCGCCAGCTACATCTCGAGGAGGATACAGGAAAAATGTTCCATACCGGCGATATCCTTTCCTCTTCTTTTAGCAGGGTTGATTATAACCGTGCCGGGGTGCCTCTGGTTGAAATTGTAACAGAACCGGAAATTCGTTCAGCAGAGGAAGCCAGGCTATTCTTGCAAAAGCTGCGTAGCATACTGTGCTATATTGAAGTTTCGGATTGTAAAATGGAAGAAGGCTCCATGCGCTGCGATGCCAATGTAAGCTTAAGGCCCATTGGTAGTAAGGAACTGGGGGAAAAAACAGAACTTAAGAACATGAATTCCTTCCGTTCCGTATACCGGGGACTGGAATATGAAATTAAAAGGCAGAGCGCCCTCTTGCTTAAAGGTGAAGAAATAATCCCGGAAACCAGGCATTGGGATGAAACAAAGGGCATTACAAGAGCTATGCGCAGCAAAGTGGATTCTGCAAATTACCGTTTGTTCCCCGATCCCAATATCCTTCCCTACCAAATTTCTGAGGATTGGTTATCCGAAATTAAAAATTCAATACCGGAATTGCCTGATTCACGCTATCACCGGTTCATAAGCGAATATGGGTTACCTTCTTATGATGCCGAAATATTGACGGATTCACGGGAACTGGCGGATTTCTATGATGAGACACTGGCTGTTTACAATGAGCCCAAAGCTGTCAGTAACTGGGTAATGGGCGAACTATTGGGGCTGCTGAATGCTGCCAACATTGAAATAACTGCTTGTAAAATAACCCCCCAGGATCTGGGGCAGCTCCTCAAGCTCATGGATCGAGGGGTTATCAGTGGCAAAATAGCTAAAACTGTCTTTGAGGAAATGTTCAATACAGGAGAAAATCCGGAAACGATCGTCGAAAAAAAGGGCCTGACCCAGATTTCCGATGAGGATGAACTTTCAAAAATTGTTGCCGACGTGGTTAAGGATAACCCTGCTTCCATCGAAGATTTTCACAGCGGCAAAAAAAGAGCACTGGGTTTTTTGGTAGGGCAGGTTATGAAAAAGACGAAGGGAAAAGCTAATCCTCAGATGGTCAATAAACTACTGATGGAAAAGCTGAAGAAATAACTTCTTAAATGGTGGGGCCGTGATGGCAGAGTGTAGAGGAAATGTGGCATTGTAAAAACGCTTGCTTACATTGAAAATTATTTAAGTCAATTCCTGGTCTCTGGCTTCCGGCCCCCGGTTGTTGTGGTAGAGGCGGCAATAATACTGTACCTTACAGGCATGTTCCACAGAACAGGCATGAACATAAGCCTCTTCGAGGATCTTCCCGGTTGCAAAGGTTCCATGCCCCCTGGCAATAGCAGCCTTGTAGGAGGAAAGGGCTTCGGCAAGGTTTTGGGCAAGTTCCGCAGAGCCTACTCCACCTCTAATCAAGGGTATCCGGTGCAAAAAATATTTGCTTTCGGTATCTTCCGGGGTTAGGAAATCTTCTTCTGCCAATAACGAAAGTATAACAGCAAATGGGGAGTGAACATGGACAATTGCCAGGGCAGATGTTTCCTGGTAAACACGCCGGTGGACAATAATTTCTGAGGAAGCAATGGTATCAAAGCAATTTTCCTGGTAAAGATGACATTCCACCACCATGTTTTCATTAATTTCATCCAGCATACTACCGCTGCGGGTGATTATGATACTATCACCTGCACGAACACTGATATTTCCAAAATGAGAACCCGTCAGACCATACTCTACTACCTTCCGGCCAAATTTACTTATTTCACGCCACATTTATTCTCACCTTCCATTTTGATACCCAATTGTTCCAGCTTCCAGGCAGTGGGTATCCCTGCAGCAGTCCAACCCCGAAAACGGTAATAATCTTCCCTGGCCTGCTCAAATTCTTTTTGTTCAAGGCCTTTAGCCTGCCCATCTGCACTATCACTAAAAAACCTTGCAGGCAGGGTGTCATCCTCTTTCCCAAACCCTTCCCTGAGATTAAAAAGGCGTTCAAGGTTCCAAATACGTTCACCCGCCTGTAATAAAGATTCAGCGGAAAAAGACACCCCCGTTACAGCTGACAGAATGGCGGCAAGTTCCACTTCACCCACACTAAAAGAAATGAATTTACAAACTACAAGTGAGTCAAGGGCAGTAAAAAAATTTTGAAAAATAGGTAGCAGTCCCGCCTTACCGCTAAAAGTCAGACGATCAATTAGTTTAGGTTTGCCGAAAATTTCCGGACCGATCATATAAGCACCCAAATGGCAACCACCCCTATTTGTAGTAGCATAACTAAGAGCTAAACCCTGTGCCCCCCGCGGATCATAGCCAGGAAGCTCAAGTTTTTTTACGTGCATAGCCAGTTCCGGTTTTCCTTTTATGGCGGCCAGATTTGCAGCACCTCCCCTTAATTCCCTACCCGCCCCTTCTCCTTCGCATAACTGCTCTAACAGTTCCTTCATTTCGCTGTACTGCAGTTCCCTGCCAATAATTTCTGAATAACATGAAAGGGTCCCTCCTGCTGAAATGGTGTCGATCCCATAGTCATTACAAAGGGCATTCAGGCCCATGATACTTTCCAGGGAACTATTTTTGCAACTCGAACCCAACATCGCTAAAGTTTCATATTCCGGTATTTCTACATTGCCAGAGGAAAAGTCAATTTTCTTTGCCTTATTGTTTTTATTATTTTCATCAGTCCTGTATCCAAAAGCCCTTGACTTACAGGCAATGGGACACCCGTAGCAAGGATTTTTTTTAGTCATAAAAGTCCTTTTGATCTTTTCACCGGATATTTTTTCGGCCTCCTCAAACTTTACCCGCCTGAAATTCTTGGTTGGCATCAAGTGCATATAATTGACAAGATTAACCAAAACAGGTGTCCCAAATACTGAAAGTCCTTTAGATATTACAGGCGAAGCCGTCAGCAGGCGTGTAATATCTTTATAACATTGCTGAAAATTCTTTTTCTGGGCAACGGGCAGTTTTCTCTCCCCTTTTACTACCACAGCTTTCAATTTCTTGCTTCCCATGACGGCCCCCAGCCCCCCACGGCCGCAGGTACTCATCCCATCATTCATGATCGTTGCAAAGGGGACCTCCTTCTCCCCGGCACGTCCAATACAAGCAATACCCGTTCCGCCCTTTTTGTACCCGGGAAAATACCCTTTAAGGATTTGCAGGGTTTCTTTTGTATTTTTGCCCCATAATGCAGTAGCATTTTGGAGCGACACCTTGTCCCCTTCTATTAATAAAAAAACCGGGGAACTAGAACACCCCTTTAAAAGGACGTAATCATACCCTGCTCTTTTTAAAGCCGTGCCCCAGTAACCTCCACCATTACTGTAAAAAATAGTCCCGGTAAGTGGGGACTTAGAAATGACTGCATATCTGCCTGCTGCAGGTGTTTTTGTGCCTGTCAGGGGGCCGGCAGCGAAAATAAGGATGTTTGCGGGGGAAAGGGGCTCTACACCGGGCTTCAAATGCTCAAAAAGGAGTTTTACCCCCAAACCCCTGCCACCTAAATAACTTTCCAATATTTTAGAATCAATACCTTTCTGTATAATTTCACCCGTATCGAGAGCAACTTCCAGGCCCCGTCCCTGCCAACCAAACATATTTTTTCACCTTCTTGGCCTACCAGCTTTATAATTTAATTGTCAGCACCTGCTTATTTGCTGCTACAGTTGAACCACCATAGATAACCCTGAGCAAAGCATCATTATTGTTTGACGTGGTAAACGTTGTATTGTGGGTAAGATATTTCAATTTCCGGATAAATTCCCAGCAAGTACAGATCTCTTTATTCCAAAAAAACATTTTGCCTTTCATAATAGCAGTTTCCATTAGTTCTTCTTTGGTCATAGTATCACCAATAATTTCAACCTCATCATTTGAAAACTCAACAATAGAGGTATACACTTTTTCCCCCAGTCTCAAATTAACATAAGCACCAAAAATTTCTTCATCCTTATTGGCCGCTTTGGTTTTATAAGCCAACTCTATCATCTGATCCTTGGGTATAACAATCTCAAAAGTATTGTTTTTGTAATCTTTGGTAAGCTTTTTAACCTTTCTTGTTATTAAATATTTCATAATATCAATACTCTCCTTATTAATAATTTAAAAAGAGATCAAATATTAGATAATATTTATAAACAGTATATCAGAAATAAAAATTTTTGTCCCCTCCCGGAATGTTGTTCCATATTTGCCGGACTTTCTGCTAATACATATTAGCTTTGTTACACTATATGCTTCAATTTTTCACTGTAGCGCTAAAATAAGAAAATAATTCAAATAATTCAGGGAGTCTTTTTGGATATCAGTCTCCCAGCACAAGTAAGCAGCCGCAGTTCTCACAAAAAACAAGCTCGCCGGGAGTGAGTAAACGTGCCCTAAAAGAAGAGGGTAAAGATACATTACAGATGCCGCAGTAACCTTTTTTAACCAGGGAAACTGCCCTTCCCTGAAAGTGCCGGACTAGTTCCCTGTATTTTTTTAATAAATCCCCTTCAATCCTGCCGACTAATTCCTCCCGCTGGGAGAGTAATTCTGCCAGTTGCCCCTTCAGCAACTGGATATCTTTTTTTGCTTTCGTTTTCAACAATTGCAGTTTTTCTTCTTCTTCGGATAGCTGTTTTTTATCTTTTTTGATTTCCTGCCCAATGCTTTCGATCATTTCCATAAGGTTGAGGATCTCTTCTTCCAATCCTGATTTTTCCTTTTCTAAAGAATTTATCTTTTTCCTCATGTTTTCAAGTTCCTTGGCAGAATACCTTTCTCCGCCATAAAGCTTTTGACGCAGTTCCTCTTTTGAGTCCACAATTTGTTGTAGCTCCATTTCTTGCTGTCGCATTTTTTTGTTCTCTTGTTTTAATTCTTCCTGCTTCCTTTCAATTTGTTTTGTTAGGATGGTTATGGACTGTTTCTTTTTCTGATAGGTTTTTACGCTGTCAACATTTTGCAATTCCTTTTCCCGGCGGGAGATCTGCAGCTCCAATTCCTGCAGCTCCCAAACCAATTTTAACTGTTCCACCAGACCATCTCCTTTTCATTAAAAAAAGGACAGGGCTGAGACCTATCCTTTACTAAAAAAATTTCCATAGTGATTCCGGTTCTTCTTTTGACACCAAAACCACCGTTTCAAAATTGCTTTCCCGCATTCGCTTCTTTAAATATTCTGCCATAACCGGGATAACCGGTCTTTCTGTAGCATCGTGCCCCGCATCAATTAGTGCCAGGCCCGACAGGGCTGCTTTTTGCAGATCATGGAATTTGATCTCACCGGTAATAAAAACCTGGGCGTTGTTTTGCAGGGCGCTGTCAATGTAACCGCTTCCGCTACCACCCAAAACAGCCACCCTCCCAATCTTCATACCGGGCTGTCCATGGTATTTTAGATAAGCAGGTTTTAGTGAACGTTTACATAAGG
>JBMNNS010000007.1:0-32769 GCA_050942625.1 Dethiobacteria bacterium
ATAAGGAGGTTTTGCCCGTGCCAAAAAAATTAAATATTCTTTTTATCTGTACAGGGAACACCTGCAGAAGTGTAATGGCGCAGGGATTATTTACAAAAATATGGGATGAATTGAACATAGAAAGGGATCTCACAGTATCTTCTGCAGGGGTTGGGACTCTAGAGGGATTAAAGGCCACTCCAGAGGCTTTAAAGGTTTTGGAAGAAGAAGGTATTGACTTAAGTGCTCATCGTTCACAGATAGTTGATCAGCACAAGGTTGCCAGTGCACACTATATTTTTACTATGACCCGTAGCCAGAAGCATTATTTACTACAAAACTTTCCTGGGATAGAGGAAAAGGTGTGGGTATTGGAGGAATTCGTCCGAAAAAATAATTTTCAAGATATTCCTGACCCCTATGGTTTCCCCCTCGACTATTACCGGGCAATTGCTGCGGAAATTAAGAGGATATTAGGGGAAGCCTGTCAAAAATTATCTACCATCAACGGGGATGAAGGGTTTCAACAGCACAATGATTGACAGAAGATTATATTAAATAAGACCTTATATTTTCAGATTAATATTGTAACGGGGCAGGAAAAACGAAAATCAAAGGCGAATTAGCCTAAAATAACTAAAGAAGATATCAAGACTGGAGAAGATCAAGATTGAAAATTGTTCTTGCTTCCGATCATGCTGGGTTTACATTAAAAGAAATTGTCAAGGAATATTTGATGGGCAATGGTATTTTGTACGAAGACTTTGGCACCTATAATTTAGATCCTGTAGACTACCCCGACTTCGCTTATAAGGCAGCAGCAGCTGTCAGGAGTGGAAAATATGATAAAGGTATTCTCCTTTGCGGGACGGGCATTGGGGTTGCTATTACCGCCAATAAACTTCCCGGTATCAGGGCTGCCTGCTGCAGTGACTGTTTCACTGCCCAATGTGCCAGATCCCATAACGATGCAAACATTTTAACACTGGGAGCAAGAGTTGTTGGAAATGGTCTGGCTTTAAAAATAGTGGATGTTTTTCTTAAAACCCCTTTCGAAGGGGGCAGACATCACAAAAGGGTTGAAAAAATCAAGGAGCTGGAAAAATTCATAAATGTCGAAAAGAAAGGTGGTGCAGGCCCGGTTTAATGTTTTAGCCGGGGAGGATGTCTTTGAGAGATATTTGTAATGCCAAAACCTTAAAAACAATAGATCCGCAGCTTGCTGAGGCCATGGAAATGGAAAAATGCCGGCAGCAGGAAAGGATTGAACTAATTGCTTCAGAAAATTTTGTCAGCAGGGCGGTTTTAGAGGCCCAAGGCTCCGTGCTTACCAATAAATATGCAGAAGGTTACCCTGGTCAAAGGTATTACGGTGGCTGTGAATATGTCGATATAATAGAGGATTTGGCCAGGGATAGGGTTAAGGTACTTTTTGGTGCGGAACATGCTAATGTCCAGCCCCACGCTGGTGCGCTTGCCAACCTTGCTGTCTATTTAATGGCCCTGAAACCTGGAGATTCTGTACTTGGCATGGATTTGGGCCATGGAGGCCACTTGACTCACGGCAGCCCGGTAAATATTTCCGGTAAATATTTTAACTTCCACAGTTATGGTGTAGATCCTCAAACTGGTTTAATTGATCTTGAAGAAGTTAAAAAAATAGCGCTAAAGGTTGCCCCCCGCCTTATTGTCGTTGGAGCCAGCGCTTACCCAAGGAAACTGGATTTTGCTGCTTTCAGGGCTATTGCTGATGAGGTAGGGGCTTACCTCATGGCAGACATGGCCCACATTGCGGGACTGGTGTCTGCAGGATTGCATCCTAACCCTGTGCCCTACGCCGAATTTGTGACCAGCACCACCCATAAAACATTGAGGGGCCCCAGGGGCGGTTTTATCCTTTGCCGCCAGGAATATGCTGCAGAAATTGATAAGGCTGTTTTCCCGGGTGTTCAGGGAGGCCCTTTGATGCATGTTATTGCCGCCAAGGCTGTTGCCTTTTTGGAAGCCAGGCAGCAAGACTTTATTGTTTACCAGGAAAAGGTAGTTAAAAATGCTCAGAAGTTGGCGGAATGCCTGCTGGGTTTTGGTTATAAGCTCGTTTCCGGAGGGACAGATAACCATCTTTTACTGGTGGATTTAAGGAGCAAAAAAATAAGTGGAAGGGAAACTGAAATTTTATTGGATGAACTTGGAATAACCGTTAATAAAAATACAATTCCCTTTGACCCTGTGAGCCCGGTCATTACCAGTGGAATCAGGCTGGGGACACCAGCGGTTACCTCCAGGGGTATGGGGGAAACAGAAATGGAAATTATTGCTGGACTTATTGATCGCGCTATTGAGGGGCGCAATGATCCTGTTGTCAGGGCAGATGTTAAGCGTAAGGTAAAACAATTGTGTTCAGATTTTCCCCTTTATGCGGACTAATAATGGAGCTTGTTCAATGCTCGCTGTGCAGCAATTAAAGGTGGTGGAGGATTGAGACCTTCCTGGGATCGGTACTTTTTAGAGATAGCAGGTGTGGTTGCAGAGCGTTCTACCTGTTTGCGCCGCAAGGTTGGGGCTGTGCTGGTCAAAGACAAAAGGATTTTAACAACTGGCTATAATGGTGCCCCGGCTGGTTTAATGCATTGCAGGGAAAAGGGGTGTTTAAGAATGGAGAAGAATGTCCCTTCTGGGGAACGCCATGAACTTTGCAGAGGACTTCATGCAGAGCAAAATGCTATTATCCAGGGTGCTTTACATGGTGTTTCCATTCAGGGTGCAGATCTTTATTGTACTCACCATCCCTGTTCACTTTGCGCCAAAATGCTCATTAATGCCGGGATTAATAAGGTTATTCTGAAGGATGGCTACCCGGACCCTTTGGCTTGCCAATTATTTGAGGAGGCCGGGGTAAAGGTTACTGTTGTTTAAATGACGGCAGGATTTTAAAAGGATTTATTAAGTATTACGTTATCATGTGATCACTTCTGCAACCTAGAGTGGTAGCTGCTAAAATGTTTTAAGCAAAAAGTTAAAGGAAATTTATTACATGAATAAAAAAGATAAAAAGAATCATTGGATGATCTATGTACGTCATATTGATTTTGCCCTTTCTTTTGGAATTACGATGATCCTGACCACTTTATTAGGGATTTTCGGTGGCAAATGGATCGATCAACAGTTAGGTACGGGTCCAATATTCTTGTTATTAGGAATTATTTTAGGGATCGGGGCAGGATTTTATAGCTTATGGAGCGAATTAATTAATTTACAGCAAGAAGAAAGTAGAAAGAAAATGCCAACCCCCGGGAAGAACAAGGAAAGGGTAATAGTAAGGGAAGATGATAACAAACAGAAGTAGAAGTATAACGCCTACGGAAAAAACCATGGTAATCCTAGGTGCGGTGGCAATTACTATAGGGTGGGCATTGGGATACCCCTCATATGCTTTGGGGGTGGCCCTTGCCGCCCCTATTGGCTGGCTGCTTCATTGCTGGCAGTCCAGGATTGTCATCAACCTGAAGGGACTACCTCCACATAAGCTAAGCACCAGGTTGCAAATTCAACTGTTTATCAGGTTGATCATCCACCTCAGCGTGTTGGGTCTTTCTATCCTAGGGGGTGAGCCCTTTCTTTTTGGGGTGTTGACCGGCTTTCTTCTTGAGGTAATTATACACATGGGGCAAGCCTTTTATATCATTCTAAAAAAGAAAGGAGGGTTATCATAATTGAATTTTGAAGCTCTGCAGGTTGTGTTGGAACATGTAAGGCCGAATGTTGTTTTTTACCTGGGAAACATTCCAGTAACCTCCAGTGTAGTCAATACCTGGATTGTTATGGCTATAGTTATTCCCCTTTCTTATGTCATCGGTAAACGAATTAGGACCGTACCTCATGGCATGCAGCATT
Organism: Dethiobacteria bacterium; assembly: GCA_050942625.1. Taxonomy (GTDB): domain Bacteria; phylum Bacillota; class Dethiobacteria; order DTU022; family UBA8154; genus JBMNNS01. The sequence goes on from JBMNNS010000007.1 coordinate 3,874, forward strand.
TAGCAGAAATGGTAGCAGAATTTTTTTATGGTCTTCTGGATGAAACCATGGGAAAGGAAGGGCGGAAGTTTATCCCCCTGGTGGGAACACTTTTTATTTTTATTTTATGTTTAAACCTTTCCTGGTTCATACCGGGGATAATGCCGCCGACTACTGATCTTTCTACTACCCTTGGATTTGCGGTTGTGACGATAATCGCGGTGCAAATTATAGGGATCAAGAAACGGGGAATTGGGGGGTATATCAAACATTTTTTCCAGCCCAACCCTTTCTTGTTTCCATTAAACCTTCTTGAGGAGCTGGTTAAACCTGTATCACTTTCCCTGCGTCTTTTCGCGAATATGTTTGGTGAAGAAACGGTTGTTCTGGTTTTGTTCATTTTGATACCTTTGCTTAGCCCGACCCCGGTGATGCTCCTGGGGATAATTATGGGCTTGATCCAGGCTTTGGTTTTTTCTTTGTTAACAGTGGTTTATATATCTAATTTTATTCATGGTCATTAAATTTCTAAAAGGGAGGCATCAATAATGGAATATTTAAGTGTAGCTTTGGCCATAGCAGTGGCGGCTTTGAGTTCTGCTTTTTCACAGGGGATTGCTACGAGGGCGGCGATGGAGGGTATCTCCAGGCAGCCAGAGGCCAGTGGGGATATCAGGACAACTTTAATTTTAGCCCTGGCCTTTATGGAGGCTTTGACTCTGTTTTCTTTCGTTATAGCTATCCTCCTATGGACGAAGATTTAATTTTGGAAGGGCGTTATGCACAGGCTATTCATGAGCCCTATTTTAAAACTAAGGGGGAGGCGTTATGGTAAAGGAAATATTTCAAGCCCTGGGTTTTGAGCCGGCGTCTTTCTTGTTTCAGGCATTTAATGTTTTAGTCATTATCTTGCTCCTCTACAAATTCCTTTGGAAGCCCCTCACCCAAAGTATGGCCAACAGGGAGGAAAAAATCTCGGGTGATCTCCGGGAAGCGGCTTTGGCCAGGGAAAAAGCGGAGGAAATGATCGTCTCTTACCAGCAAAGGTTAGAGAAAGCCAACCAGGAAGGCCAGGCCATTTTGGAGCGGGCTGCCAAAATGGCTGAGGGAGCCCGCGCGGAAATACTTGCCCAGGCTAAGGAGGAAGCCGCCCGGGCGATGGAACAAGCCCGGATGGAAATCGAAAAAGAAAAACGCAAGGCCCTGGCTGCCATCCGTAACCAGGCGGCAGATCTTGTGGTCGTGACAACGGGTAAGGTTTTGGCCCGCACATTGTCTCCAGGCGATCATGAGCATCTGGTCAGGGAAGCCCTGACGGAGGTGGAAAGATTACAGTGAGTCAAAAGAGACTTGCCCGGGCCTATGCCGAAGCCCTCTTTTCTGCAGCCCAAAAACGGGGGCAAGAGGAGGAACTAGGTAAAAATTTGGAGTTCCTGAAAAAAAGATTTGAGGAAGATGCCAAACTACAAAAAATAATTCGTAACCAACGCATCTCTCCTCAGGAAAAAGAAAAAGCTTTAAAGGAATTAATTCCTCGCCTTTTAAGCAGAAAGAAAGAAGAATTTTTTACTGCCCTGGCTCCAGAGTACCGGCGCCTTCTTGACCAGGCTAAGAATTTAGAGCTTGTAGAGATCACGGTGGCAGCTCCCCTTTCCCCTTTCCTGGAATCTGAGCTGGTAAAAAGATTAAGTGATATTATGGGGAAAACAGTCCGGCTGGAGGTAAAAATTGATCCCAAAATCCTGGGTGGGCTCATTATAAATTGGGGGGATCGGGTTGTGGATGCCAGTGTAAAGAAAAAGCTGGAGCTTGTAGGTGCCCACCTGAGAGCCTGAGATATGTCCAATGGCTGGCTGACAAAGGGAGGAATGAATTTGGATATTAACTTTGAAGACATCACTAAACTGTTGATTAAACAGATAGAAAGCTATGAATTAGAAATTGAAGTGGCGAACAAGGGCGTTGTCCTCTTTGTTGGTGACGGCATTGCCCGGGTTCGTTTGGAACAGGTTATGGCCGGTGAACTCCTGGAGTTTCCAGGAGGAATTTATGGCATGGCCTTGAACCTTGAAGAAGACAGTGTTGGTGCAGTTATTTTAGGCCCATATGAACAAATTAAAGAAGGCGATGAAGTAAAAAGGACCTTTCGTGTGATGGAGGTGCCGGTAGGGGAGGCTCTTATCGGCAGGGTAGTTAATCCGGTGGGAGAGCCTTTGGACGGCAAGGGCCCAATTAAGACTGAAAAATTTCGGCCTGCAGAATATCCTGCCCCGGGTGTGGTACAACGACAGCCGGTCAATACCCCGCTACAAACGGGAATTAAATCCATTGATGCAATGTTCCCCATTGGTCGGGGGCAGAGGGAGCTGATCATCGGTGACCGTCAAACGGGGAAGACCGCTATTGCAGTAGACACCATTATTAACCAGAAGGAACATGATGTAATCTGCATTTATGTGGCCATAGGGCAAAAAGCTTCAACAGTTACCAGCGTTATCCAGAGGCTGGAAGAAGCCGGGGCGATGGAGTATACTACAGTTGTTGCTGCCAATGCAGGTGAACCGGCCCCACTCCTCTATATTGCCCCTTATGCAGGGTGCGCCATGGGTGAATATTTTATGTATGAGCACCGTCGTGATGTCCTGCTGGTTTATGATGACCTTTCCAAACATGCTGTAGCTTACCGGGAACTTTCCTTGCTTCTAAGAAGGCCGCCCGGGCGGGAAGCTTATCCTGGAGATATTTTTTATTTGCATTCCCGCTTATTGGAACGGGCGGCACGGCTAAACGATCAGCTGGGGGGCGGTTCGCTTACAGCTTTGCCCATCATTGAAACCCAGGCCGGTGATGTTGCCGCATATATTCCCACCAATGTTATTTCCATTACAGATGGACAAATTTATTTGGAAACGGACCTTTTTTACGCAGGTCAAAGGCCGGCTATTAACGTGGGGCTTTCTGTTTCAAGGGTGGGAGGCTCCGCCCAGAATAAGGCTATGAAACAAGTAGCCGGGCGTCTGAGGTTGGATCTGGCCCAATACCATGAGTTGGCAGCTTTCGCCCAATTCGGGACGGAATTAGATAAAGCTACCCAGGCAAGCTTATCAAGGGGTGAACGAATGATGGAGCTGTTGAAACAGGACCAGTACCAGCCCATGCCTGTCGAGGAACAGATTGCGGTTCTCTATGCTGGTGTTAACAGATACCTGGATGATTTGTCCTTAGAACAGGTGAGGCCTTTTGAAAAGGGATACATTCGTTTTCTTCACTCCAACTATCCCCATATAATGAAAGACATCCGGGAAAAGAAGGCCATTGATGAAGAGCTGGAGGAAAACCTCAAAAAAAGCCTTGCTGAATTTAAGGAAAGTTTTGCTTCAGTCGGTGAGGGTACTGTCGAGGCTGCTGAAGCAGTTTCTTAACTTATGTAGACATTTTGTAAACGGCAAGGACACAAGGGCCCTGCTGAATGGAAAATTAAGGCGGTGGAAGTTTTGCCCAATATGAGAGATTTAAAGCGACGAATCCGGGCTGTAACAAATATCCAGCATCTGACCGGGGCGATGAAGATGGTGGCGGCAGCAAAATTGCGTCGGGCTCAAGCACAGGTATGGGCAGCCCGCCCCTATGCTAATAAGATGTCCGAGGTAGTCAGCCGCCTGGCTCCGGCACCAAAGGCCCAGAGCCTTCCATTGGTGGTTCCCCGGGAGGTTAAAAAAACTGGTTATGTTTTAATCACTGCAGACAAGGGTTTGGCTGGAGCATATAATGCCAATTTAATAAAACTGGCGGAAGATACTTTAACCAAAAACAAAAAACCTTCTGCCATGGTGTTAATAGGGCGAAAGGGTGTACAGCATTTTCGGCGACAGTCTGTAGAAATCTTGGACTATTATGTGGATTTTGGCGACATCCCCCAGGTAACCCAGGCCCGGGCACTGGCCCGGCAACTGATGGATATGTTTCTAAAAGAAGAAGTTGATGAAGTGAACCTGATCTATGCCCGTTTCATTTCTGCACTACACCACGATCCCCAGGTGGAAAGGCTCCTGCCTTTAGTAACATCTTCTGTACAGGGAATTGAAGAAACCGAATATATTTATGAGCCGGAGCCTGTGGGGATATTAACTGCTATTTTACCTCGTTACTGCGAGATAAAAGTATACCAGGCTCTTTTAGAGGCCAAGGCGAGTGAAGAAAGCGCCAGGGTGATAGCTATGGACAACGCCACCGAAAATGCCGGCGAGGTGATTGACAAATTGAACCTGTCCTTCAATAAAGCTCGCCAATCCGCCATCACTACAGAGATACTGGAGGTGGCCAGTGGCGCAGAAGCTTTAAAGGCACGGTAATAGAGGAGGGACATGACCAAATATGAATGAAGGAAAAGTGGTTCAAGTTATTGGTCCAGTGGTAGACGTAGAATTTTTTGATGATTATTTGCCTGAGCTGTTCAATGCAGTAGTAATCAAGGAAAACAATATCAACCTCACTATGGAGGTTATGCAACACTTGGGACACAACACGGTTCGCTGTGTATCTCTTTCGTCTACTGATGGACTCTATGGAGGTATGAAGGCTGTAGATACAGGTTCTCCGATAAAGGTCCCGGTGGGACCATCTACCCTGGGCAGATTATTCAATGTAGTGGGCGAACCAATTGACGACAAAGGGCCACTGGAGGTAGAAGAATGGTGGCCTATTCATAATAAACCTCCTACCTTTGAGGAGTTGAAACCTTCTACAGAAATACTGGAGACGGGACTAAAGGTATTGGATCTCCTGGCCCCCCTGCCCAAAGGCGGTAAAATGGGCCTTTTTGGCGGGGCCGGGGTGGGAAAAACAGTCCTGATCATGGAACTTATCCGCAATATCGCTTATGAACACGGAGGTTATTCTGTTTTTGCCGGCGTGGGGGAACGGACCAGGGAAGGCAACGAGCTTTACCTGGAGATGACCGAATCCGGGGTTATAGATAAAACCGTTCTGGTTTTTGGTCAGATGAATGAGCCCCCTGGTGCCCGTTTAAGGGTAGGGTTGACCGGCTTAACTGCTGCAGAGTATTTCCGGGATCGAGAAGGGCAGGATGTGCTGCTCTTTATTGATAATGTTTTCCGTTTTGTCCAGGCAGGATCTGAAGTTTCGGCCCTGCTGGGGCGGATGCCTTCTGCAGTTGGTTATCAACCTACCCTGGCTACGGAGATGGGTGACTTGCAGGAGCGGATTACTTCCACCAAAAATGGCTCTATTACTTCTGTCCAGGCTATTTATGTTCCTGCCGACGACTTAACCGACCCAGCTCCAGCAACTACTTTTGCACACCTGGATGGGACTATTGTCCTTTCCAGGCAATTGGCCGAATTAGCCATTTATCCAGCTGTTGATCCGTTGGATTCCACTTCCAGGCTTCTGGAACCCCGAATTGTAGGGGAGGAACATTATGCAGTTGGCCGGGGTGTCCAAAGCGTCCTGCAGCGATATAAGGAACTTCAGGATATAATTGCCATTTTGGGTATTGAAGAACTTTCTGAGGAAGATAAACTTACTGTGGCCAGGGCTCGTAAAATCCAGCGTTTTCTTTCCCAGCCTTTCCACGTGGCGGAAGCTTTTACAGGAACACCTGGGGTCTATGTTCCTTTGTCAGAGACCATTAAAGGGTTTAAAGAAATCCTTGATGGCCAGCATGACGACCTTCCGGAGCAAGCCTTTTACATGGTAGGTCGTATTGAGGAAGCTGTCAAAAAGGCACAGGAGATGGACTAATGGGTAATTTAGTGTTGGAGGTTGTCACTCCACAAAGAAGAATATTGAAGGAAAAGGTTGTAAGCGTAGTAGCCCCTGGGACAGAGGGTTATCTAGGAGTATTACCACGGCATGCTCCCCTTCTGACTACTTTAAAGCCAGGTGTGTTCTATTACAGTAAGGTTGAAGGCAAAAAGGAACACCTGGCTGTTTCAGGAGGATTCATGGAAGTAGGCCCCGACAAGATCATAGTTCTGGCTGATGCAGCAGAGTTTCCTTGGGAAATAGATGCCGAAAGGGCCCGGCAGGCAGGTGAAAGAGCTAAAAAGCGTCTCAAGGAGCGGCCCCACGGGTTAGATGTTTCCCGGGCGGAATTTGCTTTGCTAAGAAGTATTGCCCGGTTAAAAACTGTAGAAGCCGGCAGGGTATAATATTTCTACATGGGTTTTGGGTTTTTCATCATATCCTCGGCCTCCTTTTTGAGCCGGGCCTCACATAAGGGGCAGATTGATTTAGGCGTTTCGCCGGTAAAATCCTTGCCTGTTTCGATCTGGTGGGAGTCGTCAAAAACCCGGGCGCAGAACATACAGCGCTTTTGTAGCTTTTTACCCATTTTCTCACCTCTCTGTCCTTAAAACAATTTTTCAACAAGCTATCTTGCAAACTATAATTGCCGCCAAACCCCTATAAAGTGAGGGCATGGCGGCAATTTATTTAACAATAATTCCGCAGCTTACCTTTTTATGTAGCCCCCAAATTATTTTACATCCAACAATAATATTTTACATCCGACAATTATTATACCATGGTTGGAAACAGTTTGCAGCCTAGTAGATTGTCGAAGGAGCAGAACCCCCTTTTACAGGCAGCAATGGTTGCAGTTAGGGGTGTTGACGTATATAATACTAATGGACTAAATAGAAAAAGAAGTTAAATTATACGAAGGCTAGAGCAGTAATGGAAGCTTATTTTTGGGACCGGGAGGCAAGAAGAGATGTATATTGGTTTGCCAAAAGAGATTAAAGAACATGAATTTAGGGTAGCTTTATCGCCGGCAGGGGTAAAAGGTTTAACGGAATCAGGCCATAAGGTTTTTGTGGCAGAGGGGGCCGGAGAGGGGAGTGGTTTTTCGGACAACAGCTACCGCGATGTGGGGGCTATTATTTTAAAAGATAATTCTCAGGTTTATGAAAATGCGGAGTTAATTGTCAAGGTTAAAGAACCATTGCCCCAGGAATATCCTTATTTAAGAGAAGAACATATTTTATTTGCCTATCTACACCTTGCTGGTGAACAGCAATTGATACCCGTTTTGCAAGATAAAAAACTCGTAGCTATTGGCTATGAAACGGTTTTGGCCGCTGATGGGACACTGCCTTTGTTAGCCCCCATGAGCGAAATAGCCGGGCGCATGGCTATTATTCTGGGCACACAATATTTGATTAAAAATAACGGAGGAAAAGGTGTTCTGCTTTGCGGCGTGCCCGGAGTTGCTCCCTCAAGGGTAGTCATCCTTGGCGGCGGCATAGTAGGGATTAATGCTACTAAAGTTGCCGTAGGGTTGGGAGCAGAAGTAGTAGTGTTTGATATTTCCTTGCCGCGGCTTCGCTATCTTGACGATATTTTTGGACCGCGCATTGTTACCCTTCTTCCCAATAGCCATAATTTAGAAGAAAAGCTTGAAGGAGCTGATCTGGTTATCGGTGCTGTTTTAGTCCCTGGGGGGAAAACTCCCGTTCTCGTTACCCGTGAAGATATTAAAATAATGAAGAAGAAATCGGTTATCATTGACGTAGCGGTAGACCAAGGAGGTTGTGTGGAGACTATTCGCCCTACTACCCATAAAAACCCCACCTTTGAAGTAGATGGCGTTATTCATTATGGAGTGACTAATATGCCTGGGGCGGTTCCGCACACTTCTACTCTGGCCCTCACGAATGCTACCTATCCCTATGTCAAAAAAATTGCCGATCTTGGTTTAGAAAGGGCCCTGGAGGAAGATAGTGGTTTAAAGGCAGGCGTAAATATCTCTAAGGGAAAGATTGTGCATAAAGAAGTAGCCAGGTGTGCAAACAACTACGCTTGACCCAGGAGAATGTTTCCAAAAACATCCATATTCAATTATATTAAATGCCCGTGATAAGTCTAAAACCTTAACACGGGTTGTTTTTTTAAATAAATTATAAATACTTGCTGGGGGTAGATGGCCCCGTCTGCCTGAATTCTTGTAATTATGTGATTACAAAGGATGGACAGGGCCCTGCCGTAAATATTTTGAAAAAAGCATAAATGCAGAAAGGGGTGTATATAATAACCAATAAAAGGTAAAGGAAGGGATATACTATGGAGGCTATAGGCAACATAATTGCTAGTATTTCCCAAAAATTGTTGGGAAACAGGGTTGAGGTTTGTGAGGAGGAAAAACCTGACAAGCTTTCAGTGTTGGAAGAAGCCCATCAGGATTGGCAGGCAGCGCTTTCTTTTTTCGATCGGGTTAATGAACCGGGTTTAATAGAACATGCTATTTATAATCTAAATGCTGCAGAAAAAAGGTACCATTTTCTATTGAATGAAGCACGGAAGGAGAAACTTACTAACCCAATTTTGGGTGAGCATTCCCTTGTGGAAGGAGGAAAATACCAGAAGGAAGATGCCTGACTTAAATTTAAATTTTATAATTGCCTTCTTTTTTGGGGTACTTGTTTTATATATTTTGTTGCGGGTTTTTTATTTTCCGCTCAAAATAATTGGACGGTTTTTAACTAATTCTATTATAGGAGGAATATTGCTGTTTTTGTTTAACACCGTAGGAGCTTTTTGGGGGGTCTCTATTGGTATCAATATTGTTACGGCAGTAATCACAGGTATCCTGGGGATCCCTGGTATTTTGCTCTTATTATTGTTGCAGCGGTTGACGGGGTAACCTGTGGGGAAGTTTTATAATGGTTTCCGGGATGGATCCCAGTATCCCCAGGCATCAACTGCTATTGCTCCTTGACCCGGTGGGAAAACTAGAAGAGGATTAATATCCAACTCCATTAAGGCCCCAAGCTCTAAAGACAAGCGAGAAACCTTGAGCAGAATATCTATGATAGCCTCTTTATCTGCAGCATTCCTCCCCCGCACACCATCAAGAATTTTATGGCCTTTTAATTCCCCCAGCATTTCTTCTGCATCCTGTCGGGAAAGCGGGGCAATGCGCATGGAAATATCATTTAAAACTTCTACAAATACACCCCCCAGCCCGCAAATAATAACGGGGCCAAAAACAGGATCCCGCTTCATACCGATAATTACCTCTACCGCAGGGGGAAGCATTCTTTGGAGCAGGAGACCTGCAGCAGGGGATTCAGGGGTAATGACATCTAAATGTTTCCTGAGGGATTGAAATGCTTCCTTAATGGCCTCCTTGCTATTTATGTGGAGAAATACCCCCCCTACCTCTGTTTTATGGGCAATAGCAGGCGAAACTACTTTTAAAGCAAGGGGATATCCCATTTTGTCGGCCTCGTTTAGCGCTTCTTTTTCCGAATATATCATTTTTTCCGGACAAACGGGTATGCCGTAGCAGGAAAGAATCCGTTTCATTTGATATTCGCTCATTGGTAGAAGGGTATTTTCTTCGGCCTGGTTATTGTCCTTATTGTGCTCTACAGTAAACTTGCGGTATTCATGGTAAAGGCCCAGTGCTTTTTCTTGTTCCAGGCCGGAGGTAAAAAGAAGCGGCTTTTCATAACGTTTTGCTTTTGCCATTCTTTTTGTCAGTGCAGCTAAAGCATAAATAAAGTCATCCATTTCCTTGAATACAGGGATGCCGCAGGCTTTGACTTTTTCAATATGCTGCAGTGCTATTTTTTCATCACCTAAGGGCCAAAAAACAGCAAGGAGGGGTTTTTTGCTCTGTTGGTAATGTTCAATAATACCCTTAGTAATTAGATCCCCGCCTTCGGATTTACAATTAAAACTAACTATAATTATATCCACGTTTGGGTCCTGTTCTACGACAGAAAGGCATTTATAAGCCAGGTCCCTTTCTACCATTATCTGGGAGGTAATATCGATGGGATTGACTGGAGAAGCAAAAAAAGGAAGGAACTCCTGTAATTTTCTGTTTGTTTCAGGCAAAAGTTCGGCTAACTCCAGCCCATACAACTGGCATTTATCAGCCATGAGGACCCCGCCCCCCCCAGAGTCGGAAATAATAGCCACCCTATTATCTTTTGGTAGTCTTCCTGTGGCTATAATTGTTACAAGGGGTAGCAGTTGTTCGGGCCCTGGAACACGTATAATACCTTTTTGTTTAAAAAAAGAATTATAAACCTGATCCGTCCCTGTCAGGGCTGCAGTATGGGAAGTGGCAGCCCTGGCACCTGCTTCGGTTTGGCCCACCTTTATGACAGAGATAATCTTATTTTTTTGTAAGGCTTTTTCTGCAGCACGTTTAAACAAAAGCCCATCCCTGTCTTTAATGCCTTCTATGTAGCAGGCTATGTTATCAGTGTTGGGATCTTCACTATTCAGCAGGCCTTCAAGGAGGTGGGGCAACCCCAAATCTGCTTCATTGCCGACGCTATAAAATTTGTTAAAAAGAAGCCCTTCCCTGGAAGCCATCTGGTACATTGAAACACCAAAAAAACCACTTTGCGAAATAATGTTAAACCTTTTTTTATAATAATCGTTTTCATAAAGGTGGGCCGGGGCAAAAGCAGCCCATAAATTATGTGGAAGGCTTATAACACCGACACAATTGGGGCCAATGATGTGCATTCCAGTTTCGTAGGACAGCCGCTCAATTTCCTCCTGCAGGTTATTTCCCTCCGCGCCTATTTCTGCAAAGCCGGAAGTTAAAATAACTACCCCTTTTACCTTTTTTTGGACACATTGTTGTAAGACAGGCAGGGTTTGGGCAGCACGGACAGCAACAACTGCAAGATCAATAGTTCCCGGTATTTGAAGAAGATCAGGGTAACAGGTTATTCCCTCTATTTGATCATAGTTTGGGTTAACGGGGTAAATTTTTCCTGTAAAGCCACGTTGTAAAAGCATAAAAAGGGGCACACCATTTGGTTTGCGAAAATCAGCGGAGGCCCCGATTATTGCCACCGACTGGGGGTTAGTAAAGGGCATCAAGTCAAGAGTAGCGATGTTTTTGTTTTCTAGCATTTTTATTTGCCAGGCTAGAACAAGAATAAGCCTGTTTCTCCTTGTTAATAATGTTTTTGTCTGCATTCCACTAGCTTAGCGGAACCCCCTGGGCTCCTTTCATTTATACAAATTAATTGTTCGCTAATGTAATGCAGACAATCCATCGGTCGGGATATGCAAGCCAAAGGACATTTACTGTAGGGTGATTTTTGGCTGCCCGCCAACAATAAATATATTTCTAAAGGGCATTTTTGTCAAGCAGTAAGAAGATTTCAGGCTTATCGAAATAAAGAAGTTTGACAGTTTTCTATGTCAATGGGATAATATTTTTTGGAAAGAATGTTAACGCCGAAAAAGGGGTCGCAGGAAAATAACAAAAGATTTTTTTATGGGATGGTAGGTGAAAGCCCTGGATTTGTTTCTTACCCTGATCGTTGTGCTGCTCATTATTTTTTGGCCCAAATCTATAAAGGTTTCCTCCTATTTTCTATTGTTGTTGGTTCCCTTATTTTTCTTTATCCTGGCTATTTTGATCCCCTTTTTAATTCTAAAGCTCCTTTTTTATGCTGGAATAGCCCTTCTTGTGGTCCTATTGTGCAGACGTAGTAAGGGCAGAAAGCAGGAATGAAAGTAAGCAAGGCGCCCACTACCCACTATTTACTTTCCTACTTTCCATCCTCCCAACCTTCCAACTTCCCGCATTCAAAGGGATGATTTCACTAAGGTGGTAAAAATAAGCTTCTTCTAAAAGCTGTTGTTTGTTATAAATAAGTTTTACTTTGTAAAAGAAATCACTTTTATTTTTGAAACGGAGGTCCAGCAGCTTTATAAAATGTTTCCCCTTTTCTTCCCACTGGATAATATGATAGTAGGAAGTAAGTTGGCGTAAAAGGGAACCGGGCGCACTTTGCAGGGCCTTGAGGGTCAGGGGGGTTGGGGGTTTCCTCTCCATTATGGTATTATTACAGATTTTGTTTTCAAGAGGATCCAGTGTTCCATGAATAATTTCATGTGGTCGTTCAATGAGAAAATCCCATTTTGCTAACCCCTTTAAAGCCGGCAATACAGTCAGGCGTTCCTTTGGAGAAAAAACATTATATTTTTTTTGCAAAAATAGTTTTGCACTAAGCCGCATTTTATAACGCAACAGCAGGTACAACATTACCAATAAAAGGGCAATTACGGCAGCGTTTTGGGGACTTTTATAGGCAAAAAATACTGGTATAAAAATAAAGAGAAGAGCAGGATCGATAAATGTTAGCAAGTTGCCGGCAGAGCGCTTATGGGAGAAAGGCCACCAAAGTTCTGCACCATAAGAGTTTAAGAAGTCCAGAAAACCGTGTGAGAGCGTTCCAGCCAGGGCCCAAAAAAAATAGGAGAGGAGCTCCCCGCCAAAATCCAGAAAAATTATTCCTGCCACCAGGGCAGAAAAAAATAATAAACCACTTAAGGAATGGGAAGGGCCCCGGTGGTGTTTAATAAAAGGGATGTTACCTTTTAACTTGACGATGACATCAAGATCAGGAGCTAAGGCCCCAAAAACTGTAGCACAATAGATGGGGTTGTAGGGAGTTATATTTTGCCCGGAAAGGGCTGCTATTCCCAGGCCAACAATGGCATGGGTAAAGGGATCCATTTATTTTACCTCCACGTTTTGTTTCAGAAAAATCCATGAATGTGAAACTGGATAATTCTATTATAACAAATCAAATATAAAAATTGAGGAGGTAATATTTGTATATTTACCCTTTAATTTTTAAAGGTATGCCTGTTGCAACAAGATAAACCTCAGTGGCCTGGGAAGCAATTTTTTGGTTTACCCTCCCGGCCAGATCCCGAAATACCCTTCCCAGGTAGTGTTCAGGGACAATGCCCCAGCCAACTTCATTGCTAACCAGAATGCCGGTGAGGTTTCTTTGGTTTAATGCCTTAATAAAAAGTTCTGTTTTCTCCAGAACATATTTTTCCAACGCATCTTCCTGGTTTTGGAGAGGGTTTTGGCCTAAAATACTGGGGGATGCAGTATCCCAACAGCTTTGCCGTTCATTAAAGGAGCTTTTTCCCTCCCCTAGATACTCAAAAAGCATATTTGTAATCCAGAAGGTCACACAGTCAACCAATAAAAGATGGTTGTCGGGTATTAATTCTACTGCAGCTGCCAGGTCATAAGGTTCCTCGATCGTTTTCCAGTCACGAGGACGGGATTGCCGGTGGAGATTAACCCGGCGCTGCATTTCTTCATCACCGACAAGTGCAGTGGCTAAATAAACGATTCCTGCCTTCTGGCCATTTATAGCCTTTTCACTGGCAAGCCTCTGGGCAAAACTGCTTTTACCGCTGCGGGCTCCCCCGGTAACCAAAGTTAGTTTCATAATTTTATTCCTTTCCGAAAAGGTCGGGGTAAAGTACCCCGGTTATTTCTTTAAGGCCCTCAATTATACGTGGGCCTCCCCGGTAAATAATGTTTTCATCGCTGATAATATGAACTTTATTGTTTTTTACAGCTGATAACACCTCCCACCCTGGTCTCTTTTGCAGATCTGTAAAGTCACTCATGCTGCCAGCAGTTGCAAAATAAAAGTCGGGGTCTTCTTCAATCAGTTTTTCCAGGCTAAAAAGGGGATATCTATCCCCCCCAGGGCTGCTGACAACTTTGCCGGCAGCTATTTCCAATATTTCATAAAGAAAGGTGTCAGGTCCCACGGTAGTAAGCGGATCATGCCAGATTTCAAAAAATACACTGGGCCTTTCTTCTACAGGTATTGTAGCTATTTTAGCTTTGATCTCCTCATAATCTTTTTTAATTGCTGCAGAGAGTTCTTCAGCTTCCTTACTTTTGCCGGTTACAGCCCCTATAGTTTTAATATCGGCAAAAATTTGGGCAAAACTATGTGGTTCAAAAGCTAAGGCTGGGATGCCGGCCTGGTTAAGTGCCTCAAGGGTACCAAAATTCAGGATGTTACCTATAACGAGGTCGGGGTTCAGGGAAATTATTTTTTCCAGGCTGGGGTCTGAAAAGCCGCCAATTTTTTCAATATCTAGAGCTTCAGGGGGGTAATCGCAGTAGTCTGTAACTCCTATCAGGTTTTCCCCCAGCCCAAGGGCAAATAATATTTCAGTATGGGCAGGTACCAGGGAAATAATTGTTTCCGGGGGAGTGTTAATGGTGATTTTTTTGTTCAGGTAATCTTCAACCTCTACAGGAAAAAGGTTGGAGGGGGATTCCTTTTGGAGGTGATCACTGGGGTCCAGGACACCTTCCTGTACCGGGCTTGGCGAACAACTTGCCACAAAAAAAATGCCGGTTAGAAAAATAGTCAAGGTTATAGCATAAAAACCCAATTTAATTTTTTTAGCAATTGTTTTGTCCAATTTACTTACTCCTTTTTAATATTGTAGTTTAGCCCCTGATCGGTTAAAATGTTTATAGGTAGTTCAGGGAGATTGGCAAAGGGCAAGAAAGAAAAAAATCCCGGCATTTTTAGGGCGGGAAAGCTACAAGTAACATTTCACGCACCTCCTTGTTCGCGAAGGCCAGCACGTTAATCTGAACAGGCAGGTTTCCTGGCTCCCCTTCATGGCTATTTCTTTCCCTTCCCCCATTTAGAGTTACTTTGGAGTGGTATTGAAAGAAGCTAAGGGGTAACAGTGGCGCGACCGCGTAGGAATTGCACCTACTTCCCTTTTAATAGTGACATCTTTCATGACACCATGACACCTGTTCAGGCTGCATTTTCAATTTCGTTCATTCTATCACACTGCCCTGAAAAGAGCAACAGGGATGAAAGATTGATAAAGATTGATGTTAAAGACCTGGCTAAAATCAAAAGATCTTATAAATATTGGTACCCGGTTGCCCAAAAAAATATAATGCTTATACTTGGTTAACCCCGAGAAATTACATAATATTTATTAATTTTATGGGGGGCAATTTTAAAGATGGATGCATTTGCAGAAAGCGAAAAATTACGAGCTCTCAAAGAGAAATACCCCCATAAGTTTGCTTCAGAAAAGGCCATATTTAGCAATATTCATGCTGGGGATCGTCTTTTTATTGGTACAGGCTGCGGGGAACCACAATATCTTGTTAAAGCCCTTATTAACTATGTAAAATCTCACCCCAAGGCTTTTTACGATGCAGAAGTAATTCAGGTTTGGTCCCTGGGGGTAGCTCCTTACACAGATGAAAAATTTAAGTCCAATTTCCGTCATAACTCCTTTTTTATTGGAGAAAACACCCGTAATGCTGTTAATGAATGCAAAGCTGATTATACGCCAATATCACTTTCAGAAGTACCCCGTTTATTTAACCGCAAGGTAGTACCAGTGGATGTAGCCCTTATTCAAACTTCGCTGCCGGATGAACATGGCTATTTAAGCCTGGGTATTAGCGTTGATATTGTGAAGGTAGCAGTGGAAAATGCTTCGTTGGTTATTGCTCAGGTGAACCCACAGATGCCGCGCGTCCATGGGGATTCCTTCCTGCATATTGAAAATGTGGACTATATTATCCCTTATAATGAACCACTTTTGGAGTACCCCAGAAAAAATGCAGGTAAGATTGTGGAACGCCTGGGGGGGTACCTGGCTCGCGTGGTTGAGGATGGTGACACGATCCAGGTTGGATACGGCTACATCCCCAATGCCATTTTGACCGGCCTTTATGCCAAAAAAAATCTTGGGGTTCATACAGAACTGCTCAGCGACGGCATTGTGGATTTGATGCGAAGGGGGATTGTTGACAATTCCAAAAAGGAAATTAATCGTGGTAAAACAGTTGCTGCCTTCTGTATGGGTAAGAGGGAAACGTATGCTTATCTTCACAACAATCCGGGAGTGGAATTCAGGACCATTGATTATACAAACAACCCCCTTGTAATTGCCCAACATCGAAATATGGTTGCGATCAACAGTGTCCTGGAAATTGATCTTACAGGGCAGGCAACTGCCGAATCCCTTGGGAAAACTTTTTATGGTGGTGTTGGTGGCCTGGCCGATTTCATGAGGGGCGCAGTTTTGTCCCCAGGAGGTAAAACCATAGTGGTTTTGCCCTCAACTACTACAAATGGCGAAGTATCTAGAATTGTCCCTTTTCTACAAGAAGGGGCTGGCGTTACCCTTTTAAGGAGCGATGTTCATTATGTCATTACTGAATATGGGATAGCCTATCTGTATGGAAAAAATATTAGGGAAAGGGCAATGTCACTCATTTCCATAGCTCATCCCAAATTTAGGCCCTGGCTTATTGCCAAGGCCAAAAAGCAGTCCCTTATTTATATGGACCAGAGGTTTATTCCTGGAACAAGAGGTGAATACCCTGAAGATTTGGAGACATACAAAACAACTAAAAGCGGTCTGCGCCTTCTTTTAAGGCCAGTGAAGATTAGTGATGAGCCGCTATTAAAAGATTTTTTCTATGCGCTATCTGATAAAAGCATGTATAAACGTTTTTTTTCAAAGAGAAGGGATATACCACACAGGATTTTGCAGGATTATTTTGTAGTGATAGACTATACGAAAGAAATGGTGATTTTGGCTGTAAAGGAATGTAAAGGAAAAGAAATTATTCTTGGCGTGGGTCAGTATGGAATTATTGAAGGAACACTTACTGCTGAAATTGCGATGGTGGTCAGGGATGATTACCAAAACAAGGGTATTGGAACAGAAATACTTTCTCATTTGACCTTTATTGCTAAAAAACAAGGGTTATCAGGTTTCAGGGGCGAGACTCATTATCTGAACGCTGCGGTTTTTTTTCACCTGTTTAAAAAAATGGGGTTTGGGATTGAAAAGGAAATTGATACCGGTTTGTGTATCCTAAATTTAACCTTTTAAAAACTAATGTCAAAGACTTATATCCTAATTATTGCCTTTGGTAGGGGTGGACGACCCTGTCCAATAATTCCACGAATAATATGGTTAATTTTAGCTTTAATAAAGTTGGACATGCGGCCTTCTGTCCAAACATACTGTCGGCTATGGCTTTTTGCAGCAGTATCTTCAATTAAATATTAAAATTGACATGATTTATATTTCTGTTCATAAATTAGTAGAGGAGGCCTAAAGCCGGCCATAAAAATTGTGGGCCTATTTTGTTGGCCTGAGGGGAGACAGATGATTATGGGCGGGAAAAAAGTCACCTGGTTGTTAATTGTGGTCTTAATAGCAACAGTTTGGGCAGGTTGCCGCCTTATTGCTGAAAGGAGGACGCAAGAGGTGGAAGAGGGATCTTGCCTGGAAGAGGAGGTTGATGAGGGATTGATAGGGAAGGAACAAATGCCTGGTACAGAAGGGGTTTTTGAAAAAGAGGTGCTGCTGCAGTACCTTGGGCATTCTTCCTTTTTGCTCCAGGTAGATGAATTTAGCATTCTCATGGATCCATATTCACCAGATGTGGGTTATGGATCGCTTCGATTAGGGGCAGATGTGGTTACCACCAGCCATGAACATATGGATCACAACTATGTTTCCGCTGCCCCTGGGGCAAAGGTTTTAAAGGGGCTAACTTCGGATGGCCTGGGTTGGGAGGATGTTTCCTATTCCGCTGGGGATGTTACTATTACCAATCTGCCCACCTACCATGACGGATCCTCCGGGAAACTAAGGGGCCGCAATAGCGCTTTCATTTTTGACATTCCAAACCTTCGCCTGGTCCATCTTGGGGACCTGGGACATTCACTAAGTGAAAGTGACCTTGAAAAATTGCTCCCGGTGAATATTTTACTTATTCCTATTGGGGGCCATTACACTATTGACGCCCAGAGGGCCAAAGAGATTATAGAGCAGGTAAAGCCCAATGTTGTCATTCCTATGCATTATCAATCAAAGGCGACAAGAAATTGGCCTCTGGCAGGGTTGGATGAATTTACTAAAGGGTTGGAAAATGTTAAAGAGGTTGGGAGCAAGCCCCTCAGTCTTAAGGCAGAGGAGTTACCAGAAAGTACTGAAATTTGGGTCATGGAGCCCAACCCTGATGTCAGTGAAAAGAAGGAGCGATAAAGCATGAACATTCAAAAAAAATTGCAAGTTGGAGTTTTCTTGCTGGCTTTTGTTACCCTATTAGCTGTTGGTTGTGTATTGGATAAAAACCCTTCACCTTCCCAGCCCTCCCCAGGGGAAGTTTCTCAGGAAACGGAAGGGGGACAAACCGGGGAGGTAGTTGCTTTATATTTTGCAGATGCTGGGGCAAATGGCCTGGTTAAGGAAGAGAGGGAAATAGTTTTTGATGATGAGGAAAATATTGCGTTGTTTGTTTTGGAAGAGTTGTTAAAAGGCCCTGTTTCCCCAGAACTGGAGCGGACCATTCCACAGGGTGTAAGGGTTGTGAGCATTACTGTTGAAGAGGGGATCGCAACTGTGGACTTTTCAGAGGAACTAAGGTCCAAGCATTCAGGGGGTTCAACCGGTGAACTTTTAACCGTTTATTCCATTGTGAATACCCTTACTGGTCTTCCTGGCTTGGAAAAAGTCAAGTTTCTGATCGAAGGTAAGGAACTTGAGACCCTTGCCGGCCATATGGAATTGTCCGAACCGGTTGCACCAGACTGGAACATGGTTTTGGATTGAGGCTGTGCAGGAAATAAGGGGCAAAAGACCAAGAAGCAAGAAACAGGAGGCAAAGGACATAAACCAAATGCCCAGGGATGACTCGTGGTCGCCCGTAATAGGGATCCGATTGGTGGACGGTATGGGCTGGCGGTCAATGGCCGCCCTTATAAAAGGGCGGCCATTTCCCAGATAATGAGGCCGGGCAAAAGAGCGTAATCTTCCGTTGGCAGGTAATTGGTGGCCGCAGCGTCATAAAGTATATTAGCTGAGGGCGGAAATTCTTGATCCCCTTCCCAAAGCACGTAAACGATCGGAACCCTGGGGAAGGGGTACAAAATTACGGAATGATCACCAAACGGGGAAGGTTGGCCACCCAGGGATAAAGCTATATTCCTAAATTTTTCTTGTTTATGTCCAAAGTATTTTAATAATGGTTTAATCGTTCTATTCTGATAGGGATTAATATAGATTTGGCCCCCAGGAAGTTCTTTAAATGTAATCCATTCTCCGGTTAAAGGTGTTCCATCAGCGGATGCCAAATAGTGCAAAAAAAGTATTTGCTGGTAAATCGATATCTTGTTGCCATCATTTTGGAGGGGCTTTGCTTCTCCGCTACTGTGGTTTACAATATACTTTCTGTTCAAATAGGGTAGTATATAGCTATCCTGTTCCCTGTTGTAGATAACTCCACTGTTAAGACAGACTAGTCGTGGATCGGCTTGCGAAAGCTTTTGAACAGCTTTTTCTAAGGTTACACCCAGGTTAAATTTTTCCCTTTCATCATTCTTTATTTCCATAACATTATCTCCCTTCCGTTATACTGTTACTTTAAAAAATTTGAAATGAGGGCTACAAATGTACCTGGTTAGTGCCTGCCTTTTGGGTATAAAGACAAGGTATGACGGTAAAGCAAAATTGCTTCCAGGGTCCCCTGTTTTACCGTTAAATATGCTTATACCTGTTTGCCCCGAACAGCTGGGGGGGCTTTCTACACCCCGTTTGCCTGCAGAAATAATTGGCGGGGGGGGAAAAGAGGTGCTAACTGGAAAAGCCCGGGTAACTGACTGCAAAGGCAAGGATGTAACGGATTTTTATTTAAAAGGAGCCAGGGAAACGCTTTATATTGCACTTCTTTATGGTATTAAGGGAGCTTTTCTAAAAGATGGCAGCCCCTCCTGTGGCTGCAGCTATATTTATGATGGTTCTTTTAGTGGAGAAAAAATTTCCGGTCTCGGCGTAACTGCAGCCTTGCTACAAGAGCATGGTTTTGCAATTTATAATGAAAAAGGCTTGCTTGAACCTGGAAAGCCCTGTAACTAAATTATGGTAACAACAAAAAACATTATAATAAACTATATTAATACTTACCTGTATCCTTGTATTGCCTTTGGTTTGGGTGGACGATCCTGTCTACCCTTTAAAATAACAATAATTCCCTGTGTAAGGTTGTAGACAGGGCTGTCTATCCCTACACTAATTTTGTTCATCAAATTTTCTTTAATATGTTCTGCGGCACTTTCCCCGGGTAGCGGCAGATCATTTTTTTATAATTAAATAAGGAATATAAACATTCCCGATACATTTGCAAACGATAAGCAAACCCTGCTCCAAAGCCAAGTTTTTCTTCTTTAGTAACATGGGTAATTCCATGCAACTCCGGATATAAAACGGTTTTCCCAGCAAGCTTGGCATATTTTGTTAATAGTATTTCGACGCCGAAGCGGGACCAGCTAAGGTCTGGCAATATATTCACAAATTCCCTTTTTAAAGCCCGTTGACCATTAAGGATAGAAAAATAGTTCTGTGCTAAATTAACGCTTTTCTTATGTCCGGCACGAAAAACACCGATAGTCATGGAGGCTTCTTCTACCCTGGCCAGGGGGGTCAAGAGTGCTTCAAGATGCTCATGGCCCAAATTAACGAGATCTGCATCCAGGAAAAGAAAGGTTTCCGCATCATCTGCCTCATCGAGACCCGCCTGTAAAGCAGCGCCCTTGCCCCTGTTTTCTTTCCAGCTCAGTATTTTGACCGGGAACTGTGCGGCAACATGCGAAGTGTTGTCTTCAGAGCCGTCATCGATCACGATCGTCTCATCCACCAGTGGACTGGAAAGAATTATTTCTAACACGGCCCCTAAACGGGGTCCTTCATTGTAAGCTGGTACAAGCGCAACTGTTTTATGCATGAACACCCTCACTTAAATCATCATTCTTAAGTAATTTTCTACACTAAAAGGCTTTTTCCTTTTATAGCGGAAAAATAAAGACCTTCATTATAGGTTTTTGTTATTTTATTATTTTTCATTTTCTGTAACACTACAAGAAATAAATGTATATATTATATTGATCCTAATTATAGAAAGGAGGTAAAACAATGTCAAAAGGATTAATGGTTGAAAAAAAACTGCTCAGGGTTGAGCGTGTAATTGGAGAGGATACAGTCAGAAGAACTATTGAGGCCGATCTTGAGCTACCTTTTAAAGTGCAGAAGATATTTGATGTAATTGCCGATGTTATTGATGTAGAAGCGGAAGTAAATTCAGGAACCGTGGAAATCAGCGGCACAATTCATAAGCAACTTTTCGTGGTTGATAGGGGCGATCTGGTACATCATATCCCTGAAGATGTTCCCTTCCGGGTAATGGTTGATATTGAGGGTGCTAAACCCAGTATGAACGTTCATGTTGACATTAAGATCATCTCCATTGACACTGACTTTACCAATTCTGATACTGTGCATCAATCTGTTATTTTGGAAATATTTGTGAAGGTGACCGAAGCACAACAAATTGAAGTTGTGGTAGATGTCAGTGACAGGGACATTATTGTCAGCAAGGAACGTCTGAAAGTGGAAAGTGTTGTTGGAGAAGACACAGAAAGGTTTTCAATTTCCCCTACAGTGACCTTACCCATCACCGCAAAAAAAGTTTTTCGTATTCAACCTTCTGTGCGTAATGTAACGACTGAAATACGAACGGATACGGTTATAGTACGTGGTACTATCCATAAGCAGATTTTTATTGTTGACGAGGGTGAATTAGTTCGCCATGTATCTGAGGAAGTTCCTTTTACAAGGACGGTAGATATTCCGGGAGCCAGGTCGGGAATGCATGTCCATTCCAAGGTAAAAGTATTCTTGGAGGATTTTGAAATAGTACATCCTCCAAGCAAGGAATTGCGCCAAACTTTGATCATTGAGGCTTTTGTCAAGGTTACAGAGACGATACAGATTGATGTGGTTGTTGATGTAGAAGGCCGGCATATTCTTGTTACCAAAAAACTTTTGAAGGTTGATAGCGTTGTTGTAGATGTGCTAAAGCAGGAAATGCTGAAAAACACTGTGAAACTGCCTGTTCAGGCAATAAAAATCTTTGAAATCATTGGGGATATCGTTGATCTTGAGGCAGAAGCTATGCATGATCAGATCCTGGTTCGGGGAGTTTTGCATAAACAAATCTTTTTTGTTGACCCCGGAGACCTGGTACGTCATACAAGAGAAGACATTCCTTTCCGTTTTGTTAAGGACGCCCCCGGGGCCCGCCGCGGCATGAAGGTGCAGGTACGTGCTAAGATCATTGGTGATATTCGCCATAGGATCATTGACAGGCAAGGAATGAAAATTGAACAAACTGCTGTAATTGAGATTTTTGCCAAGGTAACAAAGATGGTACAGTTAGAAGTTGTGGTAGATGTCGAAAGAAAATTGCCCATTGCAACCCCACCGCCAAAACCACCTAAGCAGGATAAACCAAATAGGCCGTCAAAACCAAAAAACCATCAATAAAAAGAGAAAGGTAGAAAATTAGGCTGTTAAGTTTCTATTTTTGGAAGCCCCTGTAATATTACAGGGGCCCACTGTATAAATATTATAGTGATTCATTAAAAAGTAAATTAGAAAGGAGGGAACATAGAAAATGTTGTCAGGACTTAAAATTGAAAGACGTTTGCTGAAAGTTGAACGTGTCATAGGCGAAACTACTGTGAGAGAATCTGTAGAAGCTGAGATAGTACTGCCCTTTAAAGTTGAAAAAATATTTGAAGTAATCGCAAATGTAACCGGTATAGAAACGGAAGTACGTGAAGGAGGAGTGCTGGTTACCGGAGTAATCGATAAGCAGCTTTTTGTTGTAGATAAGGGAGACCTCGTCCGCCATGTACCCGAAGAAGTTCCTTTCAGGGCTTTTATAGATGTTAAGAATGCTCTACCGGAAATGAATGCACTGGTAAAGGTTAGAATATTAACGGTAGACACGGAGCTTATCGGCCCGGATACCGTACGTCAAACCGTCATTTTAGAGATTTTTGTAAAGGTAACTGTTACAGAACAGATTGAAGTGGTAGTCGATGTCAAAAACAAAGATATAAAGGTTAAAAAAGAACTGCTCAAAGTGGATCATGTTGTAGGTGAAGATACACTACGAGAGGCTATTACCCGAACGGTAACATTGCCTATTACGGCAAAAAAGATTTTTAGAATTTTGCCTACGGTACGTGATGTTACCGCAGAGGTGCGGGAAGATACTGTCATAGTGCGGGGTGTAATCCACAAGCAGATCTTCCTGGTTGACGAGGGGGATCTGGTTCGCCATGCCTCCGAGGATATTCCCTTTACCAAAACAGTAGATATCCCTGGTGCTAAAAATGGGCATGATGTTCAAGTTAATGTCAATGTCATTTTAGATGATTTTGAATTGATCGATCCCCCCAGCTCAAGGCTGCGTCAGACTGTAATCGTTGAGGCTTTTGTGAAAGTTACGGAGACGCTGCAGATCGAAGTTGTGGTAGATGTCATTGGAAAGGGAATTGAAGCCGTCAAGAAGCTCTTGAAGGTTGAGAGCGTGGTGGTAGATGTATTGCAGCGGGAAACGATCCGGGAAACGGTCAAGTTGCCTGTAGAGGCAATTAAGATCGTTGAAATTTTGGGTGAAGTTGTTAATCTGGAGGCGGAACCCAGGAAGGATCAGGTGTTGGTACGGGGTACGCTGCATAAGCAGATCTTCTTTGTGGATAAGACCAACCTGGTGCGGCACACCAGGGAAGACATACCTTTCCGCATTGTAAAAAATGCACCGGGTACCCTTCCCGACATGAATGTTCTGGTAAGAGCCCGCATCATAGGCGATATTATGCACCGCTTACTTGACGATCAAGGGAAGAAATTGGAACAGTCTGCCGTGATTGAAGTTTTTGTGAAAGTTACCCGCACGGTACAGCTTGAGGTAGTAGTAGATATTAAGGGAGCACGCCCCGGACCGCCGAAGCCACCAAGGCCACCGAAGCCGGAGGAGTTACCAAAACCGCCTGTTAAAAAATATATAGTCCAAAAGGGCGATACAATGTTTTTAATTGCCCAGCGGTTTGGAGTGACCCTGGACGCTCTTATTGCTGCCAATCCTCAGATTAAGGATCCAAACCTTATTTTCCCAGGGGATGTTATTAATATCCCCGGACCTGCTCCGCCTCCTGGGAAAGTGTATACTGTGCAATCTGGCGATACAATGTTTTTAATTGCCCAGCGGTTTGGAGTGACTCTGAAGGCTCTTATTGCTGCCAATCCTCAGATTAAGGATCCAAACCTCATCTTCCCCGGCGATAAAATCAATATACCTTCGTAAATATCGTAAAGAATAAAGATCCACAGGCAGTAAGCCGGTGGATCTTTTCCTATTTATGGTAAGGCTTTTTAAAATGTTAAAATATCTTAATAATTTTTGGACAGGCATTCCTTCATTATCAGATTATGGAATAACGAAAGTATAAAAGCACCTGTTGGACGTAAGGCAAGTTGGCAAAAGAATGTTAACGTTTTATAATAATAACAAAAGCTGTAAGCATTGTAAATTTAGAGGAGGTTTAAAATGAAAAGAAGTTTTCGTTTAATTCTGGGATTGTTGTTGGTGTTCTCCCTCGTTTTTTTGCCCCTGTCGGGTCTGGCAGAGGCTGGAAATGCTGTTTGCTACAATTTAAAAACTGGTTTTACTTCCCTAAAACAAGAGACAAAATTACCTCTTGCTGAACAACTTTATGACCAAATTTACAGGCAGGTCAAGCAGCAGTTAGGCCCATGGTATCCAGCAGAGACAATAGAAAGAATAACAAACGAACTTGTGCAAGAATTATTACCCCGTTTGGAGAAATTATTTTCACCTGGCCATGCTCCAAAACCCAAGCCTCCGGTGCCTGGACCCGATCCGAAACCTGAGCCCAAACCGGAGCAGCCAAAACCAGATCCAGAACCCGGGCCGATACAGCCGCCAGAAGAGCCAGGTGCATCCTTTCAGCTAACCCAGGATGAGTCCTTAATGCTGCAATTGGTTAACCAGGAAAGAGCTAATAATGGGCTAAGCCCTCTTAAAGTACATCGTGAACTTACAGAGCTGGCCCGTTTGAAGGCCCAGGACATGATCAGGTATGGTTATTTTTCACATACCTCACCTACTTATGGTTCTCCCTTTGAAATGATGAAGGCGGCTGGTATAAGGTACAGTTATGCCGGCGAAAACCTGGCCGGTTCACCAACAGTTAACAGGGCACATACCTCTCTGATGAACAGCCCCGGACACCGGGCCAACATCCTCAATCCGAATTATACGCATGTTGGGATTGGAATAGTCGATGGTGGCAATTATGGTAAAATGTTTGTACAAATGTTTATGAAACCGCTTTAAAGCCAAACTTAAGCTTTTTTCAAAGAATTGGGAGCGCTACCAGGCTTTTTGGGACTGGTAACCTCCCAATTTTTTTTATTGGGGGGTTACTGTGCTCTAGAAACTCGCTCCAAGTTTCCGGTTTTTTGCAACTTTTCAAAAGTTGACATGTAACCTTTTTATCTGCTATGATTGTTTAAATTGTATGCGGAATAAATTAAAGGCAAGGAGGTGGTTTTAGTGGAGGATCGTTGGAAGAACGAAGGGATAACCTTTGACGATGTTTTATTGGTACCAGCCCGTGCCAAAGTCATGCCCCGGGATGTAGACGTAAGTACAAAGCTGACTAAAAATATCAAATTAACAGTACCTATTATAAGTGCTGGAATGGATACCGTCACCGAGTCCCGTATGGCTATTGCCCTGGCCAGGGAGGGTGGTGTAGGTGTTATCCATCGCAATATCCCCATCGAGCGGCAGGCTGACGAGGTAGACAGGGTAAAGCGTTCCGAGCATGGGGTTATCACAAATCCGTTCCATCTTTCTCCCCAGCATACTATCAACGACGCTGCTGCTTTAATGGAACGTTACCGTATTTCCGGGGTGCCTGTTACTGTGCAGGGTAAGCTGGTAGGAATCATCACTAACCGGGATGTCCGCTTTGAAAGGGATTACAGCCGTTTGATCGAGGATGTAATGACAAAGGATAATCTGGTTACTGCCCCTGAAGGAACCACCCTTGAGGAGGCCCAGGAAATTTTGGCACAGCATAAAATTGAAAAACTGCCTATTGTGGACGATCAATTTATGCTCAAAGGGCTTATTACCATTAAGGATATTGAAAAAACAATTGCCTACCCTTTGGCTGCCAAAGACAGTAAAGGAAGACTGTTGGCCGCTGCTGCTGTTGGTATCGAAAAAGATAGCATGTCCAGGGTAGCTGCATTAATAGATGCTGGTGTTGATGCGATCGTGGTAGATACAGCCCATGGCCATAGTGAGCCAGTTTTGAAGATGGTTCAAAAAATTAAAGAGAAATATCCCGATACCGATGTAATAGCAGGGAACATTGCTACCGCAGAGGCAGCCCGTGATTTAATCTCTGCAGGGGCCGATGCTTTGAAGGTTGGAGTGGGACCCGGCTCTATTTGTACAACCCGTGTGATTGCCGGTGTGGGTGTTCCCCAGATTACAGCTGTTTATGAGGTTGCCATGGTAGCTCATAGCTATGGGGTTCCCGTTATTGCCGATGGTGGTATAAAATATTCTGGGGATATTACTAAGGCTATTGCTGCTGGAGCCGATTCAGTCATGATTGGCAGTCTCTTCGCCGGGACCGAGGAAAGCCCTGGGGATCTGGAAATATTCCAGGGAAGGAGTTATAAAGTGTACCGTGGCATGGGATCCATAGGTGCCATGAAAAAGGGTGGCAGGGATCGTTATTTTCAGGAGAACGAACAAAAGCTTGTTGCAGAGGGGATAGAGGGGAGGGTCCCTTATCGCGGGACAGTAGCAGATATGGTATTTCAACTGCTGGGCGGATTGCGTGCCGGTATGGGTTATTGTGGTGTGCGTAACTTGAAGGAATTGCAAACCAAATCAAAGTTTATTCGCATCACCAATGCTGGTTTGGTGGAGAGCCATCCGCATGATGTTCAAATAACCAAGGAAGCCCCTAACTATACCCTGCGTTAAAGAAACGGATCGTCATTGCAATTATTCTTATTATTATCATTATATGCTTAAAAATTTTGATTCAAATAAATAATTATAATATTTTTGATGGGCCTCCCCCTTGGCGGCCCTTTTTTGGGCATTTTTATTGTTTTGGGAACTATTTCGTTGTGAGAGCATAAAATAGATTAGAAACATCTTAGAACCCTGTGGTCATGGTGGTGAAGAAATGGGGCCTACTGGTAAAAATAAATGTTTTTTTTGTAATCTAATAAATTATTCTGGCATTATTGTTTTAAAGCATTTTATTTGCTGTGATTGTCAGAAAGATATTGTTCATACCCATGATGGGAAAAAATATAGTTTTTATTGTTCAAAGATAAAAAAAATCTGGGGAGAAAGCCTTAATTCAGGTTAACATGTAGAAGTGGTGGTGTTTGAAATAGAAAATTATACCCTTCAGGTAAAAGCCCCCCTTTATAAAGCAGTCCAAAATTTTTTAGGGAAAAGACAGCTGTCCTTTCATGTCCCCCTTCATGGCGGTGGGGCTGGTGCTTTGCCTTTGATGAAAAGGGTTTTTGGTTCTTATATGAGGTGGGATTTAACAGAACTTGATGGTCTTGACGATTTGCATCTCCCTCTAGAAGCAATACGGGAGGCCCAGGAACTTGCTGCTGGCCTCTTTCAGGCAGCAGAAACCTTTTTTCTTGTTAATGGAGTAACGGCAGGCTTGCTTGCTTTGTTTCTAGCCTTTTGTCAACCAGGGGATAAGGTTCTGCTTAGCAGAATAGCACATAAGGCCGCTTTACACGGGATACTGCTAGCAGGTGCATTGCCGGTTTATCTACCTGTGGAACAAGAGCCGGTTACAGGGTTTCCTTTGAACATATCCCCTCTTTTGGTAGAAAAGGCCTTAGGGGAACATCCGGACGCTAAAATTCTTTTGCTGACCTCTCCCTCCTATTGGGGTGTGGCAGCAGACCTGCCTGGCATTAAAAAAATTACCGACAAATATCGTGTTATGCTGGTTGTAGATGAAGCTCATGGTGCTCATCTACCTTTTTATCCGCAATATATTCCCCATAGTGCGGCAGCAAAAGCAGATATCTGGCTGCATAGTGCCCATAAAACCCTAGGAGCGCTTACACCGGGGGCTTTTTTACATCTAGGGAATAAAAAAAACGCCCCACTTCTTAAGTTTTGGTTGCAAACCCTGCAGACAAGTAGCCCTTCCTATCCGCTCATGGTTTCATTGGATCTTGCTAGGCGGCAAGCGGCCCTGCGGGGGGAGGAAATTTTTTCAAGGTCATGGAGGTGGGCGCTACGTTTGCGCCATGAACTGGAAAAAAGAGGCTTTAAGATCCTTTCCCCGGCATTGGTCCAACAAGAAGGGTTTGCTTTGGATCCCTGCCGTATCACCTTACTTTTTCCCGGGGGCGGGGGGCTGCACCTGGCGGCTATCATGGGGAGCAACTACCAACTTCAGGTTGAACTAAAGGATCATGGTTACATATTAATGATTACAGGCCCTTCCAACCTTTCCATTTCCCCTACCCTGGTGGCGAGGGCAATAGCCAGAAGCCGGCATCTTCTTTCCTACTTAAAACATCCCCCGAAAAACACCAGCCCTATTTCTGATTTTTCTCCAACAATTTTTAGGACAGGCCCCTCCTTCCCAAGTGGGGGAGAGGGCTATACCTTTCCTCCTTTCTGTTTGCCCCCGGGAATAGCATTTAATTCCCCTTCCCGGGCTATTTCCTTAGAAAAGTCTCCGGGAGAGGTTTGTAGCGAAATGGTTGTTCTTTCGCCTCCCGGTATTCCTGTGCTTTCCCCCGGTGAAAGGATTACGGGAGAGGTATGTGACTTTCTTTTGCAGAAAAGAGCAGAGGGAAGGTACTTTCAAGGGGCCGCTGATCACACCTTGCAAAAAATCCGGGTTGTGTCGGGGTAGCTTTCCTCGAACTTATTCCTGTCGTTAAATGAATGGAGCAGTTTGGTTTTTAAAGAAAATTTGTTACAATATAGATAGCCAGGTCGCTATTGAGCTAACGGAATGCAACAATAGTACAATTACTTAGTGGGGTTATAAGAATGGCTGGTGCGAAAAAAAAGTCAAAGGGTTTGTTTATTAGTATGGAAGGGCCTGACGGGGCTGGAAAATC
>JBMNNS010000077.1:0-7477 GCA_050942625.1 Dethiobacteria bacterium
GCCTTAAATGCTATGGAAATTAATATACCTAATACTAAGAAGCGGCAACCCCTTAAGAGCTACCGCTGTTATTTTATTCTGAACTATAGGGCAGCAACGCTATTTGTCTGGCCCTCTTTATTGCCGTGGTTAGCTGCCGCTGGTGTCTTGCACAATTACCAGAAATACGCCGGGGCAATATTTTGCCACGTTCAGTTATAAACCGCCTTAATTTATCCCCCTGCTTGTAGTCAATATATTGGACCTTGTCGACGCAAAAGCTACAAATTTTTTTTCTTCCTTTACGTTTATCCCTACGCATATAATAGCTTCCCAGAAGTTGGGGATGCTTTAAACCCTCCTTTCGGTTTCATTGTCTTTAAAAAGGGACATCTTCGTCCCTGATAATCACATCTTCCCTTGCAAAGGAATTTTCATTAGCTGTAGTGTCCCCACCCGTATCTCGACGGCTATCGAGGAAAACTACATTATTAGCAACAACTTCCGCCACATTGCGCCTTATACCTTCCCGATCTTCAAAAGAACGTATTTGCAGTCTACCCTCTACGGCGACCTTACTTCCTTTTGAAAGATAAGTTGAACAATTTTCGGCCAGCTTTCTCCAGGTTACTATTCTGATAAAGTCGGCTTCTTTTTCACCTTTTTGATTGGTAAAAGGACGCTCTACCGCCAGGTTAAAGTTGGTTACAGCCGTACCTTCAGTAGCAGTATATCTCAGTTCAGGCTCCTGGGCTAAACGGCCTATTAGTATTACCTTGTTCAACACGTCATTTCACCTCATTTTACCAGTTTTCCTCAGTTTAGTATTAAAGACACTACTCTTTTTTATCATCTTGCAACTCATCATTTGTTTCGTCTATTTCCACTGTTTCTTTGACTTTTTTCTTCTCCACTTTATCCTCGTTTTCTTCCATACGGAAAACTATATGTCGCAGGTATCCTTCATTTACTTTAAAAAAATGATCCAGTTCACCTACCATTTTTCTTTCGGCCTGAACATTGATGAGGACATAAAAACCATCCCTGAAATCTTTAATTTCATAGGCAAGCCTCTTTTTACCTATTTTCTTCAGATTTATTATTTCCCCACCATTTTTAACCATCAGGTTTTCAACTTTTTCAATTGCCTTTTCCAACTCCTCACCCTCCAGGGTGGGTTCGACTATGAACATAACCTCATACAAAGGCATATTTTCACCTCCCTTCGGACTGGCGGCCCCCTTCCGGGAGCAGGGATTAATCAGCAGTAATAATAACACATTGTCGGTAGCTGTGCAAGAAATGAAAAACTTTGGCCCATCTTTGGCTATGTCCCCTGGAGAATGATCAAACCTTAGAAAACAAATCTAAACTTTAAAACGAAACAGAATTACATCACCATCAACTAGAACATAATCCTTTCCCTCTAATCTTAACAAACCGTTTTCTTTTGCTGCACTGAGAGAACCAACTTCTAATAATTTATCTACATGAATTACCTCTGCTGCAATAAAACCCCTTTCCATATCACTGTGGACCTTCCCGGCCCCTTCCTTGGCCTTTGTCCCTTTTTTTACAGCCCAGGCCCGGGCTTCTGTACCCTTAATTGTAAAAAAGGTTATAAGATCAAGGCAACGATAGCCTGCTTGGACCACCCTTTTCAAACTTGTTTCCTTCAGACCGTACTCCTCTAAAAAGGACTTTTTATCTTCTTTCTCCAGATCCACGAGCTCCGCTTCCAAAGTAGTACAAATACTGATAACGGGTGCCCCGGCTTCTTCCGCAAAGGTTTTAATCGTTTCAACCCTTTTTTCTTCGTCCACCGCCAGTTCTTCTTCACCACAGTTCACCACGTATATTACAGGCTTTTGCGTTAAAAGTTGCCAGCTGTTGATAATATCCTCTTCCTCTCTTGTAACTGGCAAACTTCTAACCAGTTTTCCTGTGCCAAGGTATGCATACACCCTATTTAGAAGTTCTTTTTCATCTCTGGCATTCTTGTTTCCAGCTTTAATTTCACGTTCTATCTTTTCTAACCTTTTTTCTAAGGTTTTTTGATCAGCTAAGATCAATTCTAAATTAACAATATCAATATCCCTTAATGGTTCTGGTTCACCAGGAAGGTGTATTATTTCCGGCGATTTAAAACTTCTGACTACATGTATCAAAAGATCCATTTCCCTGATATGGGCTAAAAAACGGTTGCCTAACCCCTCGCCTTTGCTGGCGCCACCTATCAATCCTGCTATATCTACAATTGTAAGTGTTGCAGGGGTCACCTTTTCAGAAGAGGCTAATTCCGCTACCTTAAAAAGCCGTTCATCCTCCACAGGGACTATTCCAAGGTTAGGTTCAATGGTTAGAAAGGGAAAATTTGCACATTCCACTGGCAAGTTGGAAAGAGCAGTGAACAAAGTTGACTTGCCAACATTAGGTAACCCTACTAACCCACATTTAAAACCCATAAAATTTATGTCCTCCTACCTTATACTCCATTTCAAAACAAGCCCTGATTATTCCTTTGGCTCCGAAATAATTTCTTTTACTTTTCTTTCAAATTTACTCCGTGGCAAAAGAACACTTCGTCCGCATTTTATACATTTAATGCGGAAATCCATGCCCACTCTTAAAATCAACCAGGTATCATTTCCACAAGGATGGTTTTTTTTCATCCTAACGGACTGTCCTACCTTGTACATAACTTACTCACTCCTATGCCTGCAGAGATCAGAAAAACCATAACCAACCAATTATTTTTGTGGTTCGTTAAAAAAAGCTATATTAATATGTATAAGGAAAAATATTTTAGAAGGTTGTAGGGGCAAGGTTTAAACCCTGTTCGGGGTTTGAACTTAAATATCTTTCTTTATAATAATAAGGCGGGAATACAACCCGCCTGGCATAGATTATTTTACTAAGGTTTTGGTTACTAATTTCTCTAAACAGGCAAAGATAGAACCCTACCACCAAAATAAAAGAAGATGTATGTTGTTATTGATTTGTGATTTTTTGTATCTCTTCAGCAATATCTGCAAAAACTTCATCTATAGAACGGGCACCATTCACGCCAACAAAAATACCTTGCCGTTCGTAATATTCGATCATTGGCATTGTTTGTTTCTTATAAATAGTAAGTCTTTCCTTTACGGTTTCAATAGTATCATCGCTTCGTTGATATAGTTCGCCACTGCAGTGGTCACAAATATTCCGTACCTTGGGGGGATTAAACTTCACATGGTAACTACTACCACAATTTCGGCATACCCTTCTTCCAGTTAAACGCTCAATAAGCTCTTCATCATCCACGTCGACATTGATTACCGCATCAATTTTCATTTTTAGTTCTTCCAATACACCATCCAGTGCCTCAGCCTGTTCCTGCGTTCTGGGAAAACCGTCTAATAAAATTCCATTGGCACAGTCAGGTTCTGCTAACCTTTCCTTTACAATCCCTATAACTATTTCATCAGGAACCAGGGCTCCTTTATCCATATATTCTTTTGCCTTTTTCCCCATCAAGGTACCTTCCTTGACAGCGTTTCTAAACATATCACCGGTAGAAATATGTGTTAGGGAAAAATCCTTGACGAGTTTTTCCGCCTGTGTGCCTTTACCGGCACCTGGAGGTCCCATTAAGATTAAATTCATTCCAAAAATCCCTCCTAAATTATTTTTACTTACCCTTACTCTTTGGTTACAAAAAATTTAAATCACTGTCCATCTTTCATCTTGACTACCTACATTACCATTATAAAAAAATTATGTATTTTTATAGTATTATGTTCTCCGCCCATATTTAAAATCCTTCCTGGAAGCAAGACATATTTTTTCAACTGTTGGGACAAACTATATTTAACCTATTAAAAAACTATTAAGGAGTTTTTTATGGCACTTGCCCCCCAGAAACCAAAACTCAAACAAGTATTTACTATTGATGCCCGAGAAATGCAAAAAACTTTTCAATTTGTTACTATTTTGCAGACCCTGCTTGAAAAGATCAGGGAGGGGCACAACCAGCTTGTTATACTTTGTATTGGCAGTGATCGCTCCACAGGTGATGCCCTGGGACCGCTAGTCGGTAGCTATCTAATAAAGTTAGGCACAAAAAATGCGATTATTAGAGGAACGCTTTTCGAACCAGTACATGCCTTGAATCTTCAACAAAACTTAGATGACATTACTAAAAAATATGACTCTCCAGCTATCCTTGCAATAGATGCCTCCCTTGGTAAGGAAAAAGAAATTGGTTTTCTTAAAATTGGAAAAGGTGCTCTGTATCCTGGTGCAGCAATTCAAAAAAAACTTCCCCCAGTTGGTGATATATTTATTACCGGAATAGTAAACATAGGTGGTTTCATGGAATTTATGGTCCTGCAAAGTACTCGCCTCAGTGTTGTTTTACCCCTTGCCCATTTTATTGCCTGGGGAATATTTAAAACATTATCACAAGTTAAATGGCCTTCAGATGATTATTTAATGAATAAACATCATAAGCGATGTTAGTGTAAATTTATTGTAGGTTTTTGAGGAATTATCTCTGAAAAAAGAGAATGAGGAACCTCCATATATTTACTACTTACGTTTGTTATAGTTACTTATCATAATTATTTATTGTAATCATTTACTGTAAACGTAACCGTTTGTGAGAAAAGCCGAGGACCGGGCTATAAAAGGGGATAAGCTCTATAGCAAACGGTGAATCAATTAGTGAACTTTATCTATCCATGTAAAAGCCGGCTCCCGTAATCAATAATGAATTAAAACAAGCAGTTCAAAAGGCTGAATAAATGTAGGAGCAGGTGACCTTTTTACCCCTACAGGATTAATAACACTAAAATAATGTTTAGGGGAATTGCTGGTAACAAATTAGCGACCGGTATTTTTATTAATTTTAAAATATTAAGGCCGATTGTTATTATTAATACTCCGCCTACTGCTGTCATTTCACTGGTAACCCCTGCAGTTAAATAAGGCGCAATATTCTGGGCCAGAAAAACAAGGCTTCCTTGATATAATAAAATAGAAAATGAGGATAAAATTATTCCAATGCCCATTGTAGCCGCAAAAGCTACTGCTGTAACACCATCCAACAATGCTTTTGTAAATAATATTGAATGTTTACCTGTCAAAGCACTTTCTAAAGAACCCATAATAGCCATGGCTCCTACACCATATAAAAGGGTAGCAAAAACAAAAGCATTTGCTAAATTACCTTTCTTATTTTTAAACCTTTTTTCAACAGCTTGCCCCCATCTCAATAAATTGCCTTCTATATTCAATATTTCTCCCACTATTCCTCCAAGGACAAGACTTATCGTGAGTATAATTGTATTTTGTGTTTCAAGGGCCATTTGCAACCCTATTAACGTAACTACTAGGCCAAGTGTGGACATTGTTGTTTTTTCTATTTTCGGGGAAATACGCTCTCCTAATAAAAAACCTATCAATCCTCCCAGACTGATAGCTAACACATTGACGATAACCCCAAAATAATTATCTATTAACATGTGATATCTCCAATAATTATAATATGTTTCACGTGAAACATTAACTAACTTCTTTTTTTAATAATAGCTCTAAAAGCCTTTCCAGGTCCTCATTATTGTAAAAAGTAAGTTCAATTTTACCACCCTTGGAACCCATTTTAATCGTGACACGGGTTCCATACGTTTTTCTAACCTTCTCTTCCATTTCAGCAAGCATTAACTGCTCCTGTGTTTTATTTTTAGTCACTTGCTGATCCTTGTTTTCCGGTAGATTTTCCCTTTTATATTTTTTTATTAATTTTTCTATTTCCCTTGCACTCATATTATTATTAACGATCTCCAATGCTAAAGCAAATTGTATTTTTTGATCGTTTATGGACAAAAGGGGCCGGGCCTGCCCTGCAGTAAGTTTACCGCTGATGATTAAATCTTGTACTTGCTCACTTAAGGACAAAAGCCTTAGGGAATTTGTAATAGCCGAGCGACTCTTACCTATTCTTTGAGCCAATTTCTCCTGTGTCAAATTAAATTGTTCAATGAGTTCCCTGAATGCTAAGGCTTCTTCGATTGGATTTAAGTCTTCACGCTGTAAATTCTCCACCAGGGTAATCTCCATAAATTCCTCAGGGTTGTAATCCCTAATTATAGCCGGAATTGTTTCTAAACCAGCCATTTCAGCAGCTTTTAACCTGCGTTCACCAGTTATTAAAATATAATGATCGTCCTCCTGGAAAACTGTAATAGGTTGTATAATCCCATACGTCCCAATTGTGTCTGCCAATTCGGCCAATTTCTGCTGATCAAATACTTTGCGCGGTTGCTTTGGATTAGGTTTAACTTTCCGCAACAAAACCTCAACCACGCCTTCATTTTTTTCTTTTTTTCCTTTTATAGAAACATCAAGATTATCATCATTACTTATTTCAGAAATATTAAATATTGCTCCTAAACCCTTACCTAACCTGCGCTTATTCATCGGTTTATGACCTCCTCTGCCAGTTGTTTGTAAAATTTAGCCCCCCTGCTATGGGGATCATACTTCAGTATAGGTTCACCATGGCTGGGTGCCTCACTTAAGCGAACATTTCTAGGAATAATAGCATCCATTAAAAATTCTCCAAAATATTTACGAACTTCCTCAGCAACCTGGGCAGAAAGGTTTGTCCTTGAGTCGTACATAGTTAAAATAACGCCGCCAATTTTCAGGCGGCTATTCAAATGTTTCCTTACTAAATTAATAGTATTTATAAGTTGCCCCAATCCTTCCAGGGCATAGTATTCACACTGGATAGGTACCAACACAAAGTCAGATGCTGTTAAGGCGTTAATAGTGATCAACCCCAAAGAAGGCGGGCAATCAATAATTATGTAGTCATAATAATCGCGAACCGGTTCAATTACTTTTCGCAATCTTATTTCACGGGAAAGGGTAGGGACTAATTCTATTTCCGCCCCTGCTAATTGAATAGTAGCCGGAATTACATCGAGGTTATCATAGTTGCTCTTATAAATAATCTTTTCTACGGGAATTTCATTGATTAGCGCATCGTAGATACAATACTTAATTTTTTGTTTATCCAGGCCAACTCCACTTGTGGTATTTCCCTGTGGATCAATATCCAACAACAAGACCGTTTTACCCAGATAAGCCAGGTAAGCACTTAAATTAACGGCTGTAGTAGTTTTGCCAACTCCACCTTTTTGATTAGTAATTGCCGCAACTCCTTGCAATATCTTCACTCCATTATTCTAGTATAATTCTCTAATGTGCTATTTCTATATTCGTTAAAATAAATTATCTTCCTGCCCAAAAGTTGCCTAAAACAAAAAACCGGATAATAATATCCGGTTCAAAGGTAAGACTCTGATTGTTATTTATCAATTGTGATCCTTTTTTAATAGTTTAATCCGTATTTCCCAGTAATCACCAATATCATTTTCTTCTACAAGAGGGTTTAAACCGGCTTTGCGAATAATATTTATTGCATGCCTAATTGTATTTAAAAATATTC
>JBMNNS010000078.1:0-7221 GCA_050942625.1 Dethiobacteria bacterium
CTTTTGATTTAGAACGTAATGGGGGCGTTATGGCAGAAGGTGCAGGTATGGTTTTATTGGAAAGTGCAGAGCATGCACAATCGCGGGGGGCAAAGATTTATGCCAGGATTACCGGATGGGGGATAGTTAATGCTATTTCACCTTTAAATCTGAAACAATCTTATGTCAAGGCGATGTCCCTTGCCCTTAGTAATACTACCAGTATAGACTACATTTCCGCCCATGCCCCAGGGATAAAACTCACAGATAGGGTTGAAGTAGAAGCAATCAAGGAAATATTTGGTAGTAGCAGTTACAATATTCCTATAGGTTCTATTAAATCCATGATTGGTAACCCGCTTTCCGCCTCTGGGCCTTTGCAGGTAATTGCGACATCACGGGCGATCAGGGACAAGTTTATCCCTCCTACCATAAATTATCACAGCCATGATCCACATTGCGACCTGGACTTTGTTCCAAATAAGGGCCGTGTGGCAAGGGTTAAAACAGCATTGGTTAATTCACTTGGTATAGGAGGTTGTGTAGCCTCCCTAGTAATTGAAGAGCCCTAAGGATAGGTGTGGGAATAATGGACAGCTCCATTTTTCAGCAATTTTTGCTAGGTCTAACCGCTGCAGCAAACATAATTCTAGGTTTAATAATTTTAAAAAAAACTCCGCAGGCTTTATTGAACCGTTTATTTTTTGGTTTTGCAGTAAACACAAGCCTTTGGAATTTTACGATCCTGATGGTTACAATTCAGGTTGAACATGACAATTTATTTTTTTGGGTCAGGATTTCCCATGCTGTGGCAATTTTTACCTCCTGGTTCCTTTTTGGGCTGGCTCATACCTTCCAGGAAGGTGCCCAATATCCTTACCTGAAGGTTTATTTGATGCTTTTTCTTACTTTAATGTTATCAATAACTTGTTTAACGCCTGTTATCATAGAGGACATAATCATTGATCCAAAAGGCAATATAACTTACCTGTATGGCACTTTTTTCCCCCTATATCTACTACTTTTTAGCGGAGTTATTATTTTATCCTTACTTAAGCTATTTAAAGAACTCCGTTCTTCAAAGGGTCTGGTGCGTTTAAAAATACGTTATTTTTTTGGAGGTATTTTATTATCGTACATAATTGGGAGCCTCGTTAATTTGTTTTTACCACTTGCCGGAATAAAAGCAGCTGGATTACGTAATATAGGGCCTGTTTCCACCCTTATAGCAGTAACATCTATTACTTATGCTATTGCCAGGTATCGTTTGATGGACATACATCTGGCTTTGCGCAAAATTTTAGCGTATAGTTTTTCTGTTCTACTATTGGTAATCATCAGTGTTGTCCCAATCCTTTTTTTAAAAGGAAGGTTTGGATTTTACCTGTATTCCCCTATGCTGATCTATTATCTGGTTTTCCTCGTAATTATGGTAGCAGCTTTTTTTCAACCATTAAAGGATAGTGTCCAATACTTTATAGATCACTACTTTTATGGGGGTGCTTATGATTATTTTGATGCTCTGAAGGATGCTAATAAGGCAATGGTTTCTATTCTTAACAGGGAGGATCTTCTTGCCTTTTTATTGGATAAAATAGTAAAAACCGCTTATATCCAGGATGCTGCTTTTTACCTGAAAGGTCCTGATGGCAGTTTTTATTGTTTTGCTGCAAAAAAATGGGGAGGTACCCCTGTAGAAACCCATGTACTACTAAAGCCCCATAGCCCCCTTTTAACCTTTCTTCAGGAGAAAGGCGATATATTGTTAAAGGAAGATTTGGCTGGCATTGTAAAGGGTGAAAGGCGGGGGTTACTGGAAAGTGAAATGGATACCATTAAGGCTGCAGTCGCTGTACCCCTTTTTGGGGAAGGGAACTTGGAAGGGGTTTTTTCCCTTGGACCAAAGTTGTCCGGGGAACCCTATTCATTAGAAGATGTAAACTTGCTCACTACAATTGCCTCACAGGTAACGGTTGCCTTAAGGAATGCACAGCTTTACCAGGAGGTATTGGTGATCAAACAACACCTGGAAAGTATTTTGGAAAATATGGAAAACGGGTTAATTACCGTAGCTTCAAATGGGGAAGTGACTACTTTTAACAGTGCTGCAGGGCGATTATCGGGTCTGACTGCTGCAGAGGTGCTTGGGAACAATTTAGGCAAGGTTTTGCAAGGGGTACTCTATGATCTATTTTTGAAAACCCTGAATGAAGGAAAAGGACAGGGCGATGTAGAGCTGGTGGTAGAAAAGGAGAATATGACACTTTTTTTGTCTTGCAGTACAGCTTTGGTTGAACTACAGGGGACACAGGAACAAGAAGTCATTATTGTCCTTAGCGATGTAACCCATGTTAAAGAGCTGGAACAGGAGAAAAACAGGGTTTTGCGGCTGGCATCCCTGGGGGAGGTGGCTGCGGGAATGGCTCATGAAATCAAAAACCCCCTTGTATCGATCAAAACTTTTGCAGAACTTTTACCGGACAAATATGATGATGAGGAATTTCGTTATACCTTTTCAAAAATAGTTCGCCATGAAATTGAACGGATTAACAGATTGTTAACCGATTTGCTAAATTTTACAAAAAGTTCAAAGTTGTGTTATAAGGAGGTATCTCTGGGGTTTTTGCTTGACGAAATTATTGCCCAACTAGCCCATCAACTCGAGGAACAAAAAATTAAAGTTCACAAATTATACCAGGAGGGTATTCCCGCTATCAGGGTGGACAGGGATCAAATCAAGCAGGCTTTTTTTAATATTTGCTTAAACGCTGTCCAGGCCATGCCCCAGGGGGGGGAGCTAAGCATAGGCGTTGAGACGGTTGGAATGCAGGGAAAAAGACCGGAGGGGGACCCGGTGCAGGTTAACGGGCTTAGGATTATAATCAAGGACACTGGCAAAGGCATATCACAAAAGGAACGCGAAAGGATTTTTCACCCTTTTTTCACAACTAAGCCCCAGGGGATAGGGATTGGTTTAAGTTTAAGTCATAAAATAATCACAGCCCATGGAGGAAACATACAATTTAGTAGCAATGGCCAGGGAACAATTTTTGAAGTTCGTTTACCAATCTAAGGGATGGTTTGTTTTAACTGCAGGGGAAGGGGATAAAGTGTGAAACTTGTACTTTTTGTACATCAAGATAATAGTGTTTTGCAGAAACTAAAAGCTTGTATACCGGGCGAATACACCTTCCTAGAGAGCATGATGGGCCTACAGGCGCACCAGTTGCTAAGAAATATAGTGGTCGGTATCGTTCTTGTAGATATTGGTTGCCCTGGGGCCTCGAATTGGATGCAGGAAGCCTTAAGGCTAAGGCCCGAACTGACTTATGTTGCAGTAGCCGGCAGGGAAAACTGTGCTCCCGAATGTTCTGATACCTTTTTTTATGATTTTCTCTGTAAACCTTTTAGCCTTTGGAAGGTAAAGGTTGTATTAAACAGGGCCTGGGAAAGGGCGGTCCTTACTTTTGAACAAAAAAAGTGGCAGAGAAAAACTAGCAATAGCAACAGTTTCGACCTCGATATAAACAGGTTTAACGTTTTTGGACAAGAAGAACGCGTTCTTTGTGAGTTTTCAAGGGCCCTGGGTAGCAGGTTTAATAGGGACAGGCTTCTAGAATTATTTATGAACGCTGTGACTGAACTGGTACCGGTGGGCAAGCTCTCCATTTTGTTGAAAAAAGAATCGGCTTCTAAATATGTCATCGCAGCCCAAAGGGGTCTTAACCCGGAATTCTGTGCCGGACTTAGTTTTAGGTCTGATGAGGGGATCATTTCCTGGCTAGCAGCTGAAGGCCGTATTCTTTATTCTGATGAAATAAAGGGCACCAACGGAGGTATTTGCAGTAGTGAAATACAGCAGGAGATGAGGATGTTGCAGGCTGTTATTTGTATTCCTTTGTTGGCTCATGGTCAATTAGTAGGGGTTTTGGGTCTGGGTCCCAAAATAACCGGTTCCCAGTTTCACGAAAAGGAATTGGAAATCCTCTATGTCATTTCAGGAAATGTGGCCATGGCTCTGCGCGATATTGGGCTACATCACCAGTTGCGCTATCAAAAATTATATAATGAAAGCATTTTGTTACGGATGGACAGTGGGGTTGTAGCAATAAACAAAGGAGAAGTGATTACTACCTTTAATTTTCAGGCTGGCAAAATACTGGGCCTTAAACCTGCAGAGGCCCTGGGTAACGATTTGCGCTTCTTGCCCAGCCCCCTTGGTGATCTGCTTTATGAAACCCTTGCGGTGGGAAAATCTTATCATAAGGAAGAAATAGAGCTTATACGGGGGCATATACCCCTGGAAATTAGTACATACCGCCTCATAAATGAAGAAGAGGATGAAATACTTGGAAGCGTCATGATTTTTGACGACATTACAGAAAGAAAAAGGTTTGAGAAAGAAAAGCGCAGGGCTGCCCAACTCAATATACTGCATAAGTTTGTGGAACAGTTGGCACATGAAATCAAAAATCCTATGGTGGCGATTCAGACCTACTCCGAACTGCTTTTGGAAAAATATGACGATAGCCATTTCCGGAAGTCTTTTACCCATACAGTAGGGCAGGAAGTAAGAAGGTTAAACGATCTTGTGGAACAACTTATTGCTTTTTCTACACCCCTTTCCTATAGATTTGCTCCTGAAAATATCCATGAAATTTTGGATAGGAGCCTTCTTCTGCTGCAGGAACAAGATAAGGGGCGTAACCTGGTTGTTCAATCATCTTACTGCAAAGAACATTTATATGTTAAGGCTGACAAAGATCTATTAGCAAGGTCTTTTTCTTATCTTTTGCAAAATTTATTTCTGGCGTTAAAAAAAGGGGGGACACTTCATATTCGTTCCTCTTTGGATCGTTCGCTTTTTACTAATGGGGGGGTACGGCTGGGTTTTTCTGATCTACAGACGAAGGCAGATCTAAAGGTAGTAGAAGAAATGTTTACCCCCCTCTATGAGGGGAAGGACTATATTCCTTTGGGGCTGCCGGTAGCCCGTAAAATTATTAAGGACCATGGAGGATGGGTAAATGTTTCCTCTGGGGAGGATAAATCACTGCATTTGGAAGTTTGCCTTCCTCTTTTTGAACCCGAAAGGAGTGGAGAAATTTGAGAGAAAAGCCGAAAATACTCATTGTAGATGATGAACTCGGACCCCGGGAAGCGTTACGCATGATCCTGCGGGACAATTATCACGTCGAAACTGCAGCTAATGGAAATGAGGCTCTTGCTTTCTTATATGATACTGAATTTGACATGGTTATCCTTGATATCAGGATGCCTGATATCAATGGTATCGAGCTCCTGGGAAAGGTGAAGGAAGTCGCACCGGAAACAGAAGTTGCCTTGATTACAGCTTACGCCTCTGTTGATACTGCTACCGATGCCCTGCGGCTTGGGGCCCTGGACTATATAATTAAACCGTTTAGCTCTTCCTCAATACTGGAGGTTGTTGAAAAAGGGTTAGAACGTCGCAGCAGTCTGTTGAATATTTCATACAAGTTGGAGGAACTGCAACTCCTCAACAAGTCACTCGATGATCAAGTGAAAAAGGCTTATAAAAACATCCAGACCCATTATGAAGAAACTGTTCGCTCTTTAGTAGCTGCTATTGATGCCAAGGATTCTTACACAAAGGGACACCAGGAAAGAATGAGTAAATTTGCAGTACTCCTTGGCAGGGAAATGAAAATACCCTCCAAAAAATTGCGGTTAATTGAACAGGCTTCCTTGCTGCACGATATAGGCAAGATTGGCGTACCTGAACATATTCTACGTAAGAAAGGACCGCTTTCTAAGGAGGAATTTGAGAGCATAAAGCAGCATCCTGTCATTGGAGCAAAAATAATTTCCCCGGTACGTTTTTTAAAGGAAGTTGTTCCCCTTGTGCTACACCACCATGAACGCTATGACGGTAAAGGGTACCCAGAGGGCCTTAAGGGGGAACAAATACCCCTGGAAACAAGGATAATAACTATTGCCGATGCCATTGACGCTATGTTATCCCAACGTCCCTACGCACCACCACGGCCTGTACACGAGGTAAAATTGGAACTAAGGCAAAAGGCGGGCTCCCAGTTTGATCCGTTACTTGTAGAAATGATCCTGGAAAAAAACCTTCTTGTCCGGCACTGCCAGTATTTAAAGCAGGCAATATTCTGTAAACAAAATTGAGCAAAGGCCTTTAGCAAGGCCTTTTTTTATCAGGGTTGAAATGATATAATCCGGTACAGTTAGGAAAGGGAAGGTGGAGGCCTATGAAATACATAGTTATTCTGGGTGATGGTATGCCTGATTATGTGTTGAAGGAGTTGGAGGGCAGGACACCCTTACAATTTGCCAATACTCCTAACATGGATTTGCTGGCTACCGGGGGGGAATTTGGAATGGTCAAAAATGTGCCTGAAGGGATGCCGGCAGGCAGTGATGTGGCCAACTTGTCTGTCTTTGGTTATGATCCCGGCCGTTACTATACGGGACGTTCACCTCTTGAAGCCGCAGCCATGGGTATAGAGATGGCTGCCGGGGATGTTTCTTTTCGTTGTAACCTGGTAACCCTTTCAGAGCATGAACCTTATGAAAGAAAGATAATGTTGGACTATAGTTCTGACGAAATTAGCACAGAGGAAGCACGGGAGCTGATGGAGGAAGTATCTGAAAGGCTGGGAAGTGCTTTTTTAAATTTTTATGCCGGTATGAGTTATCGCCATCTTATGATCTGGAAGGATGGGCCAGCGGACTTTCAATTAACGCCCCCTCATGACATAACCGGGCGTGAAATAGGAGATCATCTTCCCCGGGGGACACACAATAAGGTGTTGCTTGATTTAATGCTGAAGAGTGCAGCTTTTTTAGGGAAACACGAGGTAAATAGAAAACGGGTGGAACGGGGGTTAAGGCCTGCTAATTCCATTTGGCTCTGGGGTGAGGGGAGAAAACCCTACCTTGACAGTTTTAGGGATAAGTACGGGTTAGAGGGTTCGGTAATTTCGGCAGTGGATCTGATCAAGGGGATCGGGATGCTTGCTGGACTGGATGTTGCCGTTGTCCCAGGGGCAACCGGTAACCTGGATACGGATTATCGTGCCAAAGCACAAATAGCTCTACAGGAACTGCATGCCGGCAAGGACTTTGTTTATATCCACATAGAGGCCCCTGATGAAGCAGGGCACCGGGGAGAATTAAAAAATAAGATACGGGCGATAGAAGAAATTGATGAAAAGGTGGTTGGGGAAATGCTCCGGG
>JBMNNS010000079.1:0-7219 GCA_050942625.1 Dethiobacteria bacterium
GAATCCATCAAACAACCTCCTTTCATCATCAATATTATCAGAGGATGCATTTATCCATCCGACAATCTGTGCACAGTATTGTCGATTCCCTTACATGTAATTAGTATCGTTAAACTGAATTTATCTTTGGGATGTTTACCACAGGAATCCTTTACTTTTCTTCAGTGTATCTTTCTTACTGCAAAAATCCCTTTGCTTCGCTAAGACGTAAATCCCAATATTTTTGCAAAAGGTAAATAATTTTCTCATCTTCAACTTTGGCTTCCTTCAAAGCCGCAGTTGCCTTTTCAATCCCAATGACTCTTTCTTCAAAGGCAGCTTCATCTAGCCTTGCATTGCTATCTTCTCTTATTCGTTCCAACAGTTCACTTCCAAATCCAGAAAGGGAATCTTTAATAGGACGTGCCATATCTTAACAGCCATTCTTCTCACCTCTCTATTGATTCATACTCAATTAAAATTCTAACCAAATAGAAAAGAATATTCCACTTTCAAATTTACACCATGGTTAACTATGATCATCGCGGTCGGAACAATCGGAGTCTCTTTGTACCTACTATAGCCTCGCTCAAAAAGATAGCGCAAATCATGTTCAAATATTGCTCCCCATCATAGTAACATATCGCTGTCCGACAACAGAGATGTAAAATATACTTTACATGGAGAACAACCTCTGCTATAATGGTGTAAAGCATACTTTACAGTTGTAGGGGGTGATGGTTTGATCAACAGAATTCGCACAATGCGTGAGCAAAGGGGTTGGACACAGGAATATCTGGCTTCTTTAGTGCAGGTGTCACGCCAGACCATCAACTCCTTGGAGGCGGGCCGGTACAAACCCTCGATTGTGCTTGCTCTGAAACTGGCACATGTTTTCAAGGTTCCGTTGGAAGAGATTTTTCAGCTGGAAAGCACCGACTGGGAATAAGGATGGGGAGGTGAATAGGGATGAGTAAGAAGGAAAGCACACTAAAAGCTCTTTATACCTATATCATTTTAGGGGGAATCTATCTGTCAGGAGCAGTGATCTGGTTTGTGATCTCTTATTTACGAAATGAACTTGATTCTCCTGTAACACTTTTTTGGGTTGGGGGTGCGGTTGTTTACATTATTATGATACTTGTTTCCGCCAAAAAGGCAGAACAGCTTAAATCTGGTCATGTGAGTGCTGCTTCCCTGCAACCCGATGAACGTGCCGAATATATCATAGGGAAAACATCCCATGCTACTATTCTTTGGGGTCTTCTGCTTCTTCTGGCTTATATCGGTGGTGAAACAGGCAACACCGGAAGGGTCCCCATAGACGCCTGTATCTTTCTCCTGGCTGTGGT
This sequence comes from Dethiobacteria bacterium, assembly GCA_050942625.1. Taxonomy (GTDB): domain Bacteria; phylum Bacillota; class Dethiobacteria; order DTU022; family UBA8154; genus JBMNNS01. The sequence goes on from JBMNNS010000079.1 coordinate 1,332, forward strand.
TATTATCTATTTCGGGCATTATATTTATTACCTACGAAGGTACTAAGTGCGCCATAATAGGGTGCCAGGCTTACTTTATTGCTTAGGTGTCAACCGAAAACTGACGTTGGGTATTTTTTGTTATTTAGGGGAGTGTAAATAATCTTGTGTAAACTCTGCTGGTGACAAATGGGCTCTTCCTTCCCGGAGCGGATTATCTGGTAACGCAGTTTGCCTCCTGCTTGAAAACAAGATTATTTACACTCCCTCCCATATTTCGATACTAATCATTTTTGACATAACGACTCTATTAGTAGCGTCAATGAAAACGCGGCGGCACACACCTCAAGCCATATCGATGAAACCGGAAATACTGCAGTAAGGAACAAGTATTTTTGACAAAAAGCCCACCAAAGAATAGCCAATATTGAGAAGGAAATTCCAATTTTGAATATGCGTGATGGTTTCACCATATTTTGCTGCATAGGAATAAACCTTAGGTTGGACTCCGCAATTTTCCTATAGCCCCATCAGCTTCGGAACTCTAAAATCCAGAAAAGTCGCGAATTCTTCTGTCGGAGAATAAGTCCTTATTTTTCTGTCCGGTAAATATAGGGCAAGGGCGGCCGCGCCCAAAAAGCCGATGACGAAGGCTGCGATTATGAGGATACCCATGGTGCGCTTCATGGCGTTTTCTTTTTATACAGCATAGATATGGCTCCTAAAACTGTGCCCACACCGGCACCGACGCAAAGCCATAAGATCAGATTTTGAAGCAGCGCGCCCAGTATAATACCAACTGCCGTGCACAGGCCGATAGATGTACCGATATTCCAATAATCCGAAACCTTATACTTTTTCATTTTATCCCTCCAATTCACACCGAAACGTCCATTAAAGACTGCCAGTAGACAAAATGATGTTATTATTTCTGCCTAAATTCTATTTGGTCAAATTTTCTATCATATAATAACGCTGCAATAAGTACTACAAGTATAGAACCTGCATTATGAACCAAAGCACCTGTTGTAGGAGTCAACCATCCCTTAAATGACATTAAAATTGCTACGAAATTTATAAATAAAGACAGAGAAATACCAAATTTTATGGTGCGTACTGTTGCATTGGAAAGCTGTTTCAGATATGGAATTTTGGAAATATCATCGCTCATTAGGGCAATTTCTGCGGCCTCCACAGCAATATCACTGCCCATAGCTCCCATCGCTACACCTACAGATGCCGTCTTAAGGGCTGGAGCGTCATTCACGCCATCTCCTATCATACAGACAGACTTACCCCTCTGTTGCAATTGTACAATGTTCTGTACCTTCTCCTCTGGAAGTAATTCTGCCCGCACAGAGATAATGCCTACCTGTTTTGCAAAATAATCAGCTGTCCTGCGATTGTCACCGGTAAGCAGTACAGTCTGTGTACCCATCTCATACAACTCAGCGACCATCTCATTCGCCGTAGAGCGCAGTACATCGGAAAGACCAACCACTCCCACGCAAAGTCCATCTACAGCTACCAGAATCGAAGCTTTACCTTGATTGCGCAAAGTATCCAGAGTATCACTAACCTGCCCAGGGATGTCAATTCCATTTTCTTTTAAGTATTTCTCACTTCCGCAGAACAGATTTCGGTCAGAGACATTGGCATAAATTCCTTTACCAGCTTCCATACGAAATCCTTTAGCATCCTTCAAAACAAGGTTTTTTGCCTTGGCATGTGCTACGATTGCTTTTCCTAAAGGGTGCTCGCTGCGGGATTCTGCAGAAGCTACCAAAATAAGTAGCTCATTTCCATCCAGTTCTTTCGAGAAAGAGATCGTGTCACTAACCTCAAGTTTTCCAAATGTAAGGGTTCCGGTCTTATCAAAGGCTATGGTATCCACCTTACCCATCTTCTCGAGAGCTTCGCCGGATTTGATGATGACCCCATGTTTGGTAGCTTGCCCAATAGCGGCCATAATAGCGGTAGGAGTAGCCAGAACCAAAGCACAAGGGCAAAACACTACCAGTACTGTAACACCACGAACTATGTCTTGCGTAACGAAATACGTTACAATAGCAATTAACAATGCTACCGGCACAAGCCAAGTTGCCCATTTATCTGCGATACGCTGAATTGGAGCTTGCTTGTTTTCTGCATCCTTAACCATGCGGATCAGCTTCTGTAATGAGCTATCCTCTCCAACATTCGTTGCTTTTATGTCGATTGCTCCAAAGCAGTTGATGGTTCCACAAAAAACACTATCACCGACTTCCTTGTTCACAGGAAGCGACTCCCCAGTCATGATGGCTTGGTCGACTGATGTATTTCCACTGATGATTTTCCCATCAACAGGAATGGTTTCTCCGGGAAGAACTCGCAGAATATCACCCACTTTGATTTCTTCTACATTTATCAATTCTTCATTTCCGTTATTAATTTTGTGTCCCTGCTGCGGAGCAAGGCTGATGAGCTCCTTAAGACCCTTTTGGGATCGTTCAGCTGTTTTTTCTTCCAAAATCGCACCAATTGCCATAATAAATGCAACTTCACCCGCTGCAAATATATCGCCAATGACGATAGCTGCAATCATGGCTATGGAAATTAAAAGTGAGGAAGATATTTTACTCATGCCCTTGTTGTAAATTACTCTCCATATTGCCAGATAAAGAAGAGGAACCCCACATATGATGACAGAGAACCAAGCTGGGTCAAGGGGAACTTCTATTTTCAGTAGCATAAGAATAAGGCTTATACCCAGAAATATGCCGCCAACAATCGTCATAGGTATTCCTGCTAAAAAATCAATTAATCTTTTCACTATATACCTCCCAGTTGCATTGTTGATTAAACAATGATACAATTTATATGTTACCGTACATATTGTTCACTATTATTATATGGCTGTTAGATGCGTTATCCAATAATCAAAATGGCCATTTTGTATTTTACTGTACATTTTAATGGTATTTGTCCGGGAGGAGTTACAATGGACAGAAGGCAACAGAAAACAAGAAACGCTATTTTCAAGGCATTTAGTACACTTCTCGAAACAAAACGTTTCGGAAACATAACGGTACAGGAAATTATTGACGAGGCGAACATCGGTCGGAGCACTTTTTATGCACATTTCGATACCAAAGACGAGTTACTCAAGGCCATGTGCACCGATATCTTCAGCCATGTTTTTTCAGATGAGCTCATCTCAGAAAAAACCCATGATTTTTCAGGTAATAACAATGGGCTTGAAACAAGACTCACACATATTCTCCATCATTTGAAAGACAGTGAAAAAAACATAGTTGGCATATTATCTTGCGAAAGCGGCGAACTCTTTATGAAGTATTTTAAAGAATACCTCACAGAAATGTTCTCCAAATATTTAAATGAGACAAAAGTAAATGCCCCTGCTGATTTCGTATTAAACCATCTCGTAGGTAGCTTTGCCGAAACAGTAAAATGGTGGATTAATAATAGAATGAAATACACTCCTGAAGAGACCGCCAGGTATTATATCGAGGTTAGCTGTGTCGATAAAATTACAGATCAATAGACTCAAAAACAAACCGCATCCACTAATCATAGATTTTCGGATGCGGTTTTTATGTTTGAAAGGCTGCGTTTCCCTTGCGGGTATTGATATTCTATATTCTCTTAATTATACTGGTGTTTTCATGTTATTATCTAAGCTTGGGTAAAGATTCTAAAACCTTGATTGAAATTTCCAGTTCTTCCTGTGGTAAAGTATAGTCCGTTAATTTTCCATCCAGGAAAGCATCATAGCCCGGTAAATCCAGCAGGCCATGGCCGCTCAGGTTGAACAGGATTGTTTTGGGATTGCCTTCTTCTTTTGCCTTCCTGGCTTCTTCGATTGCTGCCGCAATAGCATGATTGCTTTCCGGGGCACAGATCATACCTTCTGTACGGGCAAAAATAATACCTGCCTCATAGGTTTGCAGCTGGTTATAGGATCTCGTCTGGACAAGACCATCTACGATCAACTGGCTTACCAGGGGTGCCATGCCATGGTATCTCAATCCCCCGGCATGAATGGGCTTGGGTAAGAAGTTGTGTCCCAGTGTAAACATAGGCAATAGAGGTGTTTTTGCTGCTGTATCGCCAAAATCATAGGCAAAAGGACCTCTTGTTACGGTAGGACAGGCAGTAGGTTCAACTGCAATAATTTCTATTTTTTTGTCGTAGATTTTATCCCTTATAAAGGGGAATGATAGCCCGGCAAAGTTACTGCCTCCTCCCACACAACCGATCAGCACATCGGGATAGTCCCCGATCATTTCAAACTGTTTCTGGGCCTCCAGGCCTATAATAGTTTGGTGTAGCATCACATGATTCAAGACACTACCAAGGGAGTACTTTGTATTTTCAGAAGTAACAGCATCCTCGACAGCTTCACTAATAGCCATCCCCAGACTTCCTGAGCAATTGGGATCCTCGGCCAGTATTTTGCGCCCGCACTCTGTTTCCATGCTGGGGCTTGCGATACAATCGGCCCCCCATGTTTTCATCATCAGCCGGCGGTAGGGCTTTTGCTCAAAGCTTACTCTTACCATATATACCTTGCATTCCAAACCAAACATGGAACACCCCAAGCTTATGGCACTGCCCCATTGCCCGGCCCCGGTTTCCGTAGTAATCCTTTTAGTACCAAATACCTTATTATAATAGGCCTGTGGAATAGCCGTGTTGGGTTTATGGCTGCCGGCAGGGCTGACCGATTCATCTTTATAATATATTTTAGCAGGGGTACCCAGGTATTTTTCTAACTCAACCGCTCTTTGAAGCGGTGTAGGTCTCCAGAGAAGTAATTTAGCCAGCACCTCGTCGGGGATATCGATCCACCGTTCTGTGCTAATCTCCTGCTCAATAAGGTTCATAGGAAAAATGCTGGAAAAGTCCTCAGGTCTGAGAGGTTTTCCTGTACCAGGGTTAAGAAAAGGTTGCAGTGGTGTGGGCATATCTGCTTGAATATTGTACCATTTTTTGGGGATTTCCCTTTCCGGCAAAATTACTTTTTGGATTGTCATTTTGTTTCCTCCTTTTAACATAAATAAAAAACCCCCGTCCGTAGGGACGAGAGTATCTCGCGGTGCCACCCAATTTACCCCATATCCGGGGTCACTCTTTAGAATACGGGAACAAAGATCTTGTTCCGATATCCCCTTCTTTTAACGGTAAAGTACCGTCCCAGCCTACTATCATCAACTTTTGTGCATCTTCAGCCAGGCATCTCCAGGACCCATTCAACCGGCGATGAGGTACCGGGCTCACAGCTCTGGGTTTTCTTACCCAGCGCCCGGCTCTCTGAACCTATCTTTCCAGCCTACTACTTCCTGTCATTGAACTTTGCAATGTTTTTTTTATTCTAACACGATAGCATCAACAATGTCAATTCTTTTGGAAAATAATCTAAGTAATTAAGGCTTCTTTCATTACCTTGATAAGCTGCTCGTTTTCCTGCGGCAGACGGACTGCCAGGCGAATAAAATAGGGATCCAGCCCGGGAAAATTGGAGGCATCCCGAATTAAAATCCTTTTTTCGGCCATCCTTTGGGCAAGGGAAACCGCCTTCACACCGGTTTCCTTGAGGTTACAAAGCATAAAATTCACCGTGGAAGGATAAACCTTCATTCCTTTTATTGTACCTAAACCTTCCCGGAGATTTATTTTTTCTTTTTCTATGTAAGCGATGCTTTTTGTGACATATTCCCTTTCCTGGAGGCACTTTTCACCGGCCCTTTGGGCCATAACATTGACACTCCAGGGGTCCCGGTGTTTTTCCATGGCTGCAATTAGTTTACGAGGACCAATTCCAAAGCCAAGGCGGATTCCTGGTAAAGCAAAAAGCTTGGTAAAAGAGAATAAGAGAAAAAAGGAGCAAGCCCGACTATTATTTTGAC
>JBMNNS010000008.1:0-31615 GCA_050942625.1 Dethiobacteria bacterium
CGTATTTACTTACCTTGATTATCTTTTATATAAAAATGGGTATTCCTATTCGGGCAGGGAAATTATTCCCCCAATGCGTGATGACTGGCAATTTCAATTTAGAAGCTCCGTTGAACACTTCCAACCACAAAATCCAGTTGAAGGTTTAAGTTGGGAATCGGATGACCTTGATGGTTTTGGTAACCTTGCATTAATTACTGTATCAGGAAACTCAAAGTTTTCTAATTTGCCACCAGAGGGAAAAATCACCTCATATCCAAGCATTATAGAACAAAGTTTGAAACTCAAGATTATGAAAGAGTTGGTGAACTTCGATGATGAAAAATGGACGGAAGAAAAAGCAAGAAAGCATAAAGAAGAAATGTTTAGAGTTTTGAAAGGGTAGTTATTATATAGGTCGATATGTTCCCGCCTACCGATAGTGCAAAAAGTGGCGATGACGTGTTTCCGACTACCGCAATGTAAAAGACATCAATCCACCCCGCTCGTTCCACGTTGACGCCATGGGGGAAGAAAGTTATAATTAATTATGCATCCGGGGTTTCCCCGGCTTATTTTTAGGTTTATTTATCCGGTTTCAGATCCAATATAGACACAAAAAAAATAAATTGCTTATAATGGCTTTGACCTTTACCTCCCCCGGTTTTAAGGTTAAGGCCTTATCTTGCTTTAAAGGAGTGCTGCATGAAATTGTCCCACTATTTGCTTGAAAAATGGCGGGAAAACCCTTCTTTTGTTACCCTGCAGCAGCTGGGCCACCAAAATAATACTGCTGCAGTTGTTACAGGGATGGAGGGTTCCCAGAACAGCTATTTTATAGTTGCATTTTACCATAGCGTTAAAGTATCTTGTCTTGTCTTAACCTCAGACATGAATAAAGCAGAAAGGATATATGAGGAGACTAAAAGTTTTTTAACCGAAGAAGAAGTGTTTATCTTCCCTGGAAGGGACTTCTTTTATGCCGGTGAAATGTTATCCCAGAGCAAAGAAATTCTGCAGCAGCGCCTTAAAGTCCTGGAACAGTTAGCTCTTGGCAATAGGGTGCTTATCATTGTCCCTGTTGCCTCTTTACTTGGCAAACTACCGCCTGCAGAAATGTGGAAAAGACAATTTCTAAAGTTCAGCGTTGGTGAACGTTTAGAACGGGAACACCTCCTAAAAAAGCTCCTGGAGATGGGATATGAACGTTTGGATTTGGCGGAAAGCGAAGGTGTATTCAGTGTCAGGGGTGATATACTCGATGTATATCCTTTCCATACCCCCTATCCTGTTCGCATTTCATTTTATGATGAGGAGGTTGAATCCTTAAAATATTTTGACCCGGACACTCAGCGTTCCATAAAAAGTATTTCCCAAATTGTTATTTTCCCAGCCCGAGAATTTATCCTAACTGATGAGGCGCGTGAGGCAGGATTAAGGGCTCTCACCAAAGATATGGAAAGTTTCACCAAAAAATTAAAAGAAAACCAGCAGAAACAGGCTGCAGATCGTCTGCGAAATAGGGTAGAAAATATTACGCAAAAATTAAAGAATACTGGTTATTTTGTGGGAATGGAACAATATGTATCCTATTTTTATCCCAATTCTGCTTCAATACTTAACTATTTACCGCAGAATAGTATTCTTTTTTGGGATGAACCTGAAAATGTTGTTGTTTCTGCAGATGCCATTTTAAAGGAATTACATGATTATCAGGCTGAATTGCTCATGCAAGGCGAGATAATGCCAGAACAGCAAGGGGTGCACTGGGAGTTAGAAGAGGTCGTAAGCGGTAAGGCCTTGAAAACCATCGCTTTAAGCACTTTTTCACATAAGGTACCATATTTACCTCTATCCCACACTTTTAACATCCAGGGGCGTACTGTTCCAAACTTTATGGGTCGTTTGGACCTGTTTGAAGAAGAAGTGAAAAACTGGCTTTCACAGGGTTATGAAATTTTTTTTATGTGCGATGGGGAAAAGCGATCCCAGGAATTAAAAAAATTATTCATGGAGCGTGACTTACCCCTTTCCCATCATAATATTATCGAAGGTCGACTGGAAAGCGGCTTTATGATACCCTCCCTTAAAATAGTTGTGGTGCTTGATAAAAATATTCTCCCTGGTCAGAATAAAAAAAGGAGATGGGCTACCACACGCCAAAGGGGTGGACTGCGTGACCTCCAGGAGTTAAAAGCAGGTGATCTTGTAGTCCATGAACAACATGGCATAGGGCGTTACATGGGGATCCGTACACTGGAAGTTAATGGTGTAACCCGTGATTACCTTTTTATAAAATACGCCAAGGAAGATAAACTTTTTCTTCCGGTAGAGCAAATAGATATTTTGCAAAGGTACACGGGGGGGGACGGACGTCCGCCTAAGATATATTCCCTTGGCGGGCAGGATTGGAACAGGGTAAAAAACCGCGTGAAGGCTTCTGTACAGGAATTGGCAAGTGAACTTCTCTCGCTTTATGCTGCACGGGATGCGATACAAGGATTTGCTTTTTCCCGGGATCATCCCTGGCAGAAGGACTTTGAGGAACGTTTCCCGTACGAGGAAACTCCTGATCAGCTCAGGGCTATAGAAGAGGTGCAGGAGGATATGGAAAAGAGTCGACCTATGGAACGGCTCCTCTGTGGTGACGTGGGTTATGGTAAAACGGAGGTGGCCTTGAGAGCTGCTTTTAAAGCGGTTATGGATGGAAAACAGGTAGCTTTCCTTGTTCCAACTACGATCTTGGCCCAGCAACACTATAATAATTTTTTAGAGCGTTTTCAGGGGTTTCCGGTCCAGATAGGTTTGTTAAGCCGGTTCCGTACTGCAAAGGAACAAAAGGAAGTGATTAAAGGGCTAAAGGCAGGAGTAGTCGATATAGTGATAGGAACCCACCGGATTCTTTCTAAGGACATATGTTTTAGGGATCTGGGGTTGTTGGTTATTGATGAGGAACACCGGTTTGGGGTCCGACATAAAGAAAAACTAAAAATGATACGGCAACATGTAGATGTTTTAAGTATGACAGCTACGCCTATTCCACGGACCTTGCATATGGCGTTGTCAGGGGCAAGGGATCTTAGTATAATTGATACCCCACCCGAAAACCGCTATCCCATTCAGACTTACGTGGTAGAGTACACTGACAACCTGATTAAGGAAGCAATTCAAAGGGAACTTAACCGTGGGGGGCAGGTCTTTTTCATTTATAACCGTATTCAGGATATAGAAAAATGGTCAGTTAAATTACAACAACTTGTTCCTGGGGCAAGAATAGTTGTTGCTCATGGCCAGATGCCGGAACATAAGTTGGAAAAAGTCATGCAAAAATTTTTAAAACAAGAATTTGATATTTTGATCAGCACCACAATAGTGGAAGCAGGGTTGGATATACCTAATGTTAACACAATGATTGTTTTTGATGCTGATTGCTTTGGATTGGCTCAGCTTTACCAGCTTAGAGGGCGTGTGGGGCGTTCTAACCGGCTTGCTTATTGTTACCTCACCTACCGAAAGGATAAGGTTATGACGGGGGATGCCGTGAAAAGGCTGCAAGCCGTGAAGGAATTTACAGAACTAGGCTCTGGTTTTAAAATTGCGCTACGGGACCTGGAAATCAGGGGGGGAGGCAATATCCTGGGGCCTGAACAGCATGGTTTCATGGTTGCTGTTGGGTATGAACTTTATTGCAGGTTGTTGGAACAGGCTGTAGAAACCATGAAGGGGAAAAAAATAGAAAAGAAGGAGAATACGGGCCCCCGCATAGACTTGCAAGTCAATGCCTACCTTCCTTCTACTTTTGTTGCCAATCAGCAACAGAAAATAGATCTTTACCGCCGTATTGCTACCCTTGAAAACAAGGAAGAACTTAAAGATATGGCCGAGGAATTAAAGGATCGATATGGACGGCTCCAACCACCGGTTGAAAACTTGCTTCTAGTCATGCGGTTGCGACAGTTGGCTAAAGAGATTAATGTTGAAAGCATTGAACAACAAAAAGATCAGATCATAGTTAAATTTAACCAGGAAAAAAGTTTTGAAAGCAACCGGCTTTGGGAACTAGTGAACCGGCATCGAAAAAAAGTTTCCCTCCATGCCGGGAAAAAAATATCCCTTCGTATTAAATCTAAGTTTTTGAAGGATAAAGAGCAACAAGAATTAGAATATATCATTAATATTCTAGAAGAAATCAGGGCTAATGAACTTGAGAAAGAAGAAGGAGAAGGGGAAAAATGGAAAAGGGAGCTGAAATTTTGAACCGCTTCATTGTTTCAGTTCCCTTTTCCATTTCCAGCCGCCAAAACCGGTACTATATTACTTCAATTAGTTGCTGCTTTTCAACCGGAACTGTTTCTGCAAGGCTGTGAAACAAGCTATAATCAAGGTTGGGAAAAAGGTTATCAGTTTCCTGTAAATGGTGTAGCCAGGAGGTATCAATTTTGTTTTCCCATATTTGCTCCTCAAGTTTAAAAAAACGTTTAAGGTGGCTTATAACCCGGTTCGTAGCGTAGTTATCCATTGTTCCTGCAGTGATGATAAAAGGCCAATCACTGCTTTGGGCCAAGAGAAGTTCTCTTGCCGCCTGATTCAGCGCCATCTTCAAGGTTCCCTCTGCCCGTGGGTGATTGGTTGCTAAAGAGATCATTTTTTCCGCTGCCTGGTGAAGATGACGGTAAATCCAGTCGTTATCCCCGTTCAACCAAACCTCATGGTATCCCTTATCCCCCCAGCTAGAAGGATTTGGCGAGGAAACCTGTAAAGGATAACCCTGATCTAAATAAGTGCCCAAGCTAATCAGTTTTAGGAAACTATTTTTTTCTTGCAGGCGGCAGACGTAATCTATCCACTGCGGGCCTTCAAACCACCAGTGGCCAAATAACTCCGTGTCATATGGTGCTACTACTATTGGCGGGCGATCCATGAATTGATTATAATATTCTACCTGTTTTTCCCGGTTGAATAAGAAGTTTGCAGCATGGGTGTGCGCCTTTTCCAGGGCCCAATCCGGCTTGTAGGGTTCTTTATAATTGGTTTCTCCAGTGATACGGTAATATTTTAGTCCCGTGTTACTCCTCAGGCCGACAGGATGTAAGAAATCACTTATGTAATCAAGATCAAGATCATATCCTATATCCCTGTAAAACTCACGGTAGTTATAGTCACCAGGGTAGCCCTCCTTAGAACTCCAAACTTGGTTTGATGTTTCTGGATCCCTGCCGAAGACTGCTATCCCTTCTGGGGTAAGGATAGGGCTATAAACCCCATATTTGGGCCTTGGGGAAGCAAAAAGGACCCCATGGGTGGCAGTAACAAAGTATTGTAAACCTACTTCGCTTAATATTTCATCTAACCCGTTTTCATAAGCACATTCAGGAAGCCAAATTCCTCTGGGTTCTCTCCCAAAGATACTACTATAATATTCAATTCCCGCTGTAAGCTGGGCATAAATAGTTTCTTTTTGAGTACTTAAAAGAGGCAAGTAGCCGTGGGTGGCTGCCGAAGTAATAACCTCAACCTTTCCACTATTTTGCAGTTCCTGAAAGGCTTTTACCAACCTTCGCCCATATTTTTCATTAAAAATGAAGGAGGCATAGCTAAATCTATCGTGGTACATACTTGCCAGAGGCCCGAAGTCAGGATCATTTGCCGTTCTTTCCATCTCCCTTTGGGAAAGTTCAAGAAGGCGAGAAAGATATTCTGCATAACGATCCTGCAGGAATGGATCTTCGAGCATAGCCAGTAACGTTGGAGAAAGGGAAAAAGTAACCCCAAAATCGATACCATCCTCTACTAACCCTTTAAGAACTTTTATTAAAGGTACATAACATTCGGTTATAGCTTCAAAAAACCATTTTTCTTCCAGTGATCGTTCATATTCCGGATGTCGCACATAGGGTAAATGAGCATGAAAGATCAGGGAAATATAACCTTTGACCATTTTGCTTTCTTCCTTCCTAATTTAAAGTAGAATGACGTTGTAGCATTAATCTTTCAGGTGAACTAAGGTTGCTTAGGGTGATACGTCGGTACAACCGTCTGGCCTGCCAATCTGGAAGGCGCCATTTTTCATCTATGACGTCACTAAGGCTGTCCCTGGGCGTCATGACGAAATTAGAGGTGAGAAAGGATTTAAATTCTGTATCTGCAAGGTAATAACCCAGTTCTGTTTTATATTTACGATCTGGGACACCAGCATTAATATACCAATTATTGGTACTCGGGCTCAATTTTAAATCAAAATGGCTTTCAACTTTGTCATTATCGTATCCCCAGTGGTAGCGATAAACTCTTAAAACGAGTTCTAAAAAGTCTTTTGGTTGTCGGGTTTCCCTTTCCAAAAATAGGTAGGTTGAGGGGCTTATTTCCCAATAGGCAAAAATCCAGTAGGGATCTCGAGGCAAAAGCACCAGTCTGTCCCGTCCATAAGACGAGGGTAAATTTTTTTCGCCATCTAAAAATTCTTTGCTTGAAGGATGCATGTCTTCGTCCGCTCCTTTTCTTTTCAAGCTATTATACCCTTCTGTAGGATTATTATTGCTTATATGACCTTTGTAATTACCTGAAATTAAATAAAGGCTGGGGATAAAAAGAACATCCCTGGGTAACCTAATTTTACCCGGATAATCAAGAATTAAACCAAGAGCATTATGTGGGATTGAATCTAAATAAGCAGTAAACAAGGGTGGTACGAAGTGAATAAAAGTAATCTAAGCATCATTAATGAATATACAGTTGGGTACCAGGAAAGTTTACCTGAGAACCAAACAGTATATTTTACCCTGGCTCTTCATAATCACCAACCTGTAGGCAATTTGCCGGAGGTATTTTCTCATGCTTTTAAGGAGGCCTATGCTCCTTTTTTGGAATTGCTTTTTAATTACTCATCAATCAAGGTGGTACTCCATTATTCTGGTATCCTGTTGGAATGGATTGAAAAAAACGAACCTTCATTTTTTCTAAAACTAGGTGAAATGGTTGAAAGGGGCCAGGTAGAAATGATGGGGGGCGGATTTTATGAACCCATTTTGCCTATTATTCCTGATAGCGATAAGAAGGGACAGGTACAAAAGCTTAGTTTATATCTTCAAGAAAAGTTTGGGGCAGAAGTTAATGGTATTTGGCTAACAGAAAGGATCTGGGAACCCCACCTTGCCCTTCCACTCTGCCAGGCAGGAATTCGTTATGCGGTTGTAGATGATGCAAATTTTCATGAATTGGGCTTTAAGGATGAGCAGTTAATTGGCCATTATCTCACGGAAGAAGAGGGTTGTCAGCTTAATATTTTTCCAATAAGCGAGAAACTAAGGTACCTAATTCCCTTTGAAGACCCCCAGAATACAATAGACCACCTCAGAAAAATTTTAACCTATGGCAGTCATCCATTAGCAGTATTAGCCGACGATGGGGAAAAGTTTGGGGTTTGGCCTGGGACGGCTTCCCATGTATACCAAGAAGGATGGCTGGAGGATTTTTTCCGCCTGCTATTAGATAATAGTAGCTGGCTTCAAACAACAACATTCAAAGAATATCTCGATACCTTTCCACCCAGGGGAAGAGTCTACCTTCCTACATCAGCTTACAGGGAGATGAAGGAATGGTCAGGAGGTTTTTGGCGTAACTTTCTTGTTCGTTACCCTGAAAGTAACCTTATGCACAAAAAGATGCTGGCGGTAAATAGAAGGCTCCCACAGGTGTTAAATAAAGATGCTTTAAACAGGGCAAAGAACTTTGTCTGGGCTGCACAGTGTAATTGTGCTTACTGGCATGGGATTTTTGGTGGGCTTTATCTTAATTTTTTAAGATCAGCAATTTATGAAAATTTAATTAAGGCAGAAAATATTATTTTACAGGAAATACATACTAATGACAAATGGCTTGAAATTAAAATTGAAGACAGGGATTATGATGGTTATCAGGAAATAGTCCTAAACAATGAGTTTTACAGTCTTCTTTTTTCTCCTAACAAAGGAGGAAGCCTTTGGGAACTATCATATCGCCCTGCTGCAGTTAATTTAATGGACACTCTTACAAGAAGGCCTGAAGCTTATCATGAAGATTTATTTAACGCTAAGGTAATAAGCGAAAATGGGGAAACAAAGGTAAAGACCATACATGAAAGGTTTGTAGCCAAGGAGGATGACCTGCAGGATTATCTGCTGTATGATACCTATCAACGTGGTTCTTTGCTTGACCATATCCTGGAAAAGGATGTTAACCTGCACGAATTTTCCAGAGGAAGGTTCAGAGAAGGGAATTTTTCACATAAGCCTTACCGAGCTGTGATAAAAAATTTGCCGGATTGTCCCAAGATTATTTTTTCTCGGGAAGCTGCCATAGGTGAAAACGGTAGTGTAACGTTATTCCTGCAAAAAAAGGTTTCTCTCAAAACTGCCTCTAGAGTCCTTTCTATCGACTATAAACTTAAAAACAAAGGTGAAGAAAATGCAGTTTTTCGTTTTGGTATCGAATTTAATCTTGCTTTTTTGGCTGGGTATGCGCCAGATCGCTATTATTCCATACCTGGTCGTCAGCTAAAAGAAACTCATTTGGCCAGCACCGGCGAGGAGGAAGGGGTTCAGGAACTCTATCTTTGCGATGAATGGAGAAGAGTCATGGTTTATTTACGTTTTTCCAACCCTGCCCATTTGTGGAGATTTCCTATTGAAACCGTTTCCCAATCTGAGGCCGGATTGGAGCGTGTTTATCAGCAATCGGTTGTTTTCCCCAACTGGGAATTAAATTTAAAACCGCAGGAAAAATATAAGTTGAGGTTGGAATTGACGGTTACTTCTCTCTAACAGTTAGGAGCTAATCTTGTATTCTTATGACCCTTTCTAATTTTTTAAGGGGGAGACAAATTTGAGATCAAAAAAACTTTATGTAGCCTTTGTCTGGAACCAACACCAGCCTTATTATCTTGACACTATACAAGGGGAATTTATCATGCCCTGGGTTAGACTGCATGCCTCCAAGGATTATTACCAGATGGCAGCTATTTTAGAAGAATATCCAAGAATCAGGCAAACCTTTAGTCTTAGCCCCTCCCTGTTAGATCAATTACAGATTTATTTACAGCACCAGGCAGTTGATTATTATCTTAAGGTTATGAAAAGGGCGGAGGAACTTAACGAAGCCGAAAAAAAGTTTATTCTGCAACACTATTTTGATATTCAATGGGAAAGGGTTGTTTCCCGGTATGATCGTTATCACCAACTCCTGAAGCTGCAGGGGTTTGTAACAGAACCGGGTGCTGTAGCCAGGGCCCTGCAAAATTACACGACACAGGACTATCTTGATCTACAGGTCTGGTTTAACCTGGTCTGGATTGATCCTGAAATACGTGAAAAGGATTCTTTTTTGCGGGGACTAATAGAAAAAGGGCACAATTTTACTGAATCTGAAAAAGATGAATTGATGAGACGGCAGTTTTCCATTTTGGAAAAGATTATACCCCTGCACAGCAATTTGCAGCAAAAAGGGCAGATAGAGATCATTACTACTGCTTATTACCATCCTATCCTGCCACTTCTGATTGATAATCATTCTGCCCTGCGGTCCAGTCCGGGGCTCCCCCTTCCAGGGCGCTTCAGATTCAAGAAGGATGCTGAAGTGCAGGTCAGAATGGCTGTGGAGCATTATACTCAAATTTTTGGAAGAAAACCACTTGGTTTTTGGCCACCCGAACAAGCTATTAGTCCAGAGACAATTCCCATTATTGTTGACCAGGGGCTAACCTGGACTACCCTGGATGAACAGGCCCTAGTAAAGTCCATCGGCGCTGATATTTACCGCGATGAGTACGGCCATGTCTTGAACCCAGATCTTCTTTACCGTCCCTATTTGGTCTCAGGGGAAGGTGCTGAAATACCAGTAATATTCCGTGACCATAACCTTTCGGATCGTATCGGATTTGTATACAAGGACATGAGCGGGGAAGATGCTGCAAATGATCTAATACACAGGTTGCATAAAATTAAAGAAAAATTAAACCACACAGCTGAAAACCACCTTGTAACAATTGCTCTTGATGGAGAAAATGCCTGGGAATGGTACCATGGAGAAAAAACAGAATTTTTACATGCGCTTTACAGTAGGCTTTCTGTGGATCCAGATCTGGAAACCATTACAGTATCTGATTTCCTAGAAAAGAATCCGCCCCAAAAAAAAATCAGCCACCTTGCGACTGGTTCCTGGGTTGATCACAGTCTGACACGCTGGATCGGCACTCCTAACAAAAATAAGATCTGGGACTATTTACTTGAAGCAAGGGAGACGATAAGGGTTTGTCAGGAAAAAGGGTTTGAGGTCCAAAAAATAGAGAAAGCTTACGAAAATATATATCAAGCTGAGGGAAGTGATTTCCCCTGGTGGGTGGATAGCATGCCCTATTATTTGGCGGCACCCTTTGAAGCTCTTTTTAGAAAACACTTGCTAAATGTTTACAGGGATCTGGATTTGGAACCACCGCCATATCTGCACAGGCCTATCATCGAACCACAGGAAGGGGAAAAAAAATGGGAGGGCTCCTCTCTTGCAGGGCCCGTGTGTATTGTTCCTGGCTGGCATAAACATTGTTAAGGCAGGATATTGTTAGTTTCTATTGAAATATTTTAGAAGAGGAGTTGGAAGCGAAAACCTTCCTGCATCGAAAATTAATTTGTTATAGTGTTCTAAATAGTAAAAGGGGGGCAGTGGATGCATTATCGTCAGGCCCAGGAGAGGATTAGAGCAGGCAAGGTGCAGCCTTTTTACCTTTTTAGCGGTCCAGAAGTTTACCTTAAAAAAGATTTGTTAAGAGAAATTCTGCAACACCTTGAACAAAAGGGAAAACATTTTTATTTGGAAAAGGTAGATGGTGCAACGTTTAATATTAATAACCTGATTAAAGGGACAAAACAGGTGACAATATTTAGTAGCGGTCGGCTATTATGGGTGGACAACCCTGCCTTTCTCATGAAAAAAAAGGCAACTACAAAAGGGAAAGGGCGTTCAGGGAATAAAAATGAAGGCAAGGAAATAGAAACTTTTTTACAAAGTAAGTTAGAAAACGAAATAATCATTTTATCGGTTCCTGAAGTAGACAGGAGAAAAAAAATAGTGAAAATGATAGAAAGCGTTAATGCCTTAATAGAATTTCCCCTACTAAAAGGTAACGCTTTATTAAGGTGGATCAAAAAAGAATTTAGCTATGGTGGAAAACAGGTAGAAGACGAAGCACTTCATGAACTGGTGCAGCGTGTTGGAGAGGATCTTTACCTTATAAAACAAGAAATAGAAAAAATAATAACTTATCTTTCCGGGGAAAAGAAGGTTACAAAACCATTGATAGAATCCCTTGTGCCTGAAAATAGACAGGTAAACATCTTTAACCTGGTAGATGCTGTTGGGCACAAGGATTCAGAAACAACTTTTTTGCATCTTCGTAATATGTTGCGGCAGAACGAGCATCCCCTCATCATACTTGCTATGGTTTCCCGCCAGTATCGCCTTCTTTATCAGGTTTTGTTTTTGCAGGATAAAAAGATGACGCTGCGTGAAATAGCCTCCTTTTTAAAACTTCCTCCTTTTTTTGTAGAGAGACTTCTTGAGCAGGCAAAAGGTTACAGCAAAAATGGGCTTTCCAGGATCATGGCTTATTTGAAAGATACGGATTTAAAAATTAAAACAGGCTTTTGTCGGCCGGAGGATGCCCTTGAACAATTATTACTGCAACTCACCATTGCCGACTGGACATAAAAAAATCCCGCCACTTAAGTAGCAGAATTTAGGAAAGGTCTGTTTTTGTTAGCTAACACGTTTATTTAACTGCCGTGAAAGGCGTGATTTTTTTCTGGCAGCAGTCCTTTTATGCAGAAGACCTTTTGAAACTGCTTTATCAATGATCTTGCTTGTTTCATAAAAAACCTGGCGTGCATTTTCTTCATTTCCTTCTTCCAGGGATATATAAAACTTTTTGACTGCATTTTTAACCCGGGTTTTTATGTTACGGTTGCGCTGGCGTCTGATTTCAGATTGTCGCATACGTTTAAGCGCTGACTTTGTATTTGCCATCGTATCACCTCCTGACAAATTGCAGTAACAGCCATAATTTTATCATGCCTGCTTCTAAAAAGCAACTATATAGCATACTTAAAATTAGATTCATTGTCTTTAGTTAATGATAATTTACTAAGTCTTAAAACAGCCCTGGTTGCGTGTAGACAGGTCCAAAAAATGCATATTTCTTGAACATTTGGATAAGCTATTTTTAGCGTAAATTTAAATAATTTTCAAGGAGGTGAGAAGGTGCGTTCTTCAAGTTTAGTGGGACTGATTATACGGTTTGTAGTATCGGCCCTGGTTTTAATGCTTGTTAGTTTTCTTCTGCCAGGTTTTGCTCTTCTAACATTTGGTCAGGCTCTTATTGCAGCAGTAGTAATCGCAGTTCTGGGATTTATTATAGAGAGCCTTTTTGGTAAAAGAGTGTCGCCTCAAAATCGTGGAATCGTAGGGTTTATAACCGCTACTATTGTTATTTATATTGCACAGTTTATTGTTCCTGGAATGCATATCACTATTTTGGGTGCTTTGCTGGCATCTATTATTATCGGTGTAGTTGATCTATTTGTTCCAACCGAATTACGTTAGATCTTAATTAACAATATAAGGTACTTTTTTCTTTTAATAACAGAACAGCCCTTTTGGGCTGTTCTGTTATTAACAAATGGTTTGTTTTTTGGAAGGAAACCCTACATGTTGATGTTAGAGTATTTCCTCCAGGGCCTGGCAACTTTTTTATTTGCCAGCATATCTAGGGATTCATTGATGTACTTCCTGGTTTCGGAGGGCATAATTATGTCATCAACGTAGCCACGCTCCGCAGCCTTATAGGCGTTTTCATATAAATCCCTGTATTCCTTAATCCTGGCTGCTTGGACTTCTGCCGGGTTTTTTGCGTTTTTAATTTCTTTGGCAAAGATGACACTGGCTGCTGTTTCTGCACCTACAGCTGCTATTTTTGCTTCAGGCCAGGCAAAGACCAGGTCAGCCCCGGTATCCTTGCAGCACATACCAAGATAAGCACCTGCATAGGATTTACGGACCATTATTGTTATTTTGGGAACGGTAGCCTCAATAAATGCATAAAGCATTTTAGCCCCATGGCGTAAAATCCCTCTCCATTCTTGCTCAGAACCAATCATGTAAGCAGGGGTATCATGTAAGGTGAGAATTGGAATATTGAAAAGGTCACAGAAACGCACAAAGCGTGCTACCTTATCAGCTGCATCGCAGTCAATAACCCCACCAAGGTGTTTAGATTGGCTGGCCACTATTCCTGTTGGCCTTCCATCAAACCGGGCAAATCCAACAATTACGTTGGGAGCAAAATACCTCATGATCTCAAAAAATACACCATTATCCACAATTTGATTAATGACCATAAACATATCAAAAGCTTTAAAGGGTTCCGGAGGGATAGCATGGTTAAGATCCGGGATCATCCGGTGGGGATCATCCGTGCGATCCAGTCTGGGTGGTTTTTCTTTATTGTTGGAAGGCAAGTAGGAAAGTAGATCCTTGGCCTTATCCAGGGCATCCTGATCGTTTTCCGTAATGACGTGTGTACAACCGGATTTTACAGCATGAGAATCAACACCACAAAGATTTTCGATGCTAATTTCTTCACCCAGTTGGGTTTTAACAAATGCTGGACCTGCAATGCCCATGAACCCAGTTTCCCTGTTTTGGAAAACAAAGTCCTGCATAACCGGGTGGTAAGCCTGTCCGCCCAGGCAAGGGCCAAGCAACAGTGCTATTTGAGGGATAATCCCAGAAGCCAGAATTTGTGATCTAAAGAGCCAGGCATAAGCTTGTAACCCGTCAATACCCTCCTGCAGTCTTAAACCACCAGAGTCATTCATGCCTACAATGGGAACGCCCATTTCTTTAGCCATATTAATAGCATTGGAAAATTTCTTTCCATGGTACTCACCAAAGGTTCCTGCCATAGAAGTATAGTCTTCAGAGGCAACCATCACGGTTCTGCCGTTTACCTTGCCATAGCCGACAACTACCCCGTCTGCCTGCACTTCTTTTTCTTGCATGCCAAACTGGGTAGCCCTATGTTTTACAAATGTCCCCATTTCTATAAAGGTGCCCGGATCAAAAAAATATTCAATTCTTTCCCTGGCGGTCAATGAGCCGGCTTTATGGTGTTTTTCAACAGCTTTAGGACCCCCCATTTGGTAAATCTTTTCTTTTCTTTCCGCCAATTGTTTATATAACGGCATAAAAGGTACCTCCTCCTACTTACGAAAATAATTTTACTCCGTATATTCCATTTATCTAAAATGTCTGGTGTTGCTTACTTTATTATATTTACTTTTTAAATTCTTTAAGGATATCACGCCATACTATTACACGCTGGATCTGGCTGGTTCCTTCTACCATCTGCGCTCCTTTTGCATCCCGGAAATATCTTTCTACTTTGTAATCTTTAACATAGCCATAAGCACCCAGAATCTGTACACAATCGGTAGTAACCTTCATGGCAGTGTCTGCAGCATACCTTTTAGCCATTGAACAATATCTTGCAGCAGGCAGGCCCTGGTCTTTTAACCATGCTGCTTTATAAGTTAAGAGACGTGCTGCTTCAATTTCAGTTGCCATGTCAGCCAGCATAAACTGAATTACCTGCAGGTCGGCAAGGGTACCTCCAAATGCTTCTCTTTCAGTAGCATATTTGAGTGCAATCTCATAAGCACCTTGTGCTATTCCAACAGCCTGGCCTGCATTTGTCATTCTTCCAGTCTCCAGGCCGTCCATTAACATGGCGAAACCTTTGTTTTCTACATTTCCTAGTAGATTAGCTGCCGGCACGACACAGTCATCCAAAACTACTTCACTGATATTAGTAGCTTTAATCCCTAATTTGTCTTCATTTTTTGGAACAGAGAGCCCTTTGGTACCCCTTTCTACTATAAATAAACTAACCCCCCTGGCACCTGCTTCGGGCTTAGTTTTGGCTGCTACAAAATATATATCGGCAACGTCCCCATTTGTAATGAAAACCTTTGTGCCATTAAGAATGTAGTTATCCCCGTCTTTTACGGCCCGGGCAGTGATTGCCCCGGCATCAGAACCAGCACCGGGCTCTGTTAGGCAAAAACAAGCTAGTTTTTCCCCGTCAACCATGGGCCTAACGAACCTTTCTTTTTGTTCCTCAGACCCAAATTCACAGATGATGCCTACAACCATACTATGAATAAAGATATAACCTATGGCACGGTGGATCCTTCCAATTTCTTCAGCGATGATTACTTTAGACTGGTTGTCTAAATCTGTACCGCCAAGTTCTTCAGGGGCTGACATCCCTGCCAGGCCCAGATCAGCCATCTGTTTAAAAATACTTCTTGGAATACTGCATTTTTCTTCCCATTCATCCACGTTGGGTGCAATTTCATTTTCCATGAAATCCCTTACCATTTTTCTAATTTGTATTTCTTCGTCTGTATAAGGAAACAATATGATAACCTCCTAATTAATATTATTATTTTTATATTTCCCCTGTTGGAGCGAATGTTAAAGGGAAATGCGCTGAATCCAGATTGAACATTCACTCCATCCATGCATCTGATTACTACCATGCTGACCATATTTTTTTGGCAATAATCTTCTTAAACAATAATCCAACCTCAGGTTAATTAACTTGCAAGTTGTTCCTTAGGTATTATTTAAGGTCCACTTCACCCTCCTCCTGGTTTTTCCCTAAAATATTTAAAAATTATTGTAAAGTTATTGTTGCCTTTCCACTAATATAGCGTTGACCATTTTCACCATCGCAATAAACCTGGCAAATGATTTCTTTTTTTCCATCCTTTTCAAGGATCTCACTTACTTCACCCTTTATAATTACTTCATCGCCGGGGCGAACGGGCGACAAAAATGTTGTTTCCAGGCTGCTATTTTCTAAGTAATATTTTCCGGCCCATTTTACCATCATTTGCGATATATATGACAGGGTCAAAAGGCCATGGGCAATGGTCCCTTTGAAAATAGTATCCTTTGCAAACTCCGGATCAACGTGAATAGGGTTATAGTCACCTGAAGCTTCGGCATAGGCGTCAATTATTTTCTGGTTAACTTTTTTTCTTATTGGAGGGATGATGTCCCCAACTGCCACACTGCTAAAATCTATTTGTTCTGCCATGAGGCCCCACTCCTTTCCATACTTTTAACTACTTTGCCCAAATAACTGTCATAACGCCTTCAGAAACCAGGGAACCATTTTCTTTTTTGGTAATGCTTTCTACTTTTATATAAAAGCGGTCCCTTTTTGTATATTTGTCGGCAATTTTAAGGTTTGTTATTAAAGTATCGTCCGGGCATGGTGGTTCATAAAAATTAAAAATTTGTTTAACATGTATACCTCCAGGTGGACGGGTGGGAAAGGCCTTGTCATAGGCATCCAAAAAATAAACAGCTGCAAGGGTTGGAGGGGCAATCTTCTTGTCGTATCCTAATTTCTTAGCATCTTCTGCATTATGGTAAGCGGGATAATCATCATCAACTGCCTCCAGGAACTTGTCAACTTTTTTGCTTTCTGCTTTCCAGCTGAAAGGGCCATATTCTGCTCCTATTTTTAAATCAGCATATTTTAGATTAGCCGGCACAGACAAATAGTACACCTCCTCTGTTTGTGTTTGCTGATAGCCTTTTCAGGCACCCTGAAAAGAAAATGAGATAATAGTAAAGTACAATAAAATACTTGTTAAAAGTGACCATTTTAAAATTTAAAATCCACTTTTAAAAATGTTTATGGATATAGATCTTCTTTTCCATAACTATAACTATTTATTGCAATATCTATGCCATTTTATTAAAAAGGGAAATGGGCAGTGGCGTTCTGTTTTCTGGCCATGACTGCTTCCAGCAATGTTCCTGTTTTGCTCTATTAATTAACTGTTGTAATTTTACAATTACGAAGTTAATGTGTCCGGGTATCTGGACACCGTCCTGAGCCCGGATAGAAATTTTAGATAAGTACCAGGGAAATTAAAGCGTGTTTCTCTCAGAATATTATATTCCTTTATAACCCCAGTAACAATGAATATTTGGGCACAGAAGCATTACCGGAGCATCCGGAGCATTAATTGAGCTGTTTTTACTTGCTAGAAAATTCCTGTTTTAGTTGGCATGGGAATTGCTTTAACTAAATTAGGAATAAGAATTTGGATGTTAGTCTACTTAAATCTCAGGGAAACAAAAAAAGAACAAAGGAGGGGTGAATGGATCTCTATTTGTTTTTAAATATGGCTTTTTAAATGTTTTGGCGATTCTTTGAAAAAAAATAATAAAAGGGTGGTGCGACAATGTCGGACGCAAAGGCAATTGACCTTATGAATTATCCTCTGCAATGCATGAGGGTGATGAACTTAGATGACAGTCCCGAATTTAGGCAGATGGCGCAAACTACATTTGCAGCACTCTTCCCTACCGGACGTTTCCCAACTGCTCCTGGTTTTCCTGCTAACGAGGTGGAGGAAAAACTCTATAAGCATACCTATGGTTCCCTTTTCAACCCTTATAAAACAGTGGATGAAATGGTTGAGGCAATGGACAAGTTTGGTTATGACAAGCTGGTTATCTCCGCCGCTAAAATGTGGTCCTGGAGGATGAAGCTAGATTTCATCTGGGATTTTACGATCGAACAGGTTAAAGAAATAATGGACAAAGCGGGCCACGACAGGATCATTGGTGGGGCAGGGTATAACCCCTTTAACATTGAGGAAAGTTTAAAAATTATTGAAAAAGCCGTGAAGGAATATGGATTTAAATATGTCTATATACACCCACATGGCTTTGGGCTTCCACCCAACCATAAGCTCTTCTACCCGCTTTATGCCAAGTGCAATGAGTTGGGTATTCCTGTAGGAATGCAGATTGGGCATTCTGCCGAGCCGCTACCAAGCTGGGTTGGTAACCCGGTCAACATTGACGAGGTTGCCCTTGACTTCCCCAATCTTAAAATTAACCTTTCTCATACGGGATATCCCTGGATCGATGAGTGGTGCTCCATGGTTTGGAAACACCCCAATGTCTATGGAGATATTTCAGCTTATATGCCCAGGGGGCTTGATGAAAGAATAATCAAGTTTATGGATGGTTCCCGGGGTAGGAATAAGGTTATGTTTGGAACAAACGGCATGGGGTTGGGCTTGGTTCAGCAACTAAGGGATTTGGAAATCAGGGATGAAGCTAAGCAAAGAATTTTACGTGATAACGCCCTGGAATTCTTTGGCCTTTAAAACTATTATAGGCTGACGAAGGAAAAAATATGTTTTAACATTACTTCCATAAAGTAAGCTGAGGTGACCCATGATAGCCCTTCCAAATACAGAAGGGCTACCGTACTGATTTTGGGGAACATGCTTTATGGATGGAATCATGGATGAGGTATCTATTGAAGTATCTAGAGGAAAAACTAAGAAAAGTTTGTGATTAGGAGGGGTTATGAGTAAATGACAGGAGTAGGAATATTAGGCTATGGTTCATACATTCCTAGTTACCGTATCCGCGTCAAGGATATCAGAAATGCCTGGCCTCAAGCCGGTTCATTTCCAGGAATTCAAGAAAAAGCGGTTGCGGACTTTGACGAAGACGTTGTTACAATGGGGGTAGAAGCGGCAGAAAAGGCATTGGCTATGGCAGGGTTAAAGGGAGAGCAGGTCGATGCTTTATTTATGGCTACAACTTCTTCTCCTTTTGCTGAAAAATCAGCTGCAGTTATTGTGCAAACAGTTTTGGATCTGCCCAAGGCATCCCTGGCTTATGATATCAACAGTTCATGCCGGTCTGGTTCCTTAGCAATCCGTGCTGCCATTGATTACATTCGTTCCAATAATGAAAGCAAGGTTCTGGTTGTTATTGCAGATAACCGTCTTCCTACCGTAGCAACCCCGCCTGAAGTCAGTCTTGGGGCTGCTGCTGCTGCTTTTGTTTTTGCAGCGGCGAAGGATAATGTTCTATGTGAAATAGAGGCCTGGGCTTCTGCAAGCGATGAACATACAACCAGGTGGAGAGAATCGGGTTCAAATTATCTTAGATTCCATGAAGACCCCAGGATAGAAAGAGATAATTTCTTTGCTGGTGTAAAAAAAGTAACCGAGGATCTTCTAAAGAAAGGCAACTTTAGTAAAGACGATGTCAAGTATATCGTTTCCTCCCAAATGGATGGGCGGGCTGCCGGACAGGTTTCCAAAGATACTGGTTTAAAAAATCCTGCTGATTACAATATTTTAAACAATCTAGTAGGTCAAATTGGGGATACAGGTTCTTGTGCAGCTTACCTAAACCTTATTGCCCTTTTTGACGGGGCACAGCCTGGGGAGCGTGGTTTTGTCGTATCCTATGGTGTTGGGGCTGGCTGCGATGGTTTTGCTTTTAAACTAACGGATGCTTTAATAGAAGCCAGGAAAAAACAAACCGTCACCCTGGAAGACTTGTTAAACGACAAACAATATCTTGATTATATTGCTTTTGCAAAAAGAATGGGCTTTTTGGAAGTGGCTCCTGTCCTGCCTGATCCCAACTCCGGCTATCCTAACCAGCCCAACATGAAACGTGAAGTGGAAGAGATCCTTTCTTTGAAAGCCCAGCTATGTTCAAAATGCGGTTCAATCAACTTTCCGAAGAGACACTATTGCATTGATTGCAGGAGCACTGAATTTACAACTATAAAACTGCCGAGGAGAGCCAAATTAGTTACATTTAATATCCAGCATGTTTTGGCGATAGGGCCTGAGGAGCCTCCTGTAATAGTTGGAACTGCTAAAATAATAGGGGCAACAGGCGAAAGAGGAGGCCATGTTAGTGCAGCTATGATTAGCTGCGATGCAGATAAAGTAAAAGTAGGTACGGAGGTAGAATTAATTTTTAGACGTTGCGGGGAAGAGTTAGGCATACCTAAATATGGTTATAAATTTAAACCCTGCTTTGTGAACGGGGGGGGAGCAGAATGAGAAAAAAAGGTGAACTAAGGGTTGCTGTTGTAGGAGCAGGAATGATTAAGTTTGGTGAGTTGTTTGATCAAAGTTTTGACGACATGGTAGTAGGTGCCTATAGAGACTGTTTGGCAAGTGTTGATAAAGGCATTGATGAGGATGAAATTGAAGCTGCCTGGTTAGGTACATGTCAGGGCAGCTTACTAAGAAGGGAAATAGTAGCGGGTTTTACACTTGCTGAGCCTTTGGGAACTTTGCTTAAGCCTGTTACCAGGGTTGAAAATGCTTGCTGTAGCGGCAGTGACGCCATTCGTAATGCTGCTTTTGCAGTTGCTGCAGGAATCTATGAAACTGTTTTGGTAGTAGGGGCGGAAAAAATGAGAGATGTGCCTACAAGGGCCAGCCTTGTGGCTAACAGGGGTGTAACCTCTCACCTATGGATGCATCCCCGTGGAGCAACTGCACCTCAAGTCTTTGGGCAAAATATTACAGCGCATATGGCTAAGTATGGTACGAAACGCGAGCATTTTGCCAAAGTAGCAGTCAAAAATCACTTGTATGGAAGTATGAACGAGAAATCGGCTTTAAAATTTGAGGTAACTCTGGAGCAGGTTCTCAACGCACCAATGGTTTCATGGCCTTTGGGGTTGTTTGATTGTTGTCCGACGACAGATGGGGCCGCCGCTGTCATCCTGACAACAGAAGAAAAAGCAAAACGCTATACTGACACACCTGTATTTTTAATCGGAACAGGGGTTTCTGCAGATGTTTTTACTTCCTTCTGGAAAAAATCCTTTACAAACTGGCCGGCAACACAGGAAGCTGCCAAACAGGCCTACAAAATGGCCGGGATTACCCCCAAGGACATTGACGTAGCAGAATTGCATGACTGTTTTTCCAGCACAGAACTAATTACCTATGAGGATGTTGGTTTTTGTGAAATTGGTAAAACAGGGGAATGGATTGATTCTGGTGGGCCCTATTTTGAAGGTGAAATACCATGCAACCTCAGTGGTGGCCTAAAATCTAAGGGCCATCCTGTTGGCGCAACAGGAGTTGCCCAAGCCCATGAAATTTTCAACCAACTTCGTGGTAATAAAGGAAAAACACAAGTTAAAAATGCAAGATATGGTTTGACCCATAATTTGGGTGGTACCGGCTCTGTAGCTTGTGTAAATATTTATGGTTTATAAAATTGGGTATGGCAAACGAAATTCCCCTTGCCATTTTTAATTACTGCCTGTAATTTCAGGAACTGGTGGAAAGACCCAGGCCTGCAGTACCGGTGTTAAAATGGGGTGCAGGCCTTGGTTTCTTCTTTCTATTTAAAGGTATCTTGTTTTGGTTTGATTTTATCTTATCGTAAAAGGGGTATGTAAATTGAGTTATGAGGCCATTATTCTGGAGAAAGAAGGAAATATCGCCACTGTTAAATTTAATAATCCTGCGAAAAAAAACATGTTGACTGAACAAATGAAAAATGAATTGAAGGATGTCATCTATAAATTTAAAGATGACGATACGGTTAGAGTGGTTGTTCTAACCGGTTCTGAAGATTCTTTTTGTGCTGGTGGAGATTTATCTACCATGGGAGACAAAATGGATCTAATTCAGGGCAGAAATAGGATGATAAACCTTCAGGAATGGTTTGTGCAATTGGTAAAGTTGGAGAAACCCGTCATTGCCTCCATAAACGGCCATGCTGTTGGAGCTGGATTTAGCCTGGCCCTGGCCTCAGATGTCATCCTGGCTTCTGAAAGGGCAATTTTTGGTGCTCCTTTTAACCGGGTTGGCGTTATTCCTGATTACGGTTGCCTTTACTTTCTCCCCAGGTATGTGGGGCTTCTGAAGGCAAAAGAGCTAGTTTATACCGGGAAATTTGTTAAAGCAGAAGAAGCTAAAGAATTAGGTTTTGTTAATGAAGTTGTCCCGCATGAACAATTAGCGGAGGTAACAAAGAAATGGGCCCAAAGATTAGCCAGGGGGCCAGCAGTGGCAATAGGATTGGCCAAAAATATGCTAAACATTACCTATGAAAGTAGTCTAAAAACCATTTTGGACTATGAAATATTGTCACAAACTATAGCTCTTCAAACAAATGATCATCGTGAAGGGGTAAGTGCTTTCTTTGATAAAAGGGAGCCAAATTTTCAGGGCCGTTAGGGGTAAATACAATTTATGGCAACAAGGTGTGGCCTAAAGGGGATGTTCTCAACAACTTTGAATGCTGCTAGGCCCTGATAGAAAAAAAGGTAAAAGTAAAAAAGTGAGTAGGAGGCTTAAAAATGCAAGAAACAGTAGTTGTCAGTTATGCACGGACACCTTTTGGCCGGTTGCTGGGGACACTAAGTTCCATACCGGCAGTAGATCTTGGTGGAATGGTCATCAAAGAGGTAATTAAAAGAGCGGGAATTGATGGTGAGATTATTGACTATGTATTTATGGGCATGGTTGTTCCTGCCGGAATGGGACAGATACCATCCAGGCAAGCTACCTTAAAGGCTGGTCTCTCTCCCGAAATATCCTCTGATACCCTCAATAAGGTTTGTGCCGCCAGCTTGAGAACAGTAAACATTGCCGATGCCTTTATCAAGGCAGGTGAATATGAAGTTATCGTTGCAGGTGGTATGGAAAGTATGAGCCGTTGTCCGTATCTTGTCCCTCAGGGACGTGCCGGATACCGTATGGGGAACGGGGTGCTAGTAGACTCCATGGTCAATGATGGGCTATGGTGTCCTGTTCATGATGTTCATATGGGCATTCACGGCGAAATGGCCTATACAGAATTTGGCATTACCCGGGAGGAAATGGACAGGTGGTCATTGCGAAGCCATCAATTAGTTTTGAAAGGCTATAAAGAAGGTAAGTTTAAGGAAGAAATTATGCCAGTCACTGTTCCCCAGAAAAAGAAAGATCCAATCATTTTTGAGATGGATGAATGCCCAAGGGCCGATACCTCGTACGAGGTTTTGAGCAAGCTTCCACCTGCTTTCAAGAAGGATGGTGTTATTACGGCTGGTAATGCGCCGCCAGTAAACGATGGAGCCTCTGCATTGTTGTTGATGTCACGCAAAAAGGCAGAAGAACTGGGCCTTAAGCCGTTGGCAAGGATTGTATCCCAGGGGCAAGCTTCCAAAGCTCCACCCTATATTTCTACTGTTCCGTATTATGCTGCCGAAAAAGCATTACAAAAAGCTAAACTTACCATTGATGATATTGATCTGATCGAAGTAAACGAAGCATTTGCAGCAGTTTCCTTAACTTGTATGAAGCTCGGCAATTGGCCAGAAGAAAAGGTAAATGTTAACGGTGGGGCCGTAGCTATTGGACACCCCATTGGAGCTAGTGGTGGGCGGATCCTGATGACCTTGATTTCTGAACTGAGGCGCAGAAAAGCTAAATATGGGTTGGCTACAATTTGCAGCGGTGCAGCCCAGGGCGAAGCAACCATCGTAGAAGCACTTTATTAAAAAGGTATGGGCTGGCAAGCAAGATTATAAGGAGGTAAGAAAAGTGGAAATTAAAAAAATAATGGTAATTGGTGCCGGACAAATGGGCGGCGGTATTGCCCAGGTATGTGCTCAGTCTGGATATCCAGTAGTTTTACGGGATATCAAGGATGAGTTTTTAGAAAGAGGAATTGGAGTCATTAGCAAGAATTTGCAGCGAAATGTTGATAAAGGAAGAATGTCAGCAGAAGATAAGGAAGCTGTACTGGGAAGAATTAAGGGTACCATTGATCTCAAGGATGGGGCAGATGTTGACATAGTTATAGAAGCCGCCGTTGAAAATATGGAAATTAAAGCAGATCTTTTCCGGGAACTTGATGCCATGTGTCCTGCTCATACGATACTGGCCAGTAACACTTCATCCCTGCCTATCACCAATATAGCTGCTGTTACAAAGCGTCCTGAAAAGGTAATCGGCATGCATTTTATGAACCCTGTGCCTGTTATGAAGTTAGTAGAAATTATCCGTGGTATAGCCACATCTGATGAAACTTATCAAATTGTGGAGGACCTCTCTAAAAAATTGGACAAAATACCGGTTGAGGTTAACGATTACCCTGGATTTATCTCTAACCGTGTTTTGATGCCCATGATTAACGAGGCCGTTTACTGTTTGATGGAGGGGGTTGCTACTCCCCAGGCCATAGATGATGTAATGCGGCTGGGCATGAATCATCCTATGGGACCTTTGACCCTCGCAGACCTGATCGGACTTGATACCTGTCTTTCCATCATGGAAGTTCTATATGAAGGGTTTGGTGATTCCAAATACCGTCCTTGCCCATTGTTAAGAAAATATGTTGCAGCAGGATGGTTAGGCAGGAAGTCAGGAAAAGGTTTTTATGATTACAGCAAATAGTTGATAACTGCATTTAATTAAGTCACTCAAAAAGTGGCAAAAAAATTAAACTTAGTCGGGGTTGTAAAAGATCGTGTTGAATATTTTTGGCAAAAGATCAGCTATAATTAGGGAAATATTTGAATAGAATAAAAAACAGTCAGCACGATCTTTTTTCCGGCCCTCATAATGAACATAATTATAAAAGTAGTGCCTGGTTACAGATGAAAAAATTAGATCAAAAGATAACGAGGCCGCTATTCAAAGGAGCGGCCTCCAAAAAATATTACTACAATAAATTAAATTTTATAGCAATCCTTTTATAGCAATCCTGTTACTTTTAATTTTTCATAGAATCTTGAACGACTAATACCAAGCATTTTAGCAGCCTTGGTTTTATTACCCTTATTCTTTTTAAGGGCTGCCTCCAAAATCTTTTTTTCTTGCCTTAATAGTTTGGTACGATAATCCTCCGAAAAGTTTAAACTTTGGACGTTAATGTCCGTAACTTCAAAAAGATTGGAGGGAAGGTGCTCGCAGTCGATAACATCACCAACGTGTAAATTCATAATTCTTTCAATAACATTTTCCAGTTCACGGATGTTGCCCGGCCAAGGGTAATCCGTAAGAACTTTTATTGCTTGAGGAGAAATATCTTTTTCTGGAACTCCTAATATATTACTATATTTTGTAATAAATAATTTTGCCAGTGAAGCAATATCATCTTTTCTCTCCCTTAGCGGTGGTATTTCCAGGGTGATGACATTAACCCGATAAAAGAGGTCGTCCCTGAATTTCCCCTCCTTCACCAGGCTTTGTAAATCTTTGTTACTGGCAGTAATAATGCGGACATCAACTTTTTTAGACTCAGTGCTTCCCACCCTTTCAAACTCCTTATCTTGCAAGACACGCAATAATTTTGCTTGCATATTTAAGGGCATGTCACCAATTTCATCAAGAAAAATTGTCCCTTTGTCAGCAAGTTCAAACTTTCCAGGTTTACCACCTTTTCTAGCACCTGAAAAGGCACCATAATCATATCCAAAAAATTCGGACTCCAGTAAATTTTCAGGTATAGCAGCACAGTTAATTTTTATAAAAGGTTCATTTCGGCGTGGGCTGGCATTATGGATAGCATGAGCAAACAATTCTTTTCCGGTTCCACTCTCACCCATGATTAATATAGTGGAACTTCCCCTGGCAGCCCTTTGGGCAATGTTTTTAAGTTCAATTAGCTTATCATTTTGGGAATAAATATTATCCATTACATAGGTGCCACCTTTAACTTTATGAAGTTCCTCCTTATAATGCTCCACCTGGCCTTCAAGAATTTCCAGCCTTCTAACAAGATCCTTCATTTCCCGTAGCCCTTGGAAAATTATTTTTTTTACAGCACCAACTGGTTGTCCTTTATCATTAATAATAGGGGTGCGGGAAACAA
The DNA here is from genome assembly GCA_050942625.1 of Dethiobacteria bacterium. Classification (GTDB taxonomy): domain Bacteria; phylum Bacillota; class Dethiobacteria; order DTU022; family UBA8154; genus JBMNNS01. Next base: position 25,750 of record JBMNNS010000008.1, read on the forward strand.
TCACTCTTTGGCCTTTTAAAATTTGAATATCATTAATGTCGGCTTTCCCGGTTATTGCTACATTATGTAGCTTGGAGTTTTTTATTACCTGGGTAATATGTTTTCCGACTGCATCTTCTGCCTGTATGTTTAAAAAATTAGATAAACGTTTATTCATTAAAGTAATATATCCTTTTTTATCAATAACAACTAAACCACTGTAAGCAACGTCAACAACAGTTTGCAATGTCTGGTTTAAGTCTTTAATACTTTCAAAATCTTTGGCGATACGCTCTAATTCTGTCATGTCTTGCAATATGGCAAGGGCACCAACTATTTTGCCATCCTTGCTAACAGGTGAACAGTTTATGATGATAACCTTGTTATTAAAGGATATTTTTTTATTAATTCTTTTGTTTTTATTTTTTAAAATCGAATGAAGTTCAAGCTGCGGCACGACATCTTCAATTCTTTCACCCAGCATTAGATGTTCCTTTAAACCTAGAAGGCGTTCGGCTGCCGGGTTGAACGTAAAAATAATACCTTCCTGGTTCACTGTTACTAACCCATTTTCCATGGCATTAATAATGGCGCTCAGGTTGTTAGCCAGATAATCAGCCTTGCTAAATAAAAATTTAACGATGTCTGTATTTGTAAGCATACCTATGACACGGTTGTCATCTAGAACAACTCTCTGCCCAACAGGGGAATTTTTAACATCTCCTTCAATATTTTCATATAATTCGTGAGCCTGGCGGGTAAGGACATTTTTAGTCATAACATCTTTTACAGGAGTGTCCAAAGAGATATTATTTAACAAACAATCGTAAAGGTTGGATTTGGTAAATATACCCACCAAAATGTCATCTTTTATGACAGGAATAGCATTAAGTTTGGTTTGGCGTAACAATTTTACCCCTTTTATTATGGACTCATTGGTTTTTAAACATTCAACGTTTCGTACAGATATTAATTTCTCTATAGAAACATCCTTAAACTTCATTAGTTAGTCCCCTCCTTAAATGCTATGAGCAGCAAACGATTGGACTTATGTATTAGTTATTCAGCTGGCCCTGGATGGTTGTTTTATCATTCTGGGCCCTAACAAGTTAAACAAGGCTCAATGAGTCTTCGCTACATTTAGAATAAAAAGTCAATTATTGGGTTGCGGTTTCCTTAAACCCAGCAGAACATTTATTTTATCTTAACATAAGCAGTGGGTTACTTCAATGCGAATATATGTACTAGCACCGAGGAAGATAATTGTTATCTGAAAGGCTAAAAAAAATATCCTAAAAATAAAAAACGGCTATAATAATTATAGCCGCTAATTTTTAAAGTGGCAGGGTAACCAGAAGACGCTTACCATCTCAATGTTATAATATAATTCAGCCGGTCAACATACATGGCCGGCTGAATTGGCGAAACTAATGATAAATTTAATCTGCTAGGCATCCACTTTTTCGTCTTTCTTGAAAGAAAGTAACAAATTTTCTATTTCTGCTATTTCGGATTCTGTATAGGATGATAAGAGACCAGTCTTTTCAAATTCCTCTATTACATAATCTAAGCCAAACCTCTCCAACGTTTCCTTAGTGGGTATTCCATCCTGGTTCCATCCTCTGTAATAATAATAATAGCTAAGGAACTTTTGTTCTAATTCTTCATCTCTATATTTCCAATGATCCTCAGGTGGACGCTCGTGCTTTCTTCTCATACCCCTTCTATTATTATAGGCCCTGACAAGGGTTCGGTTCCTATGGGCTTTCTCCCACAAGGAATCCTTGTCAATTTCCATACCATGAGCATAGTGAATAATTTCAGGCAAGTTATGAGAGTGATATGGTGGTGTTCCTCCAAATTGGCCCCTGAAAGATGACAAAAAGCCACAGGTACCTATAGCGTCATCAATATAATGCATAGTTTCGTTCCATTCTACTATTAGGCTAACTTCATCGGGAGGAAGGTCAAGACGATTTTCCATGGTCCAGTTTAAATAAATTTCTTTAAGCCTTTCATTGGGGGCTGCTTGCCATCTCTCCACGAATTTTTGCCTTTCTTCCAAGGTACGTTGGGGTACCTGTGGGAAGGAACCTTCGATCTGAGTAATAGTCAGTTTTTCGTTAGTGGCATACATAACAAAGAAAGTTGGATTTACCCGGCCCAGTTTAAGAGGAACCTGTTCAATTCCTTTTATGGTATTATGTTCATATTTTTCTGCACCTGGAATTTCTCGTGCTGCAAAATAAGTACCCTTTGCCAAAATATCCCCTACACCCCTGCGGTTCACAATCATATCCATGAGGTAGAAAAATCTTTCTCCCCCGTTTTTCGGGAACCCTGGCAGATCCTTATCTGTTAAAATACCATCATCATAAAGTTCACAAGCAAAAGCAAAAACCTGCGGTGCCGTAAAGTTATCCAGGCCGTGCTCAAGTGAAACCCCTAAGAAGTCAAAAGAAAAATCTAGATCTGAAAATGAAGAGGTTGCATAGCCTAATTTACTCCAACACTTTTGGATAAATACTGGCCTTCCTGGATAAGAAACAACCTGGTAACAGTTCAAGGGACAGTTATAACAACCTTTCCAGCGTAGCCTTACACTATCATCGATTGCCTTCCATTTTTCTTCAATTTCAGGGTTCCAAAAACCAGGTCTCCTGACGCGAGCATTGCCCCAGGCAAAGTTGTCAGTGTGCCAGGCCTGGTTGGTACCGTGTTCCTTAATAATGCAACCGCAGTTTGGGTTTGAAGCAATGTCCTTGTGCATTTTAAGTGAATAGGCAAAAAGCTCTTCCGGATGAGCAAAGTTAAGATCCTTTGTCCCCCGGACAATAATCGCCTTTAGATTTTTACTTCCCATAATAGCACCCATTCCACGTGATGCACTAGAACCGCCGCTTTCAATTGAAGCAAAATAAACTAAGTTTTCGCCCGCTAAGCCGATACTTGCCACTTTAGCTTTAGGTAGTCTTAATTCTTCTTTAAGAATCCTTTCGGTTTCAATAGCACCCTTGCCCTTTAGATGGCTGGCGTCACGAAGTTCAACAGTGTCGTTATAAATATACAAATAAACTAACTTAGGTGCTTTTCCAGTAAAAATAATTTTGTCATAACCTGCATATTTTAATTCTGCACCAAAATGTCCCCCAAACAACGAGTGGTAATGCATGTTTGTTTGTGGTGAAAGGCTGGTAACACAGGCACGGTTGGCACCAGGAACGGGCGAGCCATTCAAAAGGCCTGAGCTTATGATTAATATGTTTTCAGGATCAAAAGGTTTTACATCCGGACTAACCCTATCCCAGAGGATTCTTGCATTAGTACCATGCCCCCCAAGATGAAGCTCTGTGAGCTTGGGGTCAGTTTCTATTCTTTCGATGTTTCCACTGGTTAAATCTATTTCTAAATTATATCCTGTTTCAGCATACCTCACTATTTACACCCCCAGTTATATTTTAAATATACTGACTATAGGTGATTATTGATTACCATCCCTGCAACATAAATTTAGATAACCATACCACCGTCTATATTAAGGACTTGACCCGTAATAAATTTGGAGTCATCAGAAGCGAGGAATAATAAAGCTGGTGAAATATCAGTATCTGGATCCCCGAAACGTTTTAAAGGAACCCTTTCCAGGTATTTATCCCTAAATTTTTCATCCGTAGCAATTAACTCCGTCATGTCTGTACGGGCAAGTGGTGCTGCTGCATTGACACGGATATTATACTTGGCCAACTCTCTTGCTGCAGATTTTGTCATACCCACGATTCCCGCCTTGGCAGCACTGTAATTTACCTGCCCGATAGTACCAACCAACCCAGCAGCTGAGGTCACCGTTATTATGGAACCACTATTTTGTTCTTTCATTTGTTGGAAAACCGCTTGTATACAGTTAAAGGTCCCCTTCAAATGAATGTTAATGATGGTATCCCATTGTTCCTCAGTCATTTTATGCAGCATTGCTGGCCTGGTAATGCCCCCCATAGTTAATAAAATATCCAGTCTACCAAATTTTTCTATAGTTTTAGCTACCGCGGCATCCACTTGTTCTCGATTTGAAACATCAACCCCAGCAGTTATAACTTCCTGTCCCATTTTTTGTATTTCTTGAACGACTGCTGCATCATCATCAATGCTTCGACTCACCGCACATATTTTTGCCCCCTCCCTGGCAAACAATTCTGCAGCAGATCTGCCTAAACCCTTGGATGCACCGGTAATAAACGCTACCTTTCCTGCTAACCGCATAAGTAAACCTCCTTATTTTATATAAATCCTTATTTTATATAAATATTTGTATTGTTTTCGCCAACCACCTCCAAATTCATGGAAGGCTTCACTTACTTTTTATTAGATATTTGTATTTCTGTACTTCTTTTTTGGAATATATTTTTATGCAATATTTGTGCCATTATATTGTAAGGATAAACCCCGTTTTTTTCTAAGAAAAACTATAGGCCCACCTCCTTATACCGAAGTTAATTATGAGATATGCCGGAAATTAAGCTGCTTCCATTAATCTCATTATAATGGCAAAATAGTATAATGACAAGCGCTTTTTAATGTTGCCAAAACTAAATATTCTACCTAGGTTAACTTTTCAAAAGTTTACTCTGTCAATAATAAATATAGCAGCCATTATAACCGCTGAAGATTTTTCAAAGTTCACCAGGAACTAACAAAAAACCCCGGCGTTGCTTAAAGTTGCCTATCTAATACTTTGATAGAAAAATAAAAAAATGCCCGGTTGCCCGGACACCGTCCTAATAATAATTCATTTAAAATAAATTAAATATTTCTAAATTAATCAATTTATTGCAATAGGTTCTGGCCTGCAAAACGCTTTTCCTCTATTTTATTTTAAAAAAACAAGTTGTCAATACCCAAAATTAAAAAACCTAATCTAGGCAGAAGGCAAAATAGGTAGTTGATAGAAAAAGAAAGATGAACATGCGTTTAAATAAGGCCTTATTTTAAAAACAATTCTGAAACAATTTAAGGATAAAACCATAGGGTGGCAGAGACTTAGTAAAGGTTTTTCCGGCATAATTTCTTCTGCCCTTTTTCAATAATTTAAAATTAATGTCTTTCGACAAATAAGACAAAGTTGGCATAAATATTGCTGAGTAAATTTGTAAGCATAATTATCAAATTATAAGACAAGGAGGTTAATTGTGATGGGTGAGCCAGAAAAGAAAAAATATAAAACAATAAAAACAATTAAAGTTGACGTAGATAAATGTATTGGTTGTCGGGCTTGTGAGGTTTTTTGTGCGGCAGCTCACGCTTCACCAAAGGGTGCAATTTCTAATCCGGCGCGGTCAAGAATTCAGGTGGTTTATGACCAGGGTAATGATATATATCTTCCTGTGTACGCCGGGGAGTACACAGCGGCACAATGTTTGGGAAGGACCAGTTATTTAATAGGTGGGAGGGAATATGGAGGATGTGATTTTTGCAGGGCCTCTTGCCCATCCAGGGACCTTTTTAAGGAACCAGATTCGGGTCTCCCTCTAAAGTGTGATATGTGTGAAAGTGTTGGTTTGGCTCCTGGGGAGGAACCTATGTGTGTTCAGGTGTGTTCAGTGGATGCCCTGGTTTATGAAGAAAGAGAAGAAGAAGCTGTAGAAGAAACGCCACTAGGAGAGGTAGAAAGAGGATTAAAAGCGCTGGTGGATAAATATGGATTAGAAAAGGTGGCGAATAATGTTTCCCGCATGTTACAGAAGGGCTAAGCATTAAAGTGCAGAAAAGAAGCTTAAGTGAAGGAAGTGATAAAAAGTTATGGAAACTGAAGCCCCTTTCAAAGATATAATAGAGGACATAAAAACATATGGTGGTGACGCCGTTAAGTACTGTTACCAGTGTGGAAAATGTG
>JBMNNS010000080.1:0-7113 GCA_050942625.1 Dethiobacteria bacterium
ATGGCACGGGAACCCATTACTTTAGTACAACACTCCAGGAACATAATAACTACAAAAAACTAATCCGAAGCCAAAGATAATTGCCTTCCAGCCTGCTAGCGGGTATATAATTATTTTTGACGGTTAAAAATAGTGTAGAACAGCATGGCAAAAGGGGGGGCTATACTGAGACTGCGGCGGCAGAAAAGGATCGTTTTTCTCTCATTTACATGTCTTGTTATCTTTACTTTACTAGTTATGCGCCTGGGTTATATCCAGCTGGTTCAGCATGAAAGATGGTCAAGTAAGGCAGTAGGACAAAGGATGCAGGCCCTGACTTTGGACTATAACCGCGGTGACATTCTTGATCGCCACGGTGTTTCACTTTTGGGGGGGGAAAAGGAAAGGGTGCTTGTTGTTTTTCCTTCATTACTGCGCCAGGCCGGTCAAGAAATTTTTGAATGGATAGCGAGCAGTATTCCCGGGGTTGTACTTTCCAATGGCCCTTTTATTGCCCGGCGTGCTCTGGACCCTAATGAAGAAAAAATTTATGAAGGTTATCTTTCCTATGGACTGGTGCTAACGGATGCCCAAAGGCGTTATGGTCCCCAGGCACTTGCAACCCACCTTGTTGGCCATGTTGGGCCGGCTGACGGTAAGGGAAAGGTGGGGTTGGAGTTTACCTTTAATGAAGAACTGGAAGGAGGCTCCCACAGCATTTTGGCGGTTGCTGTGGATGGCAAAAAAAGACCGATCAAGGGGTTAGGTTACCGTATTCTTACTGAAGATACCCCCCATGCGCCATATAGTCTCCTTTTAACTATCGATGGCAATATCCAGCAGGTAGTGGAAAATATTATGGATCGGTATATAGCCCGTGGTTCCGTGGTGGTGATGGATCCCAGAAACGGGGATATCCTGGCCATGGCAAGCAGGCCAAACTATCTGCAGTCCGACCTTCCTTCATACCTCGAGGGCAATGATGCCCGCAATTCCTTTTTAAATACCCAGCCTTTTATAAACCGCAGTATTCTGGGTTATCCGCCAGGCTCAGTATTCAAAATTGTTGTTGCTGCTGCTGCAATTGATACAGGCGAGGCCTGGTCAAGCAGCAGGTTTTATTGTCCGGGTTATATCGAAGTGGGCGATACAATCTTCAGGTGCTACCAGGGCAAGGCCCATGGGTCTATTAACCTTGCAGAGGCCTTTGCCCATTCCTGTAATTCGGTCTTCATAAAACTGGCGCTAAGCCTTGGCCGGGATATGATCTATCAATATGCCTCTGCAATGGGTCTTGGCAAAAGTACGGGGCTACCCCTGGGTTCCCCGGTTCATGGTGGGGAAACAGAGGGAAAGTTGCCCAAACCGGATGAGATGCCCTTTTTAGGGGACCTTGCCCTTACCGCTATTGGGCAGGGCAGGGTAGAGGCTACTCCTTTACAAATAGCACGCTTGACAGCTGTTATTGCCAATGGGGGTTTTCTTGTTGAACCCCGCCTGGTTCAGGCTTTACAAACAAAAGAGGGGGAAACGATCGAAACGTTTGATGCTGCACCGTGTCGAAGGGTTATTAACCCCCTCACTGCCAGCAGGCTCCGTCTGATGATGTCAGGGGTTGTAGAATTTGGTACCGGCCAGGCAGCAGGAAGTGAAATATTACATCTTGGGGGCAAAACAGGCACGGCGGAAACGGAAAAACTTGTCAATGGGAAGCAGCTGCAGTATTCCTGGTTTACAGGCCTGGCACCAGTGGAGGATTGCCGTGCAGTTATTACGGTTTTTATTGAAGAACCTCTGCAGGGTAAGGCTCCAGAGGTATTTCGAAAGATTGCCGAAACTATCGATCGATATAGGGACACAAAAGGTTCATAAAAATAATACTTCATAAAAATAATACCCTGTATTTAACCACCTGTTATATTTTCAATTTGCCCTTTGCCGGCAAGTTATGGGTGGCAGCATCCCCAGGCTCGTGTTAGCCTTCATCGCCTTCATCCTGGTCACTGGTTGTGACCGAAGGTACCCCCTTCTCATCGTAGGAAATAATATAGCTTTTACCTGAGCTTTTTGGCGGTTTTATTTTTTCACTGAGATACGTTTCCTTAAGGTCATCCAATGTTGGCTTAGAGTCAAAACCGTTTTCAGCCCGGTACATGTCGATTGCCCCTAAAATTATTTTAATGTTGGCTTCATTAACTTTTTCTTCTGCTTTAGCGGTAATGTTCCCATAAAGTGGGACTGCTATTGCTGTTAAGAAACCAATGATTGCTATTACAACCACCAACTCCACCAGTGTAAAACCTTTTTGATTTATTTTGAAAAGCTTAAACCATTTTTCAGTTTTGCCCATTTACTTTCCTCCTTATAATCAAGATAATCAAGCAATTTCCCCCAATAATTTAGTTAACGGGGCTCCTTCTTTAACTAAACTATTACCACCAGTTGTCTTTTCTTCTTTCAAAGGTTGTTACAAAATTTTGTGTCTGCATCAGCCGTACCAATTCATTTTTTTCTATGCAATATTGCAGGGCAGTTTCCCGTGTTATTTTCCCTTTTTTAAAGAGATCTGCCAGTGACATATCCATAGTCTGCATACCATCCTTACGGCCTGTTTGGATAACGCTATAAAGTTGGTGTTCCTTTCCTTCCCGGATCATGTTGCGAACTGCCGGGGTGTTTATCATTAGTTCTACACCTGCAACCTTTCCCCCGGCATCAGCTTTGGGTAGAAGTTGTTGGGAAATTACTGCCTGCAGGGTATTGGCCAACTGTAGACGAATTTGGGCCCTGTTATGGTCTTGAAAGGCATCTACAATCCTGCTTACCGTTAGCGGAGCTGTTTGGGTATGTAAAGTGGAAAATACCAGGTGGCCTGTTTCGGCTGCTGTAAGGACTGCGGAGATACTTTCCAGGTCCCGCATTTCACCAATAAGGATAACATCGGGATCCTGCCGGAGGATATGGCGCAGGGCAGCAGCATAGGAATGTGTATCAGTGCCTACTTCCCGCTGCCGTATTGTAGACTTCTTTTGTTTATGCAGGAACTCAATCGGATCTTCAATGGTAACGATGCTTTTCCTGAGTTGTCTGTTGATAAGATCAATCATAGCGGCTAAAGTTGTTGTTTTCCCGCTTCCTGTCGGGCCGGTGACCAGTACCAGGCCTCGGGGAAGGAAGCAAAGCCTCTTGATGGTTTCCGGCAGGCCAAGCATGCTTAACTCTGGAATATCATAAGGTATAACCCTGAAAACAACCGCCAGGCTGCCCTGCTGATACATGGCGTTGCCCCGAAAACGAGCAACACCCGGTATAGAAAAGGAAAAGTCCAGTTCCAGGTTTTTTTTCAATTTTTTTTCTTGAAAAGGTTGTAAAATCTGATAAAGCATTACTTCAATATTCTGGGGACCCATTGGGGGATAACCCAACTCTACAAGTGAGCCATAAATTCTGGCAATGGGTGGTGATCCTGCGATTAAATGTAGATCCGAACCCCCTTTTTCTTTGACAGTAGTTAGTATTATTTTAAGATCTACTGGGTAAGCAGAGTCAGACGGCAAATTATTCCTTTCCAAAGAAATATAACCTCCTTTCTGCCGACCATTCGTGTATGTAAATGTATCCGGAACCTTTTTCGCTTGTCCTTCCTCTAGCTTGTTTTACCTATTTCGCCTTTGGAAGTAAAAGTTCCTTGTAAAAATAGTTGTTATAAAACCTTTTTGAGAGGGGTGTTCTGTTGTACAGCGGCAGGAAAATATTTTGCTTTACCGAAGTAGTGAATATGCCTGTAGTAAATTTTTTAAGTTACAAATATTTCTTGAAAGGTAGAGATTAATGGGTAAAAGGTATCTAATTACCGGTGGGGCAGGCTTTCTGGGGATTAATTTAGTCCGGTATCTACTAAAAAAGGGGTTTCTTATAAGAACCTTAGATATTGCCGAGTTTGATTACCCGGAAAAGGATCAGGTAGAAATTTTTAGAGGGGATATAAGGGATAAAAAAATTGTTGATAAGGCGGTCAGAGGTTCAGATATTGTTATCCACGGAGCTGCAGCGTTGCCGCTTTACACAAAAGAAGAAATATTTTCTACTGAAATAGACGGAACTAAAAATGTTTTAGAATCAGCCTTTAAACATGGGGTTAAAAGAGTAGTACACATTTCTTCTACGGCTGTTTATGGTGTTCCCGACCATAGCCCCATAAAGGAGGACGATAAACTTGAAGGAGTAGGTCATTACGGTGTAGCAAAAATTTTGGCAGAAGAAATATGTTTAGAATACCGTCAAAAGGGAATGTGTATTCCCATTATTAGGCCAAAATCCTTCATCGGCCCCGAACGTTTAGGCGTTTTTGCTCTTTTGTATGATTGGGCGAAAGATGGCAAGAATTTTCCTATCCTGGGTAGCGGTAATAACCGGTACCAATTTTTAGATGTGGAGGATCTCTGTGAGGCTATTTTTCTTACAGTTACTCTAGAAGAGAAAAAAGTAAATGATACATTTAATATTGGCGCAAAGAAGTTTACTACAATAAAGGAAGATTTCCAGGAGGTATTGGAATATGCAGGTTTTGGCAAAAAAATAATACCTTTTCCCGCCGCGATGGTGAAGATAATATTGCGTCTGCTAGAGTTTTTCCGGCTTTCACCCCTATACAAATGGGTATATGAAACAGCAGCTACGGATTCTTATGTTTCAATTGAAAAAGCAGAAAAAGTGTTGGGTTTTTCACCAAAATATTCTAATAAGGAAGCGCTGCTAAGGAACTACTGCTGGTACCTGCAAAATCTCTCCAAATTCCAAAATAAAACCGGTATTTCACACCGGGTCCCCTGGAAACAGGGGGCATTGAAGGTTTTGAAAAAGTTTTTTTAGGTTGCAAGCAAGTTTTACGCCGAGACCTGAAACCTTATTCTAACTTATTCCGTTAATAATTACAGGGGGGTTTTTTAAATTAAATTATTTGAAGGGAGACAAAAGGATTATGTTTAAACTTTCCCGCTGTTTGTTATCATTGTTGCTAGTATTCATCATGGCGTCAACATTTTTTACAGGGGTAGCCGCTGCTGAAACTATTCCAGCTGCACCTATAAATCTAAAGTCAGACGTTATTTCCGGGAACCAGGTTAATTTAACATGGACCTATAGCTCCAGTGATAAGGTTGGTTTTGAAATTGAACGTGAACAGGGGGGAAGAAAGGTTGCCTTTGACTTAGGAACCGGTCTTACGGGCACGGATACAGGAATTGTCAGTTTTGCGGATACAGGCCTAACCCCTGATACTACTTATACTTACCGTGTGAGGGCTTACAATAGTGCTGGTTTTTCTAACTTTTCCACTCCGGTAACAGTAACAACCACCGCCAGCCCTGAGGCACCCTCACGCCTGGAAGTAAATCTTGTTGCAGATACCAGGGCCAACCTTACCTGGGTAGATAATGCTAAAAATGAACTTGGCTTTAAAATTGAAAGGAAAACAAACCAGGGGGATTTTGTCCAGATCGGCACTGTAAAAGCAAATTCAACCTATTTTTTGGATACAGGCTTGAGTGTTGGAAATGTCTATATCTACCGTGTGCAGTCCTATAATGCGGCTGGCGGGTCCCCTTTTTCCAATGAAGCTACTATTTCTACTGGTAAACCCAATGCTCCTGATAACCTGGTGCTTACGACAGTTTCTACCTCGTGTATCGATCTTTCCTGGAGGGATAATTCCAATAACGAAACCGGTTTCAGGATTGAACGGAAAACTGAAAAGGGAAATTATACCCAGATTGCTACTGTAGGGGCTAACGTAACCTCTTATTCCTGTACTGGTCTTGCAAATAATACCTGGTATACTTTTCGGGTATCTGCTTATAACGCAGCTGGGGATTCATACTCCAGGGAGGAAAAAGCTACCACGGGCCCCGTTCCAGAGGCACCCTCCAACTTGGTGGCTAAAACTGTTTCTGCCTCCTGCATCGATCTTACCTGGAGGGATAACTCCAACAATGAAACCGGCTTTATTATTGAACGTAAAACAGAAGATGGAGATTATTCCCAGGTTGCGACTGTGAAAGCAAATGTGACTTCATTTTCTAATAAAGGCCTAAAAAATGACACAGAGTACACCTATAGGGTCAGGGCTTATAATAGCTTTGCAAGTTCACCTTATTCCAGGGAGGCATCGGCGGTTACAGGGACCCCTCCTGCAGCACCTGCAAACCTTAAAGTAGAAGTCCTTTCCCAGAACCGGATCCGTCTTACCTGGGATGACAGGGCAAACAATGAAAGGGGTTTCCGGATCGAATGTAAGAGGGGTTCCAGGGACTTCAGACAAGTTGCTACTGTTTCGGCCAACGCTACCTCCTTTACCGATACGGATTTGGAACCGGGTGTAGAATATGTTTACAGGGTGCAGGCTTACAATGTTGTGGGGGATTCAGCCTATTCCAATGAGGCTAAGGCTACCATTGCCCCTAAAACTCCTACAAATTTAGTGGCTACCCCTCACTCTGCTACACGGATTGTGCTCAAGTGGACAAATCCTTCCAGTGATGTAAGCGGCTTTCGCATTGAGCGTAAACGTGAAACGGGTAGTTTTACTCAAATTGATACCGTTTCAGCTAACAGCACCACCTATACAGACGATGGGGTATCCCCGGGGACACGTTATACCTATCGTGTAAGGTCCTATAATTCTTATGGCAACTCCCCTTATTCTAACGAGGCTGTTGCTACTACACCCCAGCAAACCCAGACAAGGATCAAACTGCGCATAGGCCAGACCTCTTATCAGGTGAATGACCGGAATCGTTCAATGGATACTCGCCCCATTATTATAGAAGGCAGAACCCTTTTGCCCGTCCGTTTTGTGACGGAGGCTCTTGGGGCGGAGGTAAAATGGGACGAAAAGGAGCGTAAGGTTACTGTTATTTTAAATAACATGAGCATTGAGCTTTGGATTAATTCCAACCTGGCTCTGGTCAATGGTGTCCGTACCTACATTGATCCCGATAATCCCAAGGTTTTCCCTACCATTGTTTCTCCTGGTAGGACCATGGTACCATTGCGTTTTATTTCAGAAAACCTGAATTGTAAGGTTGATTGGAAGGAACAAACACAAGAGATCACCGTAATCTACCCGGCACCATA
>JBMNNS010000009.1:0-31511 GCA_050942625.1 Dethiobacteria bacterium
AATTTGACCCTGAGAAAGAACCAGGATTATATCTGCATTCTGAACTGTCCACAGCCGGTGGGCGACAACAAACACTGTCAGATTCTTAATAACTTCCTGCAGCGCTGCATGTAAAATACCCTCTGTCCATGCATCCAATTCAGAAGTTGCCTCGTCCAAAATGAGTATCTTTGGGTTGGTAAGCAGAACCCTTGCAATAGCTATGCGCTGCCTTTCCCCGCCGGAAAGGGCCATCCCCCCGGCACCCACCTGCGTATGGTAACCCTGAGGAAGGGCAGAAACAAAGTCATGGACCTGGGCCAGCCTGGCTGCCTTTTCAATTTCTGCCCAGGATGCAGAAGGTTTACCATAAGCAATATTGTCCTTAACTGAAGCATTAAAAATAAAGGTGTCCTGAAAAACTACACCAACCTGCTGTCGCAAACTTTCCAGGGTAACCTTTTTTACATCGTGACCATCAATTGTTATTCTGCCTCCGGAGGGTTCGTAAAACCTGGCCAAAAGATGGATGAGGGTGGTTTTACCGGTACCGGTGGGACCTACCAGCGCTACCATTTGTCCCGGCTCTGCCGTAAAGTTGATCTTTTTTAATACCTGACTTTTCCCATCATATGAAAAAGAAACATCCTCATAACAAACTTTGCCTTTTACCGGCGGCAGGGGATAAGCACCCGGCAGATCCTTGATCTCGGATTCCCATTGCAATACTTCTAAAACGCGTTTTCCAGCAGCCAACGCCCGGGTTACAACCCCTGCCATTCTTCCGGTCATCCGGATCGTCCGGACCAGCATCCCCATATATGTTACAAAACCAACCAGTATACCCGGGGAAACATGCCCCTCGATCACTGCCCGTCCACTGACCCACAAAGCAACGCCAGCGGCAAAGGACGCCAGGAATTGCACATAAGGTTGCCACAGGGCAGATATTTTTACTACGCTGAGCGCTGTAGAGAAATACTGATCATGCTGCCGGCCAAATTTCTCTAGTTCATAATCCTCGCTGCCGGTTAACTTTACCAGGCTAATACCCATTAAACTTTCTTCCAGTATGTTGTTCATCTTCCCTAATTGCTTGTTAATCCTGTTAAAACCCGGATGAACTTTTCGGGCATAAATAGTAATCCCGTGAACTACAGCAGGTGCAATTAGTAAAAAAACCAACCCCAGCAGCCTGTCCCAATAAAACATGACTGCCATAATACCTATGAGCGTCAAAATGTTGACCAGTATATTGACGATCGCCAAACCAAAAAAATTGTTCAATATTCTGGTATCTACCGTCAGCCGGGACATGATATCCCCGGTACCGGCACCATCAAAAAAAGAAAATGACAGCGTATGCAGATGGCGGTATAAAATATTACGCAGCCGGAAGAGGGCATTCTGGCCTATATATTCTGCCAGGTAACGGGCTCCAAAATTAGAACTAATCTGCAGCAGTGAGAAGATAACCATGCTCAGTGCAGCCATTCCCAGTAGGTGTTCTTTTCCGTTCACAATCAGATTGTCAATTGCATAGCGAATCACCCAGGGCGGGGCCAAACCTGATATAGAAGAAAGGATAACCAAAAACAATGTTAATAAGAGTAGTCCCAGGGAGGGACGGCCTAGCTTCCAAAGTTTGTAAAACAATATTTAAACCCCCATAACGAATAATACCAAAAAATGAAACCCGGTTTTTAATCAGACCAAATCCCTGAAAGATTCCTGCAGCAACTGCTTTGTATAAATATGTTCCGGTTTTTCAAACACTTCAAAAGAGACACCTTCTTCCACAATTTCACCCCGGTACATGACATAAACCTTATCGGCAACTTTGCGGGCCAAGTGTAAGTCATGGGTGATATATAACATGGCAAACCCGTTTCTGTTTTGAAGCCCCTTGAGTTCCCTTAAAAGATTGGCCTGAGTCGAAGGATCCAGCATAGAAGTCACCTCGTCCGCAATTAACAATCTTGGCCTTGTGATCAAGGAACGGGCTATAGCCACCCTCTGGCGCTGTCCGCCACTTAAAGCATAACAATAGCGGTTCAAGAAATCGTCTGAAACCGGCAATTGCACTTTTTGTAAGACTTTGATCGCCTCTTCTTCCCTTTTTTCCCTGTTACCCCATTTTATTATTTCCAGCGGTTCCTTTACCACATCCAAAACACTCATGCGGTCACTTGTAGCAGAAAATGGGTCCTGGAAGATAATTTGCATACCCTCCAGCATTTTAGTGGCCCACCTGCCCTCCACCTTTTTATTTTTATAAAATATCTTGCCGCTGTCGGCCTTTAAAACCCCCACTAAAATATGGGCAAGAGTTGACTTGCCGGAACCAGACTCACCTACGAGAGCGACTACTTCACCACTTTTTATTTCCAGACTGGCATCCTTTACAGCTTCAATCTCCATATTTTTTAGCCTGTAAGTCTTTTTGATCCCGTTGGCTCTGAGGAATGTTTCAACCCCGCCTTTGTGACACGCTACCATGCGTTCGATGGCCACATAACGGAGCGGGGGCCTGGAGTTACCGCAGCTTTCTTCACTTTGACAACAGCGGGGATAAAAAGCACAGCTATCCGCAGAATATCCCGTGGCAGGCTCGCCTTCAATTCCCCACAAGTCCTTGTACTTGAAAAGATTAGGGGAGGAATTCAGAAGGCCGCGGGTATAACAGTGCAGGGGATTTTTCAGCACTTCGGAAGTTATCCCGGCCTCGACTATCCGGCCACAATACATAGTCACCAACCTAGAGGTGAGCTTTTTAACCACCCCAAGATCATGTGAAATGATTACCATTGTAAAACCCAACTCTTTGTGCAAATTTTGTAATAACTGTAATATTTCATTTTTGCTCAGGGGATCCAATGCCGTGGTAGGTTCATCAACAATTAATAATTTTGGGTTGCAAGAGATGGCCATGGCTATCAGCACTCGCTGCCTCATCCCCCCTGACAACTGGTGCGGGAAATGGTACCGCCAGTGCGGGCTCAGACCCACCATTTCCAAAAGTTTAACTACCCTTTGATCTATTTCAGCAGAAGAGAGATGGTAATGGGTTTTAAGGGGTTCCCCTATCTGTTCCTTAATGTTCAGGACGGGATTGAGCACTTCCAGGGAATTTTGGAATACCATGGCAATTTCCTTCCACCGGTATTCCTTCATTTCCTTTTCCGGCAACCCCACCAGGTTTTTCCCCTTATAGATGATCTCCCCTGCAACGACACCCTCATCCGCTTTGATTAATCCCGTTATTCCAAGGGCCAGGGAACTTTTGCCGCACCCTGATTCCCCAATAATCCCCAAACATTCATGTTTTCTGAGTTGTATGGAAACGCCGTCAACGGCCCTAACAGGAGGGTGAACATGATCGTACGTAATGGATAAATTTTTAATTTCCAGCAAGCATTTATTCTCAGCAAGCAAGCTAATTCCCCCTTTAAGGAAAATTTAACTCCTAATACGCGGGTTAATTATCCTTTCTAATTCACGGTTGATAAAAGCCAGGGAAAGAACGATTAAAGTCAACGCCAACCATGGATATAGCAGCCACCACTTCCAGAACTCGGTATAGTATATTCCCTTAAAAGAAGTGGCATGGTTGATGATTAATCCCCAACTCTTGGAAGTAGGATCTCCCAGCCCTAAAAAAGAAAGCCCGGCTTCAGATACAATGGCCCTTCCTGTCAACCTGATCATATTTAAGGCTACCAAGGGGAATACTGCCGGGAAAAAGTGTTTCCACAACAGATACCAGGCCCCCGCACCGTATGTCTCTGCCGCTTTGATAAAACTTTGTTCCTTGAGCATCAATACCTGGGAGCGGACAATCCTGGCGGGAAAAACCCAGGAAAACAAGGCCAGGACAATGATAATATTTAGTACACTGGGACCCAAAAAAGCTGCCAGCACAACCATCAGCGGAAAATCCGGCAGCACTATCATAATATCGATTATCCTCATGATCACCTTATCAACCCACCCGCCCAGGTAGCCCGTAACAATACCGACCAGGCCGCCGCCCAAAGCTGCCAGAAACGCCGTACCGAAACCCACGATCAAACTTATCCTCGCCCCATGGCAAATTTGAGCCCAAAGATCGATACCCAGATTATCGGTACCCAATAGGTGTTCTTTCCCCGGCGGGGATAAAGGAGGCCCCGAGGTAACTTTATGGGAATAGATGGAGATATAGGGGGCGAAAATGGCCACCAAAAAGATAAGAAATATTACAACGAGGCTTATTTTACCCAGCAAAGAAAAACCCTTGATTATTTTTAGATATTTCAGCAGCAATTCATGTATCCCAGCCACAGTCAACCTCCATAAGGCTTATTGTAATTAACCCGGGGATCCAGCTTCCCGTATACCAGATCGGCGAAAAAATTTGCCAGCAAAACGAGCAGCGTGACTACCAGAAAAATTCCCTGTATAAGGTGATAGTCATGCCGCCTCACCGCTTCGTTCATCAAAAGCCCAAGGCCCGGATAAGCAAAAACATTTTCTACCAATATTGCCCCGCCTACAAGGGTACCAAGACTTAGAAAAACACGGGTTACGATGGGAAGCAAGGCATTTCTCAGAGCATGGCGAAAAAGAACACGTTTTTTTGGAAGTCCTTTAGCCCAGGCGGTACGCAGGTAATCCTTTTTTAATACGGTTGTCATACTATTTCTAGAAAGCAGGTACATGCTGCCAATCTGGGAAATAGTCAAAACCAAAACCGGTAAACAGGCATGATGCAAAATATCCATCATCTTTTCCCACCAGCCTTCATACCTGGCAAAATGTGAGATGGCCCCTGCCAGGGGGAATAGCCCTAACCCTGCGGCAAATACAAAGAGGATTATCAGGCCCAAAAGAAAAACCGGGATTTCCGGTAACACAATAAATTGGAAATAAAGAAGTTTATCCGGCCACTTGCCCCGGTACCAGGCCGATATACAGCCCAGAATAGAACCAATAAGGGTGCTAAATATTAATGACGAAATTACCATAAAAGCCGTCCAGCCCAACCGGCGCAGAATAATCTGGCTTACCGGCTCTTTGTAATACAGGCTGTACCCCAAATTACCTCTGGCTAATTCCCCCAGATAGGATAAATACTGTTCACCAAGGGTTTTATCCAAACCATAATATTCAAAAAAAAACTCACGTTGTTCTGCAGTCAAAACAACTTCCTCATCCTCAGCACTTTGTGAGGAAATCACCAAGAACGGATCCCCGGGTATGACCCGGGGCAAAAGAAAGTTTAAAGTGATTACGATCAAAACTGTTATCCCATATTCCAAAAACCTCAAACCAGTTGACTGCCTCACTCCATTGCTCCCCCATTTAACATTTAGTCCACGAAGTTTTGCCGGCTGTCGCTGTGATAAGTGTCCTCACTCCAACCGTCGTACACTGCCGGCCGGTGCACTGAAATAGAATTTGTGTAGTAAAGGGTAATTTTGGGAAGATCCTCGGCTAAAATATGCTGCAGCTCGTACATCAATTCCCGGCGTTTTTCGGGATCGGTTTCTTTTTCGTGTGCCAAATATAACCTATCCAATTCTGGGTTTTGGTAACCGATAATATTCCCTGTAGTAGACGTTGCGCCTCCCTTTTGCTTAATGGTGGTGACTTCTTGAATGTCCTCCCCACCACCACTGCCGTTAATACATAGCTCAAAATCTCCGTCCTTGAAGCGGGCATCCCTGGTCATGGTGTCGGTAACCTGGACACTGACCTCAATACCTGCCCTGGCAAGTTGCATCTGTACAAGCTCGGCAAGGCGTGCTTCACTGGCCAGCAGCTGGAATTTCAGCTTCTCCCCAAGGCTGTTTTTGCGTACCCCATCGCCGCCGGTATCCAGATAGCCCAGGCTATCCAAAAGTTCTTTTGCTTTCTCCAAGTTATAATTATATTGGGGAACGTTGGGATTATAAAATTCATTACTGATAGAGTGGAGCACACCCGGGTTCCCCGGGACTGCTTTGCCGCGTTCCACCAGGTCTATTAGCTCCTGGCGATCGATGGCATAAGCGATGGCCTGGCGCAAAATTTTATCTTTCAGCTCCGGCCGCTTATTCATATTGAAATAAAGCCGGTGAGCCCAGGAGGTTACATATTGCATGATCCGATATTCAGGGTTGTTTTCATAACGGGCCAAAATATCGGGGGTAACGCCAATGCGGTCAATCTCCCCTTGCTCAAAAGCCAGGACTTCTTCACTTACCGGTATAAACTGGATCTCCTTGACTTTCGGCTTGTTCCCCCAGTATTTTTCATTAGCCAAATAACCGTAGATACCATGTTCCTTGCTGTAATCGGTTAACTTATAAGGCCCTGTTCCCACTGCAGCCTCAGGAGTGGTTAAGTTATAGGGATCGGTGACCCCTTCCCAAATATGTTTAGGAATGATGGTAAAACTACACATTTTGTCCAAAAAATAGGGCTCCGGCTCATTAAGCTCCATTATAACCGTTACTTCATCCCTCGCCTCCACCTTTTTCACGGCAGAAAAGTCAGCAGTATTTACCGGGGGGTATTGCTGCTGGTATTCGTAGCTAAAGACCACATCTTCGGCTGTGAGGGGGCGGCCGTCGTGCCACTCTGCCCCAGGTTGAAGCTTAAAAGTATAAGTCAAATTATCCTCGCTAACCTCCCAGTCACTAGCCAGCATGGGAACAGTATTTCCTTCGCCGTCACTGGTCAGCAGGGTTTCAAATATCAGCCGCGTCTTACGAGATCCGGGACCCCTGGGATAATGGGCATAAGGAGTCGGGTAACCCCAGTCTCCGCCGCTCAATCTGATCAATTCAACCTGTTCCGCTGCTTGCCCCTTTGCCTCCTCTTCCGGATCTGGGTCGGATCCGCCCATTCCTTGCTCTGCCCCACAGCCAAATAAAAGAAAACTTGTTAAAATTGCAACCGTCAATACAATAAGTAAACTGCGTTTCTGAAACACCACATTGCCTCCTTTAAATTATTTCTCCCGTTAGTTATAGGAAACCCATCATCACCGCCAGTAAGATGTGTTACTAATCCCGATTCCGTAACACATCAAGTCCAAAAAAATTTCTGCATAGGTCAAAACACATCAGGGCCTTGTTCCTTTTTTTTTATTTATCCTCCACCCTCCTTTTTTAGTACCTAGAAAAACTATTCTTAGAAAATAGTTTTCTTGATGTTACACATTTTGAATTTGTGTTACTAGGGTTTTTAAATACAATTCTACAAAACATTTCAATATCCTTCTTAGTCTTGACATAATTTGCCCAAAAATTTTTTTCCTACCTGGTAGACCCGCAAACCGTGCCATAAACTTTATTTTTTCCCCAAAACTATTTTCCTCCCTTGACAATCACTAAGGCAATATTTAAAATATAGTTTGAAAATCAAGTATTATTATATCCTTACATTTTAATATTCAAGGAGGCTAATAGATGGATACGGATATCGTAGCGGAATTAACCGATGTGCTCTTATTTTTTTATGATAGTTTTACTTCCTGGGAAAATTCTGTTATCCGTTCTGGCGATCTGACAGTTTCGGAGGTTCACGCCATCGAAGCACTGGGACTTTATGGAACCATGAACATGAAATCCCTCGCTAATAAACTGGGGGTCACTACCGGTACAACCACCGTAACAGTGGATCGCCTGGAATCTAAAAACTATGCCCGGCGTGAATCCATAAAAGAGGACAGGCGGGTCTATTTAATTAGCCTGACCGAAAAGGGTGAAAAAGCTTTTGCAGAACACCACCGCCTTCACCTTAAGCTAACCGAACAGATGGTATCTTGTCTAGAAAAAGATGAGGCCAAACAATTAATAGCTATTATCAAAAAAATTAACAAGGAGATTTTCTAATTTTAATGGAGGGGTACTATTTTATATGATAGGAAGATACAAAAAACCCGGTCTCTACCGGCCATTGCTGCAAATGAGGGAATTTTATGCGGTTTTTCTAGGAGGGGCGTTAATCATTCTTAGCTTTCTGCTAGCAAGGAAGGGCTTTACATTTTATCCGGAGCTGTCGGCTATTGGTGCCCTCATCCTCCTGGGGGGGCCTATTATACTGGAAGCCGTCCAGGGAATCCTGCAAAAGGAGTTAAATGTGGATGAACTGGTCAGCCTGGCGATCATTGCCTCAGTAGTGGTTGGGGAATACCTTTCTGCAGCCCTTGTATCACTAATTATGGTCCTTGGCTCTCTTTTGGAAGAGCTTACTGCCCAAAAAGCCCGTTCCGCCATAGATTCTCTTTTCAGCCTGGCACCTGAAAACGCAACCGTAATACAAGACGGCAAGGAATCAGTAATCCCTGTCCGACAAATAAAGCCGGGCCACCGGGTTCTGATCCGCTCAGGTGAAAAAGTGCCCGTAGACGGCAAAGTCATCAGGGGACAAGCATCCCTAAACCAGGCCTCCCTAACCGGAGAGTCGGATCCGGTGGAAAAAACAATTGGTGATCAGGTTTATGCCGGAACGGTAATTTATGCCGGTATGTTGGAGATTGAAGCCCAAAAAGTAGGGGAAGATACAACCCTAGGGAAATGATTGCCTTAGTTCAGGAAGCCGAAAAACAAAAAGCGCCGATCCTGCGGATATCGGATCACTACGCCCGCTATTTCACCCCAGTAATTATTGCCCTGGGGCTGGCTGTTTTTGTTGTTACAAAAGACATTTACCGGGCCATTACAATTCTTATCGTCGGTTGCCCCTGCGCCTTTATCCTGGCTACACCAACTGCCGTGGTTTCGGCCCTGGGTAATGCCTCTAAAAACGGTTTATTGATCAAGGGCGGGGATATCCTGGAGGGCTCTTCCAGGATCAGTGCCGTCCTTTTTGATAAAACCGGGACATTGACCACCGGCAAAGCCAAGGTTTCTGCTGTGGATTCCCTCAATGGGGCCGAAAAAGACTTCATCCTCTCAGCAGCCGCCTCTGCAGAGAAATATTCCAGCCACCCCCTGGCCAGGGCTATCGTCAAAGAGGCAGAGCAAAGACAGTTAAAGTTGTCTACCCCCCAACATTATAAAGACCTTCCAGGTATGGGGGTTGAAGCCACTATCCGGGGGAAAAAGTACACTGTCGGAAGCCTCCCTGAATATTTACAACATTCCCTGTCTGAAGAAATGCGGCCGGAAAACAAAGCCGTGGCTGTCTGGGAAGATGAACAGCCCATAGGTCTAATATATTTGGAGGAAGAACTGCGGCCCGGGGTCCATACTGTGGCCAAACAGCTCCATGCTTTGGGGATAGCGAAGATTCAACTACTCACAGGAGACGCACAAAAATTTGCTAACAAAATTGCTGCAAAGGCGGGCATAGGGGAAGTTTTTTCAAACATTTTGCCCGAACAAAAACTAGAATTGGTAAAGAAGCTGCAGAAGGATGGACACAAGGTTGCAATGGTAGGCGATGGGATAAACGATGCCCCTTCCCTGGCCGCAGCCGACCTCGGCATCTCCATGGGTGCTATGGGTACGAAAGCAGCTCTGGAGGCAGCAGATGTCGCCTTGATGGGAGATGATATCTCAAAGGTACCCTACCTTCTTCAACTGGGGAAACTGACAGTGAGGACCATCCGTTTTAATATTTTGTTTGCCGTTGTTTTTAATTTACTAGCCCTGATCGCCTCCGGCTCAGGCCTTTTAAACCCTGTGTCGGGTGCGGTGGCCCACAATATCGGTTCTGTTTTTGTAATCGTAAATTCAGCCAGGCTGATCGGGGCAAAGGACCCTGCAGCATAGCAAAATATTTTTCGGCAGACCCTTTCAACCATTCCATAGTTTCCAATTGCTAAAGATGATTCCCCCGCATTCCCAGGCTGAGGGGCGAACCTGCCAGTACAGGGCAGACCACCAGTGGCCTGCCCTCATAGCAGGTCAAGCCCTTTAGGGTGTGGGTTTGCTAAGGTTTAAATAGTTTGTAATTATGGTACAGGCTTCGGCTCTTGTGGCACTGCCCTGCGGCTTGAAACTGTTATCCGGGTATCCATTGACAAGCCCGTACTTTACGGCCACCGCCACGGAGCCCCTTGCCCAACCAGAGATACTGCCGTCGTCTGTAAAGCCGGTCTTCTCATTCATCTTCGACCCGGCTTCGTAGCACCCGGCCAGGGCATTAGCCATCATTGTTGCCAGTTCCTCCCGGGTAATCTCCTTGTTCGGTTTGAAAAGGTTGTTGCCATAGCCCTTTACGATGCCTGCAAGGACTGTTTTTTTCACTGCATCGTAAAACCAGTCTGCCGGGCCAACGTCGCTAAAAGAAGGCGCTGCCTGGCTGGGGCTGGAGCCAGGGTCGGATAAGTTCGGAACCTTGTTTAAATCCAGTACCATGTTTAGTATGGAAACAAATTCTGCCCTGGTTATCCGGTTATCCGGCCTGAAAGCCCCATCCGGGTAACCATTGATATAGCCAAGATTGTAAAGCCGGTTTATGGCTTCGCTTGCCCAAAAGGAACTTTGTACATCGGGAAATACCTGTACAAAAACAGGAAATGGTGCAGGTTCCTTCACAAAAATTGCGAATTTGGTTAAGCGTTCAACATCCGATTTAATAGTATTTCCGGAAATAGTGCCACCCAATTCCACCCATTTTGACGCGTTTCCATCATAGTAGAATACAGACGGTGTCGCCCCTTTAGGCACGGCAGCCTGATCAAAACTGAAAGTCAGGGTAACCGGCCGGCTAAACTCATAACCGGTGTTATCGCTAACAGTAAATTCAAAAACAGGGCTAACCGGCTTGAAACCATCAGGGGCAGCTGGAGGGTCGCTTACCTTCCGGATAGTAACATTTACCCCTTCGGTTCCTTTTAGAGCATTCGCGGGGATGTTGATAGAAGCCTCGTTTTCCAGCCCGATATTGCCCCCGGCAGCCGGGTTGAGAAAGGCCTCTCCAGTTGTACTTGTCACAAAAGAAGTCGGTAAAGATGGAAATGAAGGTGAACCTGACGACCCCCCCGAAATTAACTGGGCCCAGGTTGGGGCTTCCTGTTCCATGCTTTTGCTGTAATACCAGATTACCTTGTCCCCACTGGTTATATTATAATCCTTGGCTGAAACTAAGGGCGATGTATCATTGACTGTAAACATCCACCCCTCCAATCCACTGCCCGTCTGTCCGGCGATGGAATCCACAAACCCATCAAATTCCGTAGAAATATTGTAAGGAAGCCCTGTAGCCTCCAGGGCCCCGAGGGCTGTTTCCCCCCATCGGTTAGAAGAAGATATATAAACCGTAGCCGGCCCAAAGAGTTTTTCCCCGTTCCTGCCCACTACTGCAACCCCTGGCGTGCAGGTTGGGGTAGACGAGCCCCCACTGCCATTTCCTGAGGAGGCTCCTATACTGATACTACCCCGGTAGGGGATCACGTTGGGATAACCTGCCTCATTTTGGTTAATAATGGATACAGGGAGAGCTCCAGCCTTTATAGCTTTAAAAATAAGCCGGCCATCCTGGGTTTTTTCTTCCTTGTCCCCAATTATTACTGTGTACTCCCCGATACTTTCAAGCTCTTCAGCTGTTAATTCCACCAAACCTTCCATCCAATCGTTTTTCAACGCTTTAACCATCAAGGTAATCTGGCCGCCTGCCTTGGGAGATTCCGGTGCAATATTAACTTCTGGGAAAAAAGTTTTGGGTGCCCAGGTACTGTCCATTGCACCGATATAGAAAACAACTTCATCATTGTCACAAACATTATAGCTGCCGGCTCCCTGGGAAAAGGCTTCTGGTTCAATGGTACCATTTCGGATCACATAGTACATCCAACTGGTGCTGAGATCTTCTGTAATCTGCTTGCCGCCCTCGCCCAGAATCTCCGTGATAAATCCTTTCGGTGCAGTAACATTTTCTTCCCCGACCGCAGCTTGGAGAACCTCCAAGGCTGTGCCCCCTATTACAGTCACTATTTCATCGGCAAGGTTTTCAGTTGCCCCTTCCACCCGTAGCCTTACTGTCGCCTCGACCTTTTCATCGGCGACATGCTTTTTACCGGTTTTGACAGTGTAATTGATCCCGGCGTTGACCATGTCAGCTACGGCCAGCAAAGCCTGTTCGGTAGCTGCTGCATTATACTCGGTCTCCGATGCGGAGTGAATAAACGATCCGTCCTCCAGCTGGAAGGTAAAAAGGGCATCAATCATATTCCCTTCCGGCTTTTGCCATTCCCCGGAAGTAATATCCTTTTCCCCGCAAGCCAGCAGTCCCCGGATCACGGCTGCGGTGGATTCCGGGTTTTCGGTGCCCCAGCTGGCAAATCCCCCACTGGACAACTGCAGGTCTTTCAGACACTGCACAGCCCTGTCGATAGCAACTGTAACCCCTTCAACACCTGTATGAGGTGCCAGGGCTAATAGCACCATTCCGGTAATATCCGGATCTCTTTCCTCGCCCATGAGGGCAAAACCGCCGTCTTCCTTTTGTTGGGAGAGAAGAAAATTCAGAGCCGTGTCTTTAGTGTTCACATCATAATTCCCGCCGGCCTTGTCCAGTGCAACCACGGACCAGATTGTCTGGTGAAGCCAACTGCCAAAACTGCCATCGTCGTTTTGCAGGGCAGCCAGTTCGTCAACCAGGTTCCTGCCCTCTACATCCTTAGGATCCATTCCTGCAGCGATCATGCCCAGGATTATCCCGGCATAGTCGGTGGGTTGTGAATCCTCATCAAGTTGGTCAATCTTCCAATCTGGGAGCACCCAGGGTGACCGGGATAGATCCTCCCCGGCCTCTTTCAGGCCAACTACTTGCCACCAGGTTTCCAAATTTGTTTTATTGGCCTTGTAGTAATCGACAATCCCTCCCAGGGCCTCCTGCAGCGAATTGCCGGAATCCCCCGTTTCTTGCGCGGCCCCAATGCCGCCAAATGATAACAGTAAACATAATGTCAGGGTAAATACTAAAACTTTTCTTAATTGCATTTTGAATCCTCCTTATATGATCAGAATGACAGGGTCGGAACTACGGTTCAAGCAACCCATATTTGATCTTGATGCGTTCCAATTTTTCAATCAGAGGGCGGGACAAAACAAAAAGGAAAAATATCGTTGCCGCAGCATGGACGGCATTGAACCAGAGCCCGGAGATATAGACCGCCAAAAGTGCAGACCAGGATAATTTCGGCGTAAACATTAGTAGGGAACCCAGGTCCATTATTCCACCGTAGATAAAAAAGGCAGAAAGGCCGCCATAAAGACAGAGCGATAACCGTTCTTTTTTCAGAAGGCCCGTCCTAAAGAGCTGGCCCGCCAAGAACCCGATGAGCCCAAAAGAAAACATTTGCCAGGGAGCCCAGGGCCCTTGTCCCAGAAAAAAATTAGAAACAAAGCCTGTTACTGCACCAACCAGAAATCCTGCTTCCGCCCCAAAACAGACGCCCGTGATGATCACGATCGCCACTACCGGTTTGAACTGTGGCAGCATGAAAAATGCTGCCCGGCCCGCCACAGCAATTGCCGCCAGCACCGTCACAACAAGCAGTTCACGTGCCTGGGGCCGGCGCTTCTCAAAAATGAGCACTAAAGGCAGCAAACAATAAATGATGATTAAGAAGCTGATAAAATAGTACTTCCGATCATCCAGACAAAATACCCCAAACAAAATAGTCCCGGGGATAACCAGTAAAAGTAGCACTGCTGCGAGAAAAGTACGCGGGCTCCGGGGGCCACCGCCTAAAGATTGCTCCTGCATGCTTCAATCACATCCTCTACGGTTACTGCAGCAGGAAAAAAATGGCGAGCCATGCGGTTGGCCGCCGTGGTATAAAAACTGTTTCCGGAGAAAAAAGCCCGCGGCGTATTTTGCGTAATGATCCCCCCGTCGAAAAACAAAGCACAAAGATCGGCATAACGTGCACAAAATTCGATATCATGGGAAACCATTACGACGGCCACACCCCGGGCAGCCAGTTTCTTTAAAATGCCCGCAAGCTTGATCTTGAAATGCCCGTCCAGTCCCTTGGTTGGTTCATCGAGCAAAAGGATCTGCGGTTCCATCATCAGAACTTTGGCCAGTGCGGCACGCTGCTGCTCCCCGCCGCTCAGATCATAAGGGTGCTTTTCCATTAACCCCTCAAGTTCGGCCAACTTACAAACATCTTGCAGCTTTAACTTTTTTTCCTTTTCAGAAAGCCCTCTGCCCTCCAATATTTCATAGAGATCAAGTTCCACTGTTTTTTTAACAAAGAGAAGCTGTGGGTTCTGGGGCAACATAACAATCCCATTGGTTTCTGTTGCCGTGGCATTTGGCCGGGCCTTCCGGGGTAACCTGGCGTTCCTGTCTACCACCCGTCTCCGTACCTTTGCCGCCTCTGTTTTGAAAATATCCTTCCCCAGGACATTTACCCGCCCCCGATAAGGCCTTAGAAGGCCGCGGATGATAGAAAGGGCGGTTGTTTTACCTGTACCATTGCCGCCAACAATGGCAAAAAATTGTCCTGCATAGATCTCCATTGACAGATCCTTGATCACATCGGGCAGTTCCCGCCCATATTTAAACCAAACTTCCTGCAGTTGGATTACCGGCGGCATTTCAGGTGGCATCCCATGCCCGGATGGCAACCCGGTCTGTATCCCTTTGCCCGGCCGGGGGAAGGAGACGGGGGAAGGAGAAAAGTCGGGATCTTGCCGGGCAACGGACAAAGGGCTGGGTCTTCGGCTATTGTTATTGTTAAGTAAGGCACCAAGCCACCTGCGCCCCTCCTGTACGGTAATTGGGCAGGGCAAACTGCTCTCCACGCCTGCATAAATCTGGAGCGGTGAAGGCATGGCCAAAAATATATCATGTTCCATCTCCTTCAAGCGTTCCCCGCCCTTCCGGGGCGTGTCGTCAACAATGATTTCACCCTCATCCATAACCACCATGCGGTTGGACATGGGCAAGACCTCCTCCAGCCGGTGTTCGGTCATGATGATCGTGGTCCCCAGTTCACGATTAATTTTTTGCACCGTTCCCAGAAAATCCGCCGCAGCAATGGGGTCAAGTTGCCCTGTCGGTTCATCAAGAATTAGCACGGAAGGATGCATGGCCATGATGGAAGCCAGGTTTAAGAGCTGCTTCTGTCCGCCGGAAAGCTCCGCCACATTTTTTCCAAACCAGTCCTGGATACCGAAAAAACTGGCCATTTCCGCCACTCGCAGGCGGATGGTTTTACTATCCATCCCCAGGGATTCAAGCCCAAAAGCTAGCTCATGCCAGACTTTATCGGTGACGATCTGGTTGTCCGGGTTTTGCAGCACAAAACCAATGCTTGCTACCTGGGTGCGCAGGTTACTTTCGTCCAGGGGCCTGCCCAAGAACAATATTTCGCCCTCCCTGGTTCCATGGGGTGTGAGCACCGTTTTAAGATGACGCAAAAGAGTGCTTTTACCACTGCCCGACTTCCCGCAAATAGTGATAAACTCTCCCTGTTCTACTGTCAGCTTGATCTTTTTGAGAGCCGGCTTTTCTCGCAAGGGATAAGTAAAATTTAAGTTGCTGATCCGATATATTTCCATTTGAGCGCCTCCACAAGATCGATGATGACCGGCAACAAACACAAAATAAAGTAAGCAAAATAGACGCCTAAGCTAATAGGACTCAGCGGCGGCAGCTTCAAAGAGGGAAAAAAACGCATTCTGTTGGCCCCAGTTGCTGCGCCTATGATCACTACCATCACAAGAAGAAGCATCACCCCTAAAACGGTTTGGTCCCGCCGATCAAACCTGTAGATGGAAAAGCTGGTGCGCCCCGGCAATCCATAACCCCTTGATTTCATGGAATCTGCTGTTTCAATGGCGTTTTCCAACGCCCAGGTTCCCATTATGGAAAGTATTTGCAGGCCGTTTTTTGCCCTCTCAATAATGGTCCCGTTCGTTACATTCCGGCCTATACCTTTCTGAGCAGTGGCGATAACCTTTATCTGTTCCCTGTACCTGGGAACAAAGCGCAGCGCCATGGACAAGATCAGCGATAAAGCCGGGATAACCCTTCCAAATAAATAAATGAATTTGTCCGAAGTCATGACGACATTGTAGCAGGTAAACCATAAAATAACGGCCATAAACATGGAAGCTGCCGCCAGG
The DNA here is from genome assembly GCA_050942625.1 of Dethiobacteria bacterium. GTDB lineage: Bacteria > Bacillota > Dethiobacteria > DTU022 > UBA8154 > JBMNNS01. The sequence goes on from JBMNNS010000009.1 coordinate 16,041, forward strand.
CCGTAAAGGATGGATTCAAGGGTAATGGGATTGCCATTTTTCAAGTAAAACAGGATCGTCACCCCGGCATGGTTAAAGGCAGGGTTAATAACTGCCATGAACAACATAAAAGGCAAGAGGTATAAGAGACTTAACCCGGCTGCTTTTCCCCCCCTGAGCAAAGTGGAATACAAAGCGGAACCCAACAGGGAAACAGCCAGGAAGACGGGATGCATAAAAAACATGGAAAAAAACAACACAGCGGCAAAGTACGCGCAAATGATAAGGGGATGAAAGGTGGAAAATGAATCCTTCATTGGCCAACCCCCTCCGGCCCTGCGGCACCGATGTCACGCCCCAGGTCACAGGTATAGATCCAGGCAACTGTATCGCCGTCTTTTAGCAGGTAATTGCTGCAGCCATAGCCAAGGAAGCTATCGTTAACTTTGCACATCCAACCTGAGAGCTCGCCACAGTCGAATTCATAAATATTGTTGATCCCTTCGACATAATAGGAATTATGGAGGGGCACCATGGTAAATTCCAGGTGTATCTCCTGCTTTTTCATTTCCCGCTGTAGCACATCAAAGATCGACTCTCCGTTGTAAAAAGTGACCTCCTGGGAGGGGAAGATTATGCCGCCTTCCGGCAGCATCTCCAGTTTGTCTTTATTAAAGCGGTCCAGATTGTCGAAGATAGTTTCACAGCTTACCGACAGTCTGCAAGTAAGCGGGGCTTCGCTATCAACCTGCAGATCCTGGCGATGGGCGGGTGTGGGTTTTTCTCCAGGCGAGGGTGCGAAATTCTCTCCGGGTGCTGGTGCGGGTTTCTCCCCAGGCAAAGTTGTGGACTTCCCCTCAGGTGAAGATAAAGGTCCCCTACCAGGCAGGGCAGTATCCTGATGCAGACCTTTTTCCCCTGTTTCACCAACCGGGGTTTGGTCCGGCAAGGCAGCCTTACCATGGTTATTACCAGGACATTCACTGTCGTAGACCCACGCTGCCGTAAGGACCAAAAGGACAATAGCTGCTACAAGTATTTTGTTTTTAGTTAATTTTATCTTCAATTTAGATCCCCTCCTTCCATCTAGAGCCCGCTACTCAGGTAAAAATTTATAATAGCGTGGCTTTTTACAACATCCGATAGATCATGGCAGCAACTTCTGCACGGGTAATGGCCTCCTTAGGTTTAAGCTGCAAAACAACTACAGAAAAAATCCCTTCCCACCTTGCCCCCCCTTAATATCTCCAAAAGGACTACAAAAGGGGAGACTTTTACTGCAAGATTTTTCCCGGTCAGTCCGGCCAGGCCGGGGCTTTGCCTCCCAACGGGAATTAGGGAATCAACCACATCAGTCATTTCATAGAAACCCTTTTTCCCCTTAAGGTAACGGTCATAAGCAACAAGGCCGCAAATGGCTTGTTCTGTTGCCATGCTATCCGGCCCCGTCTGCTCCAGGACATGCTTGAACCCCCCACCGGGCAAAGCATATTCCAGCAGGTGATCGATGATAGTTTTACCATTTTTAATAAAGCGGCTGTCGACAGCGGGATTAATATCCAGTGCAGCCAAAGCAATCAGCACCTGAACATCGCTTTCTAGAGTGGCCGCTTCCCCAAAACCTTTGTAACCGCCGTCGCTGTCTTGAAGCCTGGAAAGGCAAACCAGGGCTTTGTCGATTGCTGTTTTTACAGCGGCATGCTCCTGGTAGGGAGCAAGAGCCTGCAACACCATGGCGGTAATATCTGCATCACCTTCCTTGCCACCCAGCGAAAAACCCCCATCGGGAAGCTGCTGATCGATGATGGCCCCCAGCAACAGTTCACGTGTCGTCTGCACCTTTGCCCCTGCACATTCCGGTATGGCATAATTTCCGGCATCAAGGGCCAGCAAAGCAAAAAGGGGACCGTTAATACCCTGGGAAAGAACCTTTTCAAAGTCACCCAGTTTGGCCAGCAGATTATAGCCGCCCACATCTGCCGGATCCTTGCCTATTGCGGTAAGCGCCAGAATAGCACGAGAGTATTCCGTATATTTTTTGTCATGTAAAACTCCGTTTTTTCCCTCGACTTCGGTTTTCAGAGCCTTATAATATGACTCGTACCAGCCCGGCACCTCATAGCCTGCTCTTGCCAGGCCGATTACCGCCCATTCGCTGCCGCCGGAACCTGCCCTGGGGTTAGGTACCGTTTTCAACAAATAAGCGCATGTATCCGCAAGAACCTTTTCCAGCCCGGGCAACTGAGACCCGGGGGGATTTGCGGCCAGAATAGGAAAACTGCCTCCAAGCACCAGGCCGACCACGAGAAACACTGCTATTACCGTTTTAAACCTGTTCAATTAAAAACCACCCTTTCTTAACACAAAATCCCCGGCTCCCATGCTTGGCCGGGGATTATCGCAAAATTTTATCCTATAACTGGACTCATCCCTGTTCACAGGCACCTTTACACGGAAGGCTTGTGAAAATTGCCAGAGCAGGTCTCCTGACTTACGGCTCATCACTACTTTCACCTTCCCAGTTTTACACCAGTGGTTATCGAAAGCAGTTCCCCGCTTACAGTGGCCGGACCGTCCGGGAATTTCACCCGGTTCCCTTACAACCCAATTTTGAAATTGGATCTACCCTGGGCAATGATTTTTAATTTAATTTTAGAAAATAAGACTGCAACCTTTAGGACAGCCCTGATAATTGCAAACTCATCCTATAACTGCATACCCTGTAATAAAAAAACGGAAACAACTACTTTGATTTTAAACCAAAGCTATTGTCTCCGTTGTTTGATCATCCAAGTAGAACACCCCCCTATCTTCCGTAGAGCTTTTGGTGTAAAAAACAGGCAGGCTTTCTGGCTTGGGATCATTGCCTTCTCCAGCCTTCCCAGTTTCCCAGTGGCATTTTTGAAGAAAGCTTTCCCCTTACAGCGGCGGGACCGCGCGGGATTTCCACCCGCTTTCCTTTTCACCGTCATGGGATATGTTAAGCCCATGACCGGCACCTGTTTTTGTAGTTGTTTTTTAAAACATGGTAGTTTACTCCTACCACGAACATAATATACCAAAGACAGCCCATTGTCAACACGCAACAGGTTATTTAAGGATAACTAAAGCATCCAGAGCCAGGAGCCCTTTTTCGTATACCCTTACCGGATTAATGTCCATTTCCTTAATTTCTGGGTGACCGGCCATCAGCCGCCCGATTTTTTGCAGTGCTCCTACCAGACAATTAATGTCGGCGGCGGGGGAGCCGCGCCAACCGTAAAAGAGCTTATTTCCCCGGAGTTCTGCGATCATTTCCCTGGCATCCAGCTCTGTTAAGGGGGCCAGCCGCATGCTTACGTCCCCAAAGGCTTCCGCCATTGTTCCGCCCAAACCAAGCAAAACAGCAGGGCCAAAGGCTGGATCGTTTACTCCCCCAATGATAATTTCAAGCCCTTCTTCTGCAGTTTCTGCTAAAAGGTACTTTTTATTGTCCCCTGCTTTATTGGCCCTCAGTTTACTTTTTCCCCTTTTATTGGTTTCTGTTTTAATCCCGTCAATGCGTTTTAGGGCATCGAGCAATTGTTCTTCGGTTTTAACCCCCAGGATAACGCCGCCGACTTCGGTTTTATGTAAAATTAAGGGATCAAGCACCTTAACAACACATGGTTTGTTTAGCCCGGCAAATGCTTGTAAGGCTTCCTCATGTGTGGAACAAACGGCTCGTTTTGGAGAAGGTATGCCGATCCGGTCCAATATATCCAGTGCTTCTGCTTCGTTGGGTGCTTTTTTTATTGGTTGGGACAACACAAAGGGTCCGTCCCCCTGTGTTCTTGAATTTTGGAGGCGGTAGGCTGCCTTGGAATCGTCAACCATGGCGCGCACTGCTTTTGCGGTTCTGTCCGGCGAGATGAAGAGAGGAATGTTCTGCTCGGCAAGCAACTTCCGGGTGGGTAGAAGATGTTCGGGAAAACCGCCGGTTCCAAATATTAACGGTTGGTTAACATCTTTAAACCTTTTAAATAAACCTGCCGGATCGATAATAATCGGTTCGTGCAGAGAAAACACTGTAAGTATATCAATTGAGGGATCCTCTGCCATCGCCTGCAAAACATTGGGGAATGTTTGGCCCGGGCGGGTTGTGTCGACGGGGTTTTTTATATACGAAATTGGCGGCAGTTCCTTTTTAATCTTATCAATTGTGGAGGGCTGTAATTCCGGGAGCAAAACGCCCCTGCTTTTCAAATAGTCGGCCATGACGAGCCCTGGCCCCGCTTGACCGGTTAGCAGGCCGACGCCCGGGTTTTCTTTGGGCTGCAGGCGCCGGCGCAAAAGAAGACTGGCCGCGTCTATTGCATCATCGCCAGAGTCGGCCCTTACTGCCCCGGCCTGGATCAAGGCCGCAACTTTCAGCTTATAGGAACCGATCAGGTTGCCCGTGTGGGAAACAGCAAATTCCCCTATATCCGTTTGCCCGATGGTATAAAAGATCACAGGTTTTTTTGCTGTGGTTTTTTTGATCACCTCATATAAACGCCTGCCCTGCCCCACGCCTACCCCTTCCAGGTAGAGAACAATAACCTTTGTGTCTTCGTCTTCTCCGAGGTATTCAACTACGTCCGCAATATTTACCACCGCCCCATTACCAATGCCGGTAATAAGGCTTGCACCAAGGTCCAGGGTTTTGGTCAGCGCCGCCAAACTAAAACTCATGGCCCCGCTTTGGGCTATTATGCCTACCCCCCCGGCAGATATCTCCCCTATCCAGGGCGAGAAGTTGGCGATCACTTTGGCTTTGGGGTTTGTAAAGCCGGCCGTGTTAGGGCCAAGCAACTTTATATCATATTTATGGCAAATGGAAACAATTTCCTCCTGGGCTTTTATGCCCTCCCCACCGGCTTCTGCAAAACCACCGCCAATAATGAGAGCAGCACGAACACCGGCTTCCCCGGCTTCCTGCAAAGCTTTAACACAGCTTAAGGCAGGGATGGCGAAAATAGCCAGATCTACAGGCTTGCCAACAGCTTTCAGGCTGGGGTATGCCTTATAGCCCAAAATCGTCTCCGCCCTGGGATTGATAGGATAAACTTCACCGGGAAAGACCTTCAAAGCATGTACCATCTGATACCCGGCCTTAGCTTCTTCCGCTGAAGCACCAACAACGGCAATTGACCTTGGTTTATATAAATAGTCTAAGGGATGCAAAAAAAAATCCTCCTTCTCATCAATAATTCTCTTGCTGATCCAAACCTACCATATTAAACCGGATAGGTCAAGAAGTTTCCCAAAATTTATATAAGTAATAATTTAACAATAATATTCCAGGAAAGGGTTCTTCTTGGATACAAGGTACCTTTCTGCCTTAGAAAACATAGCCTAAAAGAGCTTGGGAATATGTAAATGGCTGAAAGGAGAATAACAATGCTAAGTGAAATCACCATCCTTCCCGGTGTGGATAAAGAAAACCGCTTAGAAAAATTTGACTACATAACGCTAAGAGCCGGAGAAACTGTTTCTATTGTCGGGCCGACGGGAAGTGGAAAAACTGCCTTCATCACCGATATAGAATTGCTGGCCCAGGGAGACACGGCCACTAAGCGGCACGTACTTATCAATGGAAAACTACCCTCAAATGATATTCGCTACAATCCGGCCCTCAAACCCATAGTAATGATCACCCAGAATACAAAATGTTTTGCCGATCTGTCGGTGGAGGAATTTCTGCAAATACATGCCCGGGCCCGGAGGATAGACGATGAAAAGATCATCGGGGCCACAATCGACCTTGCCAATAAATTCACAGGTGAAAAGATTAAAAGAGAAAACAGGGTTACCATACTTTCCGGGGGTCAAACACGTTCTTTGCTAATTGCCGACGCAATTCTAGTCGGTGCAGCCCCCATTATCCTGATGGATGAAATTGAAAATGCCGGCATCTTCCGGCAGGAGGTGATCAATCTCATTCAAAACTTTGGTAAAATTGTTGTTTTTGTGACCCACGATCCCGTCATTGCACTTCTGACAAAAACGAGAATTATCATGGAAAATGGCGGAGTAAAAAACGTTCTTTTCCAAAATAAACTGGAAATAAGGGCGGCTAAAAATTTGTTGGAGATAGATAAGAAAATTGGTGTAATACGGGAAGAGCTAAGAGCCGGCCATATGATCACAAATGACTTAATGGCCGCAAATTTTGCTCATTAATTAAATAGCCAAAGGAAATATAAATCTGAAAGGAGAAACGGGAAAAACCCCGTGATAGTATACTATGAAACTGGTCATTATTGCTGGCCCACCTTCTGCCGGCAAAACGGCTCTTATAAAGCAGATTGTGAAAAGGTTTAACCAGGAAATGCGCATAGCATTTCTAAAAATCGATGTTGTCAAAGCTTTTGAGGATTTGGAGTTAAAAAAAGAATTTGGCATTTTAACAAAGAAAATTTATTCCGGTGATTTGTGCCCGGATCATGCAGAAGTTATGATCCTGGGCGACGCAATTGACTGGGCCGAGGGCAATGCCGCTGATCTTCTCATTGTAGAAAGCGCTGGGCTTTGCCTGCGCTGTTCGCCTTATCTAAACCAGGGCCTGGGCATCATCGTCCTGAGTTCTATCTCCGGAATTCATACCCCGGAAAAAATGGGGGCTATGGTCAGTCTGGCAGATGTGGCTGTTATTACTAAAATAGACCTTGTTAGCCAGGCCGAGAGGGAAGTACTTATCCAGAAAATAAAGGAAGTACATACCAAAATAGTCCTTATGGAAACAAATGCCCTGCAAGGTAACTCCTTAAACCGCTTGTATGAATTGATTAAGGATTCTGCAGAAATAGATAAAAACAATTTATTTCTAAAGGGCAATCCCCCCCTTGGAACCTGTACAATCTGTGTCGGGAAAAAAGAAATCGGCTGGAAACACCATTTTGGCATTATTCAAAAGCTTGACGGGCCGGTTGCAGAATATCTTTATCGAGGTGAATAACCGTGTATAGTAAAGATACCATGAATTACTGGCAGCCCCCCGGGAAAAATTGTGGCTTATGCGGTGAAATAAACTGTGAAAGCTTCCTTTATGCCGTAGGCAACTTTACAAAAAGCTACGAGGAGTGCCCCTTTTACCATAAACACCATTCCAGACCCCAAAACACAGCTGAAACAGCAGCAATCTACCCTGAAAAAGATGTTTTAGGGCATAGTTATGACTTCGTCCTGGAACCCCTCCCGGGAGAAGTATCTGCGCGCAAAATTGTCCTGCCCTTCCGTGCCGATATGGTTGAAAAAATGAAGATCAAGGAGGGGGATTATGTTTTAGGACGGCCCATGGGGGCGGGATGCCCCATCCCCCATGTGCTGCAGGTTATCAGGGCCGAATTGGTTACCGGGCTACTTTATACCTGGGTAGTCGGCCCCCGCTATTCCCGCGAACACGAGGTCAAAGATGTGGTTGCTTATCATATGATCGGCTTCGAAGGCCTGGCCGCAAAAATCAAAAAGGAACCTTCCTTCGGCTGCAGGGTCACCTTTCTGCCCGGTTTCTGCATGATGTCCCTTAATCACACCGGCCTTGTGAATATGTTACTACAAAAAAGTGAAGGCCTGCACCTGCGCATTGAAGACATTCACCTGCTGGCCGGCTGCGACTGACCGAAAATAGCGGGTTTAGGGATGGTTCTGTGCAAAATAAACTCCACCTGGGAAACATCCTCAGGTGGAGTTTCAAGAAATGTCATTAGTAACTGCCTGGTCTAGAACGCTGGAATACAGCTTCCCTGGTATTTCTCTTCCAGGAACTGTTTCACTTCGGGTGATTGTAAAGCCTCGCCAAGCTTTATGATTGCTTCGTTGTCCTTGTCCTCAGGCCTGACGGCGAGGACATTGGCAAAGGGGCTGTCCTTTGCTTCCATAAAAATGGAGTCCTCTACGGGGTTTAGATCAGCCTCTATAGCATAATTGCTGTTGATTACACAGATATCCAAATCCTCAAGCGCCCTGGCCAACATTGGTGCATCCATCATTTGGATTTTAAGTCCTTTAGGGTTGCTGATGATATCTCGATCGGTAGCAGTAATCCCGGCATCTTCCCGAAGCTCGATTAGTCCGGCGTCCTCTAGAACTGCCAACGCCCTGCCGCCGTTGGTAGCATCATTGGGTATCCCAACCCTGGAATTGTCTTTAAGCTCATCAAGATTTTCAATCTTTTTGGAATAGACCCCCATCGGCTCTGTATGGACTTTTACCGTCCAAACCAGATCGGCGTTATTTTGGGAATTATAGTCGTCCAAATAAGGAATGTGCTGAAAGAAATTGGCATCTATCTGTTTATCTTTCAGGGCAGGATTTAACAGCACATAATCTGTAAAGGGTTTAATTTCCAGGTCGATATTTTGTTCCTCCAACAAGGGTTTGATAACTTCTAAAATTTCCCCATGGGGTTTGGGAGTGACCCCTACTACAAGCCTGGTTGGCTCAGCAATTTGCTCCCCTTGTTCGTCGTCGGCTGATTCCGGCTCCTGGGCTACCTCCCCACCACAACCGGCCACCAGCCCCACGATCAGGCCCAGACAAAGAATAAGTGTTAAAAACCTTTTCAACCTTCTCTACCTCCTCTTATTCACTACATTTGCGGCCAGGCTATCGCCCAGCATCTGGATACCTTGCACCAAGATAACCAACACTACCACAGAACTCCACATTATAGCCACCTGGTAACGCTGGTAGCCATAAAAATAAGCCAACGTTCCCAGTCCCCCACCACCAACAATCCCGGCCATGGCCGAATAGCCAACCAGGTTAATGGCAGTAATTGCCACACCCAACAGCAAGGCAGGTTTTGCTTCAGGAAGGAGTACCTTGGAAATCACCTGCCAGGCACTTGCTCCCATGGATAACGCTGCTTCAATCAAGCCCCATTCGATCTCTTTAAGGGATGTCTCCACCAGACGGGCTACAAAGGGTATAGCCGCCAGGGTAAGGGGAACGATTGAAGCCATCGTCCCAATATAAGTTCCTACCACCAGGCGGGTGAAGGGGATCAACAGAATTAAAAAGATTATAAAGGGGACGGAGCGAACGGCATTCACAATAGAGCCCAGGACCTGGTTAAGACAACGGTTTTCAAGAATATGGCCTTTAGCAGTAGTTACCAGGACTACCCCCAACGGCAGGCCAAAAAGATAACTCAGGAAGGTTGAAATTGCTACCATATAGATAGTTTCCCAGGTAGCCTGCAAGACGCTGCCAGGAATCCAGTAGTTGGCTCCTAAAATGGACTTGAAAAATTCCACCAAGCCAGGAGCTGCCGGAAAATCAGGCATTTTCCTTTAACACCTCCACTTCCAGGCCACGGCCATCAAGGTAGCCCAGGGCATCGGCAAGGAGTTCGGGTTTACCGATAATCTCCAGGGTTAAGTTCCCAAATGGGGTATCCTTGATCCGGTCGATATTGCCATACAGGATATTGGCCTCGACATCAAATTTCTTTATCATGGAGGAGATAACGGGTTCGGCAGCTGCCTGACCAAAGAAAGAGACACGAATCAGTTTTGCTGTGGACAAATTGCTATGCAGCTTTGAATATCTCAAAAACTCCTCGGGGATTTCCCGATTGACCACTGTATTAATGATACCGCGTGTAGTAGAAGTGCGCGGGTTGGAAAAGACATCTAAAACATCGCCAACTTCTACAATGCGGGCTTCATCGATTACGGCAACCCGATCACATACTTCTTTAATAACATTCATGTCATGGGTAATGAGCAGAATAGTCAGGTCAAGTTGGCGGTTGATATCCCGCAGCAATTCTAGAATGGAACGGGTCGTTTGGGGATCCAGAGCAGAGGTAGCCTCGTCAGAAAGCAGGATTTTGGGATCGTTTGCAAGAGCCCGCGCAATACCTACCCGCTGTTTTTGGCCTCCACTAAGTTGGGCAGGGTAAACAGCTGCCTTGTCGGCCAGGCCTACCAGGTCTAAAAGTTCGGCAACCCTCTTATTGGCACTGTTGCCGGAAATCCCGGCAATCTCAAGAGGAAATTTGACATTATCAAAGACTGTCCGGGAAGAAAGCAGGTTAAAGTGCTGAAAGATCATTCCAATTTTTTGCCTGGCAAGGCGAAGTTCCTGCCGGTTCAGGGCAGTTATTTCCTGCCCGCCCACAACTATCTTCCCTTTCGTGGGCTTTTCCAGCATATTGATACAACGGATAAGTGTACTTTTTCCGGCACCACTTAAACCGATAATACCAAAAATTTCACCCCTCTCCACAGCAATACTGACATCATCCAATGCCAGTACCTTTTGCCCGGGGCTGTCGTAAATTTTAGTCAAATTTCTAATTTCAATCAAAAGTAAATGCCCCCCGCATCAAAAACCAGCGCGTTTACCATCCATATAATCTTTATTAGTGTCTTATTCGGGTTGGGGGCGACAAAATCCTTTTTAAAGGGAAGGAAATTATATAACTGCTACTCTGAATAATTATAATAGCGCTTGATACCCAAAGCGATTGCTTCGGCTGCCCTTCTCTGGAAGGCTGGATCAGCCAGCAGTTTTTCCTCCACCGGGTTGGAAATAAAAGCCACCTCGACCAGGACTGCCGGGATAGAGCAGTTTCGCAAAACGGCAAAATTCGCCTTTTGAACCCCCTTGTCCTCTCTTTGTAAACGGTTGAGCAGCTCCGCCTGGATAAAACCGGCCAGTGCTATACTTTTCTGGATCCTGGTGCTGCCTTGTTCATATTCTGGGGCATCATAATAAAAAGTCATTGTGCCCGAAAGGGAGCGGTTGGTTGACGCATTGGAATGGATGCTTACCAGCAGATCAGCACCGGAAAGACCTGCTACCAGAGCCCTTTCCTCTAAAGACAATCCAGTATTATTTTCATTGGTATAGATGACTGTGTAGCCTTCGTTGAGCAGGATATTACCCAACAGCCCGGAAATGCTGAGGTTAACATCCCGTTCTTTTACACCGGAGGGGCCAATAGCCCCCGGGTCAGAGCTTTCCCATTGATTCAGGGTTCCATGTCCTGGATCAATGACAACGATCCGGCCTCCCGAAGCTAGGGGCTGAATCTGGATGTTGATCGTTTTACCATCCGGGGATTGCTTTAGCGCATAAGTTGCCGGGGCCTGAAGATCGGCTACAACCCGCACCGTCTGATCATCATACTGTCCAAGCCGGAAACAATGGACAACACCTTTGGGGACCTCCAGCGTAGGAAATACTTCACTTTCCCCCAGATAAGCAGCGAAATCAAAAACCAGACGCGAGGGGTTGTCCAAGCACATTGTACTGGGCAAACCCAGCGGGGAATCGGCCCTTATTTCCAGTTCAACCTTGCTGCCGGATTGTTCAACTAATAAATCGGCTATAGTTGGCAACCCGCCAGAGTTTTCCGGCTCAGTGGCACTCCAGCGGCTCACCAAGTTTGTAGTCGGGTTCCCTTTTTCAATAGAATCCTGCTTATCGGCGTCATAACGTACCGCTACCAGCCAAGCGGCTATCCAACCCTTGCTGCTATCAGGAAGCTGTACAGCAAGCCAATTATTTTCCTCGCCAATGATAGTCAAACGATACCCATAGTATACTTCACGCAAGACAGGATAATGTTCACCAGGGCCAGAACGGACATTGACCAATGGCTTCATAACCAGTGCGGAACGGTTTACGCCAGATGGCATGTATATCCCACTGGGTTCCGTGTTTTGGTCTGGTATTGTTCCAGTTGGTGTCCCAGGAAAATCGACCAGCCAGCCAGCTATCCAGCCCCTGCCACCGCTGGGGAGCTCCACCTGTAACCAGGAATCTTTTTGGTCCAGCACCTTCAGAGTTACCCCCTTATTAAACTGGGTGAGGCGCTCATAATTTGTCCCTGGGCCGGAACGAATGTTTACGTTGTTACCGTTTACAACAGCAAAGCGTTCTTCAGTTTCGTGTTCCCCAGTTTCAGGTTTTTCTGTTTTAGGCTCCTCTACTTCAGGATCCCTTGTTTCAGGTTTTCCCGAGGGCGGTTGTGATCCCTGCGATTCAATGACCACTGTCCGTTCTTCCTCCCGCCAGGTTACCTTGAATTTAAATGTTTCTGCCAGAAAACGCACTGGTACCATCGTCCGTCCTTCTTTTAAAACAGCAGTAGTATCCAGGGTAACTTCTTTTCCGTTAACCAGGGCTGTATGTTTATCAATATAAATTTCTACTGTAGTGTCCTGCCGGGAAATAGTAGCTTTTTTTTCACCCTGGTTCCAGTCTACCTCGCATCCTAGCTCTTCGGAGATAAAACGTATCGGGACAATGGTGCGGTTATTAGCATCAATATAGGGAGGAACATCGGTATAAACAGCACTCCCGTCAACTATAATACTGATCGTTCCCGCCGCCTCTGCCGGCCCAGAGCCGGTCCAAAGCAGTAGTAGAAGGAAGGGCATAAAAAAATAAATCAAAATTTGATATTTTTTCATTATGATAACCGTCCTTTTTTGTGAAAAAAAACTGGTAATACCTCTTAACAACATATAACGTATTCTACGAGGGAAAAGATACGCCCGTATAGTACAATTAAAGACATAATGCAACCGGAAAAACTAGCAAAAGTAGAATTACGTAAAAACGTACACAAGAAAGGGAACCTTTTTCCCCCGGCAGGGGAAAAAGGTTCCCTTTCTTTTTTAACATGAAAACTGCCTTCCTAAAAGTCATCCACCATCTTATTTTCCTTTTTATTCTGAACATTTTTTGCAGTTTTGCACCCTGTAACCATTCGGGAAAGGTTGCGCAGCTCAATAACGGTGATCAAGATCCCTGGAATAATGATCAGGGAAAAAACACCCGCCTTGCTTTGCCCAAAACCCATGATATAACCACCATAGGGCAGCGCAAAATTTACCTTACCTACTACATTGGCTTCCGGCACCGGGTGCCGATCATTCATATCGTTGGCATCGCCCCTGGTGATAAAACTGAGGCCATCCCCTTCAACAATTTGCACAACCCGGTGGGTAACCAGGACATCCTCCTCACCTACGGTGCGATAGGTAATAATATCACCCACTCCAATATTACGAGGATCAAGGGGCTGAACAAAAGCCAGGCTGCCGGCATCAAAAGCAGGGCTCATGCTACCGCTGAGCACAATATAGATCTGGTGCCCGGCTACCTGGGGAGGCCCGCCTCTTAGCCGGCTCTGCACCATAGAAAAAAGCAAAATTACCATAAAGATTAGCAGACAAGCGAAAGACAGGTTCCCCGCAATACTGAAGGCTTTTTTTAAACCAACCCACTGTGAAAAATTCTCATCATCGTATTTTCTCATGAAAGGTTGTTTCCCCTTTGCCGTTTGGTATTTTCGGCATATTATTCAAATTTGTGGAAATTGGCAATGGTAAAGTTATTCGATATTACTAAAAATACTCCTGCAAAAAAAATTTAGAATTAATTTTGAGAATTTTTGGGGGGACATGGAAAAGGGGTATAAGAAATTAAAGTTCCCGTTTGTGAAGGATTACCTGCGAAATTATGTTGTGGACAAAAAATGAAGAAAATGCATAATGTATCTACCCAATGTTGACTGAATTATAAATACCCCGGTGTTTTTCCTGCAGCCCGCTTTCCCAAATGAACCAGGGTAACACCGGGGCATTTACAAACTTACGCCTGAATATAACGGATTATTCCTGAAAGGCTTTCCGGGCAATATCCTTACGATAAAATGATCCTTCAAAGCTAACCTTCTCTGTTAAAAGATAGGCCTTTTCCAGGGCAGTTTTTAAGGATCGATCCCAGGCTGTACAACCAAGGACCCTTCCGCCCGCCGTAACAAGCCTATCGCCCACAAAAGCTGTCCCAGCGTGAAATACAACGGTATTTTCGATGCCGGCTGTATCCCTAATCCCCTTGATTTCTTTGCCTTTTTCGTATTCGTGGGGATAGCCGCCAGAAGCAATAACGACACAAACAGCTGCACAGTCATGCCATTCCAGGGCAGGTAAAGAACCAAGTTCTCCCCTCGCCGCCGCATAAAAAACTGTAAATAGATCCGTTTTCAGGCAAGGAATTAAAACCTGTGCCTCCGGATCGCCAAAGCGGACGTTAAATTCCAATACCTTAAGGCCGGAAGGTGTCACCATCAACCCGCCATAAATGACTCCGCGGTAGGTGATCCCCTCTTGCCGGAGTCCTCTTAAGACAGGATTAAAAATACTTTTTTTAACCTCTGCTGTTAATTCCGGTGTCAGAATTGGAGCTGGAGAATAGGCTCCCATGCCGCCAGTATTGGGACCCCTGTCACCGTCGTAAGCAGCCTTATGATCCTGTGCTGATGGTAGTACCTTATAATGAGTACCATCGGTAATCGCAAAAACAGAGACCTCTTCTCCGTCCAGAAATTCTTCAATAACAATGTTTTCACCGGCATTGCCAAAAACCTTTTCCTCCATGATCTTTTTCACAGCCTCGTTAGCCTGGGTACGGTTTTGCGCCACCACAACCCCTTTTCCGGCAGCAAGGCCATCAGCTTTGACAACAAGTGGATAAACAGCCTGTCCCAGATAGCGATAGGCCTCCTGGGGATCCGTAAATACCTCAAAGCCTGCTGTTGGGATGCCATACTTTCTCATAAACTTTTTAGAATAGACCTTGCTTCCTTCAAGCAACGCTCCCTCCCGGCAGGGCCCAAAAATTAATTGTTTGTTTTCCGTAAATAAGTTTACAATCCCCCCCATAAGAGGAGCCTCCGGGCCCACGACAGTAAGATCCACCCTCTTATCCCGGGCAAACTCCAATAATTTCCCTGTTTCCTCAACCTTTATTGGCACACATTCGGCAAGGGAAGCGATTCCAGCATTGCCCGGAGCACAATAAATTTTTTGCACCCTGGAACTTTGCGCCAATTTCCATACCAGGGCATGTTCTCTGCCCCCACCTCCAATAACTAATACACGCAAAGCATAACCCGGTTTTCCAAACCATATATGGTCCGGCACTTGATAGTTAGCCAAGTGGATAGCCCGGCAACAAAAGACCCGAGGCTACCAAAAACACAGGTTTCCCACCTCCACTTCCTATATCAATTTTCAGGGATAAATCAGGCGAAAGAACAGCGCATACCACCGCTTTTTGGTGACAAGAGAACCGTCGAAACTACTGAAACCCAAATTGTGTCATTCTGAATAAACGAAGTGATTCTGTCATTCTGAATGAACGAAGTGATTCTGTCATTCTGAATAAACGAAGTGATTCTGTCATTCTGAATGAACGAAGTGATTCTGTCATTCTGAATGAACGAAGTGATTCTGTCATTCTGAATAAACGAAGTGATTCTGTCATTCTGAATGAACGAAGTGAATGAAGAATCTATTAAGCAGCTTAAAACTAAGATCCTTCGCTACCGCTCAGGATGACAATGCTATGCTCAGAACGACAATGCTATGCTCAGAACGACAATGCTATGCTCAGAACGACAATGGCGGCAGTTTTTTATAAAACCGGCTTTTCCAGTGGTCTCGAACTATCCCCTGTCACCTA
>JBMNNS010000081.1:0-7028 GCA_050942625.1 Dethiobacteria bacterium
TTTATTCATATCAAAAGTTTCTCCACTGGAAGTTTTCCTACCATGAAATTTTGCTCCATACCATGAAGCAAGGCCCTTTTGCTCATAGCTAGCCTTTTTAACCTCACCTGCAATAGGTTTTGTATCAACAACTTCTTCTTTTTTTTCTTGTTCCTTTACATGGCAAGAAATTTTTATTGTTTGAGTTTCCTCATCCCATATTAATTCTTCATTAAATGACTCGACAACTAAATGCAGTGGCATATAAGTCATTCCATTTAATATCTTGATAGGTACTCCCGCAAAAACTGATTTTCCATTAATGGTGGGATGTATACTCCCAATGGGAAGTTGTAATTCAACCTCGCCCCGTACCCCTATTGCTGTATTAGTGTCCGGGCTCCACAGGACATCTGCCCCAAGTGCTTCCAAAACCGGCCTCATTGGTATCAAAGTATGGCCTTCTTCTACTATTGCATTAGTAGACTGATTATTAACCATTACTTTAATGTTTTCGGCAACAGCAGTAATGGGAAATGCCAATCCCATTATTACTACTAAAACTAGAGAAATAAAATTTCTCAAGGAGTGCACCCCTCTCACCTTTCACATAAAGAAAAGCAGTGTTATTATTCAAGTTCAGCTTACCTGAAATACTGTGAAGCTGGGAACCATTCTATTATGGCTACCGTCCACCCCCTTCCACAACTAACACAAGCTTTTTATCCTTGGACTACATAATATTTATACTAATTAAAAATAGATAATATTATTATAACAAAGATTTAACATTTAGGCTATATATTTAATAAATTATTAACTAATATAATAATAATAATAATAAAAGAAAAGCCTTCCTCGACTAAATGAAAAATAGGTCCAGATGTAGTAGAATCCCTAACCTTTAAATGAAAAAGTCCTTAATAAAGCCTTTTTTAGATTATCCTTATCATACAAAGAAATAGACAGTTCCCTGATAAAGGGTTCATTCTCCCCAATAGTGATCAAAAACCCTATATTTAAGGACTCTGGGATAATACCATCGGAATAAAATCCTTTTATAGTATTTGGAAGTGCCGGGGTATCCAGGGAGATGACTACCTCTTCCTCCCCGGGAACATGAATAAATTTTGATTTATGAAAGGAAGAGGAATAACTACTTAATAGCTCAAATGGCGAAATAAAAAAATATTGAATTTTTTCCAGTCCCAGTTCTTTTGCCTCTTTCCAAACTCCATCTTTTAAATCTTTCACATAAATGCTGCCAGTACTATTTTTGTAGACCTGCAGGTTATAATCTAAAAAGTTGCCAAGATACTCCTGGCCAAATTTTTTACCTTTAAAGTTTAAACTATAGCCTGGCCCTTTTTCCTGAATATTAATTTCTAGTTTATTATAATTTGCCTCCATGTACTTTATTGCTTCCAGTAAAAGGTTCCCTGGCCGACTATTTTCAAGTAACAATAGGTTATAATAGGCTAAAACTATAAATAGGCTGAACAGTACGACCGGGAAAAATTTTTCTTTTACGATAGAATTCTTAATTTTTTTTAGCAACAAAAAATCCTCCTTTCAAGCCCTGAATCATTCTATGCTAAAAAGAAGGAGGTATAACAAAAATATTAAATTTGTATTAAAATTATAAACAATTTGTTTTTATTCCAAAATAATTTCTTCTGCTGCACTGCTCCCAATACGGTTTGCCCCGGCATTGATTAAGTCCCTGGCAAAGGCAGCTGTCTTAATGCCACCAGAAGCTTTTATACCCATATCCTGCGGCAAGATAGCACGTAACGAGCTAATATCTTTCAGGGTAACACCCCTTGGCCCGAACCCCGTAGAGGTTTTTATAAACCTTGCTCCCCCTTCTACTGCACAATGGCAGGCAGTTTTCAGATCTTCCGGAGTTAAATAGCCTATTTCAATAATAACTTTAACTGTAACTCCAAGGCCTACTATATCCTTTATTTCCTTGAGAAGGACGTGGATATCCCTATTTTTCAGGGCACCAATATTGAGTACCATATCTATTTCTTCTGCACCATTTTTTAGAGCCCATTCGGCCTCAAGAGCTTTTATATATCCATCGTTAGAACCCAGTGGAAAACCTATCACAGTAACAAGCTTCACACTGCTACCTCTTAGTAATAAAGAGGCCAGGGGAATATAATAAGGGTTGACACAAACTCCACAAAAATTATACCTTACTGCTGCAGAACATAAATTTTCTATATCTTGTTTTTGGGCATCTGCACGAAGTAGTGTAGATTCTATATAGTGTTCGAGTTTAAGGGTTGGATCCACTACATCACCACCTTTTTAGTTTGAAAAACCTTTTCCCCACTGCAGGTAGGCTAACCACTGGTTCAGGGGGCGGAGTCCATTGCCTTGTTTATCCACTTTCACCTTTAATAACAGCGAGGGGTACCAACCTGGCTACTTTTTGTATAATTTCTGCTTCTGTGAGAGTGTTGACAACTTCGTTAATATCCTTATAGGCCTGTGGGGCCTCATCCAGAATATTGTGTTCCTTAACCCCATAAAAAAACACGTCCCCCATTTGTTCCCGGAGCATTTTTTTTGTAATGTTTTTCTTAGCAGCCCTTCGGGACATAACTCTTCCTGCCCCATGGTTTGCAGAATAGAATGTATTCGAAGCACGGTGGGTTGCAACAACGACATATGAAGAAGTCCCCATGCTTCCTGGGATGATTACTGGGTGCCCGGTAGAAAAATAATTGGTAGGGTTGTCCTTGTGCCCGGGAGGTAAGGCCCTTATGGCCCCCTTGCGGTGAACGAGCAGCTTGCGTCCTTCTATTTCCTCAAACTTGGCAATGTTATGGGCAAGGTCATAAACGATCCCCAGATCCAGTTTTGTATCTGCACAGGAGAAAAATTCTGCAAAGGTTTGCCTGATGTCAAAAGTAATGATCTGTCTGTTAGCAAAAGCAAAATTTATTGCTGCCGCCATAGCAGCATAATAGTCCCTTCCTTCATCAGAGTTAATGGGTACAGCGGCCAGTCCCCTGGAAGGAAGGTTAATCCCGTATTTGGGAGCTGCTTTTTCCATGATCGAAGAATAGTCTGTACAGATCTGGTGGCCGAAACCCCTGCTGCCGGTGTGTATAAGGATACTCAAGTTTCCTTTTATTAGACCAAAATGTGAAGCTCTTTTCGGATCATAGATCTCCTCAATTCTACCCAGTTCAATGAAATGATTGCCCCCACCAATAGTAGAAAGTTGGTTACTGCGCTCCCTGGCTTTATTGCTTATTTTATCCAGGTTTGCCCCGGAGAAACTGCCCCCTTCCTCGATGTAAAGATGATCCTCTTTGCGGGCGTATCCTAATTCTTGTAAAACCTGAAGGCCTTGTTTTGCAATTTTAGGGAAATGTTTCCCCAATACTGCCTGATGTTTGCTTACCTTCCCAATACCTGTTGGTACTTTAAAAGCAATGTTCCTTGCCAAGGATTGAAGATCCTTGACTGGTAGACTGCCTGCTTCAATATTAGTACGCAGCAACCTGACCCCGCAGTTAATATCCATTCCAACGGCGCCTGCGGAAATCAACCCTTTTTGGGCATCCATGGCCATAACGCCACCTATAGGAAGTCCAAAACCAGCATGTATGTCGGGCATGCCAACTACATATTTATAAAGGCCCGGAAGGTAAGTAGCATCAACTAACTGCTTTAAAGCCTCCTCCTCCAGCTGGTTTTCATATAGATATTTATTTAGATAAACAAGGGCATCTACATTCATTGGGCCGCTATCAATAATTTTATAACAATTTTTGCTTATTAACTGTATCTTCACGGCTTATTATTCCTCCAATTTTTTATATCTCCCATGTTATCTTTTCTAAATCCTTTAACAAATTATAATTTGTCAGATCAAAATGTACCGGGGTAATGGAAATGTAGGAGTTCTCAATGGCCCATACATCGGTATCCTGTTCCTCCATATTCGATGTTTTTACCAGCTCTCCCGCAAGCCAGTAATAATCTCTCCCGCGAGGGTCAACCCTTTTTTGAAAGGCGTTCCGGTAATGACGCATCCCAAGTCTGGTAATAGCCACTCCGGCAATCTCCTGGCGGGGTTTTCCCGGCACGTTGATATTCAGCAAAGTGTTTTTAGGCAGATTATTTTGGCAGATTACCCTCAGTATACGTTTAATAAAGTCAGCAGCAAAACTGAAGTCAGCGTCATCCTGTACCGTTAAAGAAACAGCCATGGCCGGAATACCAAAAATGGTAGCCTCAATGGCAGCCGATACCGTACCTGAATATAGCACATCCGTCCCTACATTGGCTCCCCGGTTGATACCAGAAATAACAAGATCCGGTTTCTGGGGCAGTAAATATTCAATTGCTAACTTAACACAATCTGCCGGTGTCCCATTGACAGACCAACCTTTCAAATCTTCATTATGAAAAAATTTCACTTCTTCTGCCCTCAGGGGACGGTGCATTGTAATAGCATGGCCTGTAGCACTTCTTTCATGATCTGGGGCTATAACAAAAAGGTTAATGTTTTCCTCCTTGAATAGAGTATCTCCCAAGATCTGAATCCCTTCCGCATGTATACCATCATCATTTGTTAATAAGACAATCAATAAAAATCCCTCCGCAAAAATGTTTATTAGTACCCTGCCTTATTAATGCACCTATAGCTTAACTTTTTATTAATTTAAAAGCCCTTTGTCGGGCTTCGAAAAAAATCCTTTCCTCATCAACCGTTTTTAGCTCCCCTTTTTCATAAAGTATCCTGCCGTCTACCATGACCAGTTCAACATCGGAAGCAGCGGCCGAGTAGACCAGATGTGCCACCGGGTTGTAGAGCGGGCAACAATGAGGCTTTTCCAAATTTACAATAATCAGGTCGGCCCTGGAACCTTCCCTGAGGGTGCCGGTTTCTTTTTCAAGGTATAAGGCTTTTGCTCCATTATATGTAGCCAATTTAAGAGCTTCCTCTGCCGGTACAACTGTGGAATTTTCCCCCATACCCTTTGGTAAAAGCGCTGCAAGCCTCACCTCTTCAAAAAGATCCAAATTGTTGTTGCTGGCAGCCCCATCAGTACCCAATGAAACAAGGACATTGTTTTGCAACAACTTGGACAACGGGGCATTCCCTGAACCCAATTTGAGGTTACTGCCGGGGTTATGGGCAACAGCAACATTTTTTTTAGAGATGATCTCTATATCCCCTGGTGTGAGGTGAACGCAGTGGGCAGCGAGCACATTATGTTCGAAGAGCCCAATTTCAAGCATTAGCTCTACTGGGGTTTTACCATAATCTTTGTAGCAGTTTTCCACTTCCTCCCGGGTTTCAGCAAGATGAATATGCAAAGGTTTGTGGAATTCATCAGCCAGAGCAATGATCTTTTTTAAGAAATCAGGGGGACAGGTATATGGTGCATGAGGGCCAAACATAACTGTAATCCTCCCATCCCCCTCACCATGCCAGTTTTTAAGCAGTGTTTTATTTTCCTCAATTGCTACTTGACTGCTTAATTCTTCCAACCCAATAAGTCCACGGGCCAAGGATGCTCTCATCCCGCTTTCTAAAACAGCCCTGGCCACTTCCTCCATAAAAAAATACATATCTGCAAAACAAGTAGTTCCCCCTCTGATCATCTCACAAATGGCAAGCAGGGTACCCCAATAAACATCTTCTCCATCTAATTTTGCCTCTGCAGGCCAAATTTTTTTTTCCAGCCAGTCCATCAGGGGCAGATCATCAGCATAGCCCCTAAATAACGTCATAGCAGCATGTGTATGGGTGTTAATCAGGCCTGGCATGACCAGGCTTTTTTCTTTTTTAATTATGTTTGTGTATTTTTTAGTATCTTTTGTTTCCCGACGGGGCCCTGCATAAGTAATACAACCGTCCTCAACAACCAATTCCCCCTGGGGGATAATCTCCAAACCATCTTCCCATTTTAAAATATATTCTGCTTCTATCAAAACCTTTTCTGACAATGGCTCAGCCTTCCTTTCCAGCCACATCGGCAAAAAAATTGCTGATTTTATTTTTAGTAGGGTAATAAATTATACCATATTCAGTAATCAAAGCGGTAATCAAAGTAGAAGGCGTGATATCAAAGGCAGGATTTTTTGCACTGATCCCACTGGGGGTCAAACGTCTACCCCTAAAAGATGTTACCTCAGAGGGTTCTCTTTCTTCTACGATGATCTCCTGACCGCTAGAAATTAGGGGATCCAGGGTTGAAAAAGGTGCCGCCACGTAAAAAGGAAGATTGTTTTCCCTGGCAAGAACAGCCATTGTATAAGTACCGATTTTATTAGCAACATCTCCATTGGCGGCAACTCGATCTGCGCCAACAATTATACAGTCGATTTCTTTTTGGGCAATAAAATATCCTGCCGCCCCATCAACGATGACCGTCACGGGAATACCTTCCTTTTGCAGTTCCCATGCTGTCAAACGTGAACCCTGCAAAAAAGGCCTTGTCTCATTGGCATATACGGTTATATTTTTACCCTGAAAATAAGCACTCCTCACTACACCCAGTGCTGTTCCGTAACCAGCTGTCGCCAGGGCACCGGCATTGCAATGTGTTAGAATTCTGCTTCCTGGGGATATTAGTGTCGCTCCCAATTCCCCAATTTTTTTATTGATAGCGATATCTTCTTCAAAAATTTCTATTGCTTCCTTTTCCATTTCTTTTAAAACAAGGGCAGGAGGAAAATTTTTTAGAGTGCTTACCTTCTGCAGCATTCTGTTAATCCCCCAGGTAAGATTAACGGCAGTAGGGCGTGTTTTTTGAAGGGCATTGGCTGCATCTTGCAGGCTGCTTTGGAACTTGGGCCAAAAAAAAGAATCAACCATAGCGCTGATAATTTCACGTGCCGCTATCACCATCCCAAAGGCTGCAGTTATGCCGATGGCAGGGGCTCCTCTGACCACCATTCTTTGGATACTTTTTACTATTTCATCCAGAGTCCGGCACTCCAGGTAAATTTCTTTGTCCGGTAGTAGCCTTTGATCAAGAAGTTTAAGCGCAGTCCCCTCCCAGATCAGGGGT
>JBMNNS010000082.1:0-6995 GCA_050942625.1 Dethiobacteria bacterium
ACAAAGTGGATTCAGAAAAACAAAATGGATTCAGAACAACAAAATGGATTCAGAACAACAAAATGGATTCAGAACAACAAAATGGATTTCAGGACAAAAGTGGCTTTCGTTCATTCAGAATGACACAATTCAGGACTTTTTCTGTGGTCTCGCAACCTTCCTTTTTCCCTAACCCCTGGTCTAAAAAAATCAAAAAATTATATATATTATTATGCATGGGATGCAAATTATCTTGAACGGGGTGCCGCAATGCTTGCCAGAAGAAAATTTTATCATACTTATCTTCCTGCATTAGTAGCCGTTTTTTTAACCCTTACCATAGTACTCCATCCGGAGGAGGCTTTTAAGGCCTCCCTCAATGGCCTTGCCATCTGGTGGAACATTGTTTTCCCGGCCCTTCTCCCCTTTTTTATTATTGCCCAGTTACTTATTGGCCTGGGAGTTGTTCATTTTTTGGGAGTACTGCTTGAACCGATCATGAGGCCAATCTTTAATGTTCCCGGTGCCGGCTCTTTTGTGATGGCCATGGGATTGGCTTCCGGTTTTCCTATTGGCGCTGTACTTACTGCAGAGCTACGGCAAAAAAATTTATGCAACAAAATCGAAGCAGAACGCCTCGTTAGTTTCGTGAATACTGCCGATCCCTTATTTATGTGTGGAGCCGTCGGGGTAGGCATGCTGCATGCCCCGGAAACCGGCTTGATAATTGTAATGGCACATTATATATCAACCTTAACTGTAGGGTTACTAATGCGTTTTTATAAAGCACGGGAAGATAAAAATAAAAATAATAATGGAAGAGAAACCAAAGAGGGAAGGAAAATGTTTAGCCGGGCCCTTAATGCTTTGATAAAGGCCAGGAAAGAAGATAACCGCCCCATCGGGCAACTCCTTGGGGACTCCGTTATGTCCTCTTTCAACACCCTTCTGCTTGTAGGAGGGTTTATCATGCTTTTTGCTGTAATCATAAAAATGATGGATCTGTTAGGAATAGTAGGTTTCCTGTCTTCAATATTATCTTACATTCTTGGTTTTGTAGGCCTGCATAAACCACTGGCTTCTGCCTTTATAAGTGGCTTTTTTGAAATCGATCTTGGTTGCCAGATGGCTTCTACTGTAAATGTGCCCCTTGAGCAAAAAATAATTGCCATCAGCGCCATCATTGCCTGGAGCGGATTATCCGTCCATGCTCAGGTCGCAAGCATCATCGGTTCTACAGATATAAGTATTATACCTTACAGTGCAGCCAGATTGTTGCACATGCTCTTGGCAGCAGTTTATAGTTTCCTGTTTCTAGGCCCCCTGAAAATCCTCTTTTCTAAAACGACTATTCCAGTTTTCCTAAATACCATACCTCGGGGAACCCTGCCCTACTGGTTTGAAAGGACAATATTTATTGGCGGCCGTTTTGTCCTTTTGTTTGGCATGTTGTTGGTTATTTCACTCGTTGTTTATTGCCTGGAATACAGCACTATGAAAAAATAAAAACACTTAAATACAGGTTTGGCCCTCGTTTAAAAAACTCGCCATCCCTGCAGGATCTTATCCCGATCCTAAACTTCAGGTTGTCTGCTATTTAACTTTTATTTAATTGCTATTTTTTTGTGCCATTTATTTTTTCGATAATTGCGGGATAAACCTCCTGGGGGACAAGGTCCTTTATATCCCCACCATAGCTGGCAATTTCCTTGACTATGCTGGAACTGATGTAGGAACACTTATTATTGGTCATCATAAACATTGTTTCTATATTACTATCCAGTTTACGATTTATTAAGGCCATCTGGAATTCAAATTCAAAGTCCGAAATAGCCCTTAAACCTTTAACGATGATACCGACTTCCCTCTTTCGGGCATAGTCTATTAATAACCCATGGTAATAATCCACTTCTACATTTTTGTATTCCCTGGTAATACTTTCCAGCATGCTAACTCTTTCCTTGATGGTAAATAAAGGGCTTTTTCTTTGGTTTTCTAAAACGGTAACAATTACCTGATCAAAAACTTTGCTAGCGCGGTCTATTATATCCAAATGGCCGTTAGTGACCGGATCAAAACTTCCCGGATAAATAGCTCTAGCCAAAATGATTGCTCCTTTCGGTTTCCCTTTGGCTGCTGGAGAAAATTGTATTATTTGTTTTTGTAAAGTTGTAAAAGACTGTTACCATAAATTTTTTCCTTTTCTAAAAGGAAAGGAAAGTCCGGGCCCCCATCACCTGACCCATCCCTCCATCTACTATTTCTTTCAATGGCTACTATTCCTCCCAGTGTAAGTAGCTTATTTTTTTCCAGCAGTAAAAGAATTTTTGTTACCCCTCCATAAAAATAAGGAGGATCTATGTAAATAAGATCAAAAGCTTCCTGCCTTTTAGCTAACATCCGTAAAGCAAGATGATAATCACAACGAAGGGTTTCTGCACGACTTAACATGGAAGTTGACCGAAGATTTTCCTGAAGCAGCTGCATAGTAGAAAGGTTCTTTTCCACAAAGACACACCTTTTTGCACCTCTGCTCAGAGCCTCGATACCCATGCTCCCAGTTCCCGCAAAAAGATCCAAGAACTTTGCATTTACAATACTTTCTGCAACTATGTTAAAAAAAGCAGCTTTAAGTTTATCGCTAGTAGGCCGGACTTTATTCCCACGGGGTGATTTTAAAGTCTTGCCCTTGGCTGAGCCGCCAATAACCCTCATCTGCCACCACCTTTACAGCATAGATCAATTTTTAACAATTAATTTTAACATTTAATTTTATATAATGCAAACTACTTGGGGATTATTCGATCGGCCTTTTAAATTCTTAATAGTTATTTCCTATATTCCTTCAACAGAATAAAAATTGGGCAAGATTTCTGTAAAATGTTCAGAAAATCCTGCCCAACCGTACTTTATCTTATTCTTTATTCCTGTACTAGAAGCGTTTTACTGAAATATAACAGGATTTATGCTTGTATCATTCGTTAAATCATCAACAATGTAAACCTTAACCATATCGTTTTGCTGAACATTGAACCCTGCCTGGGCAGTATTGACCTGGTCAAAATCGGCTTTAGTCACATTGATACTTAATTGGACACCATTTCTTCGATGTGTAAAGACTGTTGCTTCATTACCGCTGTGAGGGATCACCGGTGTTATATCGACAGCAAAGTACATAAACCCTGATATCATGTCTTTAACAGTCATAGTATTAATCCCTTCTTCGGTTTTTCCAAGTATATAATAGGCCGGATCAGGCACAGGAGAAACCGTATAAACCGGAGTTTGTTGACTACCACCCGGTTCTACAATCACGTTTACTGTTACCGTAATACCTTCGGGATCGATTATACTTACCGGCAAGTTGGTCAGTGTACCACTGAAGACATATGTGCCGGCTTTTGTGGCATTGTAAGCAGGAGTGGCGCTGTCCCAGGCTACCTCAACATCCTGAGTTGAACCATCGCTGAGGGCCACTGCTACCATACTTGGCAATCCGATATTTTCCAGGGTTGTACCAATTCCAACATAAATATCGCTGAGCGTTGGCACACCGGTCACTGTTCTGGGGGTTAGCGCCTCAAATGTATAATTATACCCGCGGCCCATAGCCCGGTAATAATCCTTGGCGGTAGATGGATCCCAGCCAATAATCTTGGTATTGAAATCTAATTGCATGCTATTTGCTTCATTATTAATTATTGTTGTTGGCGAATAAAATGTAACGCTGGAATATTTGATGTAGCCAAGCCCACCGTGACCAATGTATTCAACATTTGCCGGGATGATGAGATTAAAACGCTCTAAGCCAAAGCAACTTTGGAAAGCACTGTCGCCGATATATTTTAAGCTTTGCGGAAGGGTGATACCGGTTAACCCTTTTGAGGTTGAATAGTCCCAGCAGCCATTAAAAGCATTGTCAACGATAGTTATGACTCCCTCCGGGACGTCGAAAGTACCGATGAACCCCCCGGGACACTGGATTAATGTAGTCCCTTCCTTATCATAAAGCACACCGTCCCTACTCAAATAGTGAGCATTATTCTCATCTACCGTAATAGCTGTCAAGGCCCTGCA
Organism: Dethiobacteria bacterium; assembly: GCA_050942625.1. Taxonomy (GTDB): domain Bacteria; phylum Bacillota; class Dethiobacteria; order DTU022; family UBA8154; genus JBMNNS01. The sequence continues at coordinate 4,057 of JBMNNS010000082.1, forward strand.
GGATAAAAATGCTCTATCGCCGATGCTTGTAACGCCCGCCGGAATGCTGATAGCGGTTAATTTGGAACAATTATTAAAAGCCAAATCACCGATACTGGTGAGGCTTTCCGGCAGGGTGATAGCGGTTAAGCCTGAGCAACCATAAAAAGCGCTATCACCGATACTGGTGAGGCTTTCCGGCAGGGTAATAGCGGTTAACTTGGAGCAGGATTGAAAGGCATAGTCACCGATACTGGTCAGACTTTGCGGCAGAGTGAGCCCACCGCTTAAACCACGTGGGTACTGTATTAATGTAGTTTTCGCTTTATCATAAAGCAAACCGTCCTCACTTGTATAGTAGGTATTATTATCATCTACTTCAATAGCTGTTAAGGCCGAGGAGTATCGAAAAGGTGCCCGGCCAATACTGGTAACACTTGCCGGAATACTTACAGTTGTTAACTTGGAGCAGGATTGAAAAGCGCTGTCACCAATACTGGTGAGGCTTTCCGGCAGGGTGATAGCGGTCAGGCCTGAGCAATAATAAAAAGCGCTGTCACCAATACTGGTGAGGCCTTCCGGCAGAGTGATATCACCGCTTAAACCACGTGGGCACTGTATTAATGTAGTTTTCGCTTTATCATAAAGCAAACCGTTCTCACTAGAGTAGCATGCGTTTTCTTCGTCTACCGTAATGGCCGTTAAGGCTCTACAAGATGCAAAAGGTGCACTGCCTATGTTTGTTACACTTGCCGGAATATTGATAGCAGTTAATTTGGAACAATTCATAAAAGCACTATCACCGATACTGGTGAGGCCTTCCGGCAGAGTGATACTGGTTAAGCCTGAGGAAGAATAAAAAGCACTATCACCGATACTGGTGAGGCCTTCAGGTAGGGTGATGCTCTCTATACCCGAACCACTAAAAGCAAGATCGCCAATGCTTGTAAGGCTTTCCGGCAGGGTGACACTTTGCAAACTACAGGAACTGAAAGCCCTTTCAGCAATGGCGGTTACCCCTTCCGGGATGATGAGCTCATCATAGCTTGGAGAAGTTGGACACCGTATTAATGTTGTGCCTGCTTTATCATAAACTCCCTGCTTGAGAAACTAACATTATCCGCATCTACTTGAAAACTGGTTGCACCTACCATTTCATAAAGAAGGAAATTTTCCTCAAGGCTTGTTACAGTACTTGTTGTTTCAACTCCCCTTATTGTTACTGTCAATGTACTTGGTATATTAACTGCAGTAGTAGATTCCATATTACAATTGTATGATATGATTTGGGCCTGGCCATTCGTTACAGTATACGTGAACATATCATCATCGGAAACATAGATCCCATCCGGCGTCACTTCTGCCGCCGCCGCTACTCCAACCATCATTACCAGAACTAAACCCAAGATACTAAACACTGCTGCTGCAGAAAGCAGGGTCCGCATAATCATACTTTTAGTCGTTTTCATTAAATGCCCTCCTTATTACAACATTACAACCTATGAAACTCCATTTTTTTTAAATAATTCTTAAAAAGACATTGTGTTACTACCTACATAACGTTCCCATTATAGTGGCGATAAACTACGTTTAATTGTCTCTTACATATGGTTGCCCCCTCTCCGGAAGATAGTTTTTTTACAAGAAAGCCTGCCATGCACTAACGTGCATAGCGTTATTAAAAAAAACAGTCTTTATGAATAAAAATGCCTAACTCTCTTTAGGGGTATTTTTTAATCCTTTTCGTAAAACTTGTAAAATTTTATTAAATCCGATTAAAAAATGATTATTTTTCCATATAATCCTTTAACAACGGCAAAAAAAAAAGATTTTGTTATATTATTTTCTTCCAGATGGGCAATTTCTTTCTTAAACGGACTTTTTTAGCACCTCAATGACAGTTTAGAGACTGTTTTTTTCAACCCGTTAATCTATCTTTTATTAGCAGGAAACGGGACAGAATCACTGCTATAAACTCGGCAGTAACTACGACGTCGGCCGCCGGCAGGAAAAGAAACCGTCCCCTATAACCCATCCTGGGGGAGCTACGATGACCGCAGAATTATTAAAAATCTGCCTTTTTGGATATTATTACCATAATATTTTCTTAAAAAGGGGGAATAAATTCCTGGATACTGTAGATAATATTAGTGCATCAACAATATTCCCCATAAGCTCTTCCTCCGGTTTCTCCTCTCCCTACCCCTACAGACGATTAAAATTTTTACTCGCTGTAGGGGTTTTTTATTTTACATATTATTGTATCCCCGGGATATAATAGTGACCTTGGGACATAATATTAGAAGCGGGCCGAAGCCCGCTTGGATGTAAAGAGTTGATGTAAAGTTTTAGAACTGATTCTGACCCATTTGCGGATTCTGGGTTTGGATTTGGCCCTGGCCAACCTGCATTGTTGGTTGGGTCATATCCTGGGGATCGGGTTGCTGGGTAAGCTGAGAAGGTTGGAGCTGGCCTTGAGCCATTTGGTTCTGTACTTGCTGGATCATTTTCCTTACCATATAACCCCCAACGTAACCATTCTGGCGGGAGGTTAGCTCCCCTCGGTCGCCATTGTAGTTAATCCCCAGCTCATTGGCAATTTCATACTTATAATCGTCTAAAATTTTTTGGGCACTGGGAACCAAAATGTTATTCCGCCCACTCTTTCTGCCACCTCTTACGTTCATTTGATTAGGCATTCATTTTCACCTCCTTCTTTTTAGTGCAGTTATATTATTTCTCAGATAGGCTTTAATATACTTAGCATATTTTCGGAAACTTTCTATTATTGCCTTTATATAAAAAAAAATCCCTTGGAAATGTTTTTTTTGGCTTTTTTGGACAATAATTACAGGCATTTTTTTAAAAAAAATTTTATGGCTTTTGGGCCCTACTTGTTTTTAAGCTCGTCTTATGCTAAAATCATAATTGTTTACTCTGGGGAGGAGGTGCAGAATATG
>JBMNNS010000083.1:0-6807 GCA_050942625.1 Dethiobacteria bacterium
TGGAATCCCCGGAGTAACTATATTTATTACCGGCAGCGGTTTTAATGCTGACGCGGCGGGGATGATCTGGTTCGACACAAACGATAACGGGGTACTGGACGAAGGTGAACCATCAGTAGCGGTGAATACGAATGCAGACGGGGCCATTCCTTTACTCACCGGCTTAACTATTCCATCAGCAGACACGGGCAGCTATAATGTACAAGCTGATATCGGTGGCATAAAAACAACTGCCAGTTTTACTATTGCTGATAAAGGTATAATCGCGACCCCAACTAGCGGAAATTATCGCATAAGTCCTGATATCACTATTACCGGCAGTGGATTTGCACCCAACACAAGTTTTAGGCTTTTCTGTGACAGAAATGGGAATGGGATTTTTGACGATGGTGCTTACAGGACCGGTAAAACAGCGGCAGACGGTACAGTGTCTGTATCAAACGTGTCATGGCCATCGGCACAGACAGGCATCTACAATATTATCCTGGATCTAAATAATGATAAGATTATAGATGCTTCAGCCAGCATCTGTGTGATCCCGAGTATTAAGATTACCACTCCCAGGGGTTTCCCTGGAACCAATATTGGCATGAATATTGATGGGTTTGAGGCAAATGCGACCGGGTACGTCTGGTTTGACACCAACGGTAACGGAGTGTGGGATGAGGATGAGAATCGGGCATCGGTAACAACCAGTGGCGCAGGAACAGCTACCACGCCCGGACTGCATGTCCCATCAGCAGCGCCGGGAGACTATCAGGTTTGCGCGGAATTACCTGCCCGCGGACTCAAAGCTTCAGCAACTTATAGTATCACTGGTTTGATACTGAACCCTGACTCAGGGACCGCCGGCACGGAAATTGAGATTTCGGGTTATGGATATGTGCCTAACCAGGTGTCAGACAGGTATATCTGGTTTGACATTAACGGCAACGGTGTATGGGATGTCGATGAGCCCAAGGTAGATGTAACAACCGACGCTAACGGTACCCTGTCCCCAGTGTCCCTTGTTGCTCCTAATGTTCCTGCTGGCGACTATAATATTTGTACTAGCGTTTGGCCCAGCGGCACTTTTGCTGTTTTTTCTCTGATACCTCCGGAACCAACTTTTTGTACTGTAAACTTCTTTATTTTCCCAATAGAAGCTGCTTTAGGTGCCGTCATTGAAGTCAAAGATAACACAGGCGAGGTTGTAACACCAAAAGAAGATGGCACCTATGAGTTAGAAGTGGGAGATTATAGCTATACAGTAACCAAGGAGGGTTATAAAGAGGTTAAAGGAACCTTTACAGTAGAAGATGAAATTATTAATAAAACCATAATTGTAACGTTAGAAAAAGAAGCGGTGCCGCAATACAATGTAGTACCAGTAGAAGATGTTGTTTACACCATCGGGGAAACAGCAGACGGTATCAAAACCATGACCGTAAATCCGAACCAAACCGGCTTGAAGTATTTTACAGTTTCTATCGAACCCATAGAGCCACATGAGGGTACAGAGACAGTAGTATTTACCCACCTTGAAAATGGTGTGCAGCTGCAGCTTAACGCGCTGGAAGCTGATTTTGATGAAATCAATGCCGCGAAAGCAGGATTTAATGTTAAACCCGGTGATGTAATCAAGGTCTATATTGTGGACCGCTTGACTAATGATCCAAACTCTAATCCATTGATCCTGCAATAGTAAACCAGATGAGAGTTGGTGCATAAAGAGTTGTAAAAAAATCGTAACAAAAATTTCCCTTCCGGAATAAATCTCGGAAGGGAAATTTTTTTATTTTTTGTGTTTACGTATCTGATAATTTTTTAGCCTTATAGTTCTGGTTTTTTTCTAGAAGGATGTGATGGGTTCACCGATTTTCCCTGGGCTGTGCAAGTCGTTATGGTTCAGCTTCCTGTGCCGGATTGGGAGCAGGATGCGGAATGGATACGAAAGGCGGAGCTTATTATCTTGAATGATACAGATAGAAAAGAAAGCAGGGACTTTGCGGCTAAAATAAAAATGGTCCGCCCGGATGTTCCTTTTTTTATAGAACAGGTCCAGGCGGGATTGTCTGAGGAACAATAAGGGTTGTTTTAGTGAAATGTTACCACTCAGAAGTCAGAATCCTGTCAGAAGTCAAAATCCAGGAGTCAGTATTTAGAATATCTACTCCAGGCAGATTTGTTATCTTGTTCTTTTATTCTGATTTCTGTCCTTGTCTTTAATAAATTTTTAGAAATTATTGAAGGGTTTTCACAAATTGTGTGGAATGATATAAAAGGTGTAAAATATGGAGGATATGGAAAATGTTGTAGTAGCATTGTACTTTAAAAACCACTAAGATTTATCATATCAACTCTCTTTGCTCTTCGAGATTGCTGTTCTAAAGCTGCCCAGCTATGGGGGCAATCCTTTAGATGTACAGGAGAAACGGCACGCCTTACCACGCCTTCAATTGTGAAAAGGTGAGTTTGCTTAATGCACCTCATGCCGTGGGTTGTTTACTTTTCACAATGCCTACCCGTTTTCTATATTCAAGAAGCGCTTATCTCTGAATTAAGGCGATTTGCTTGGGGTTGTTATGCAAGGATTACCATAGGGGGTGTTTAAATATTATTAACCTGGAGGAATAAAGTATTACTAATACGATATTTTATAATTTAATTTCACCAGTATAAGCCCGATATGTTAGCAAATGCATGTAGGTGTATAACATTTTTGCTTTTAGGGATTGAAATTGAAAGTAGAAAGCGGGAATAGAAATTGAAAATGAATTACAGGAATATTAAACGGCTCATATCATTTTTATTAATCACTTTATTGGTTTTGGCGAGCGGTGTTTCCGGCGTTTATGGTCAAGAGAGCTTTCAACAAATAGATAATACAAGCCATGTTTCAGAAGAGTATGTAGCTCATCAACTGGTTATTAAGTATAAAACAACAAATGAAGGCCTCATTAGTTCACTTCAAAAGCTAACTGAGGAATCAACTGCGGGAAAGGTGGTTAAACAGCTACCAGAGGGTGCGAGACTTTTAGAACTGCCAAAGGATAAAGATATCAGGGAAACGATGCTGGCATTAAGTGAAGATCCAAATATAGAATACGTTGAACCAAACTATTATGTTTATGCCTTTGGCCCAAATGTACATGATGAAAGTATTATGTTATTAGATGATAAAAAAGCAGAAGGTGACTTTGAGGTACCGGTACCCAATGATCCGTTCTATTCAGAGCAATATGGACCGCAATTGATAAAAGCCCCTTATGCATGGTCAACAGTTGGCTTTAATTCTGCTGTTGTTGCTGTCATTGATACCGGAGTCCAAACTACCCATCCTGATTTGCAGGGCAGAGTATTACCAAATGGATGGAATTTTGTACAAAGAAAAAGTTCTGGGCTTCCTTATAATCCTGAGGATATTTCCGACGATAACGGGCATGGGACTCATGTGTTCGGGATTATCTCAGCTATCTATAACAATGGTATTGGCATTGTAGGGTGCAGTGGTCCAGCTGATGTAAAAATTTTGCCTGTGAAGGTTTTAAACGATAAAGGACAAGGCACTTCCTTTGATGTCAGTGAAGGTATCAAGTATGCAGCTGACCAAGGCGTTGATGTTATCAATTTGAGTTTGGGAACAAGTTTTTCCTCAAATGTATTATCAGAAGCGGTCTCTTATGCACAGTCCAAAGGGTGTGTGGTAGTTGCCGCCGCGGGTAACGAAAGTAGGAGGGTTGAGCTGACATATCCGGCATCATATCTCGGGGTCATAGCGGTTGGTGCCGTTGATAACCTAAAAAGAAGGGCCTATTTTTCAAACTATGGTGACAGGCTGGATCTTACTGCTCCAGGGGTTGCAGTTTTAAGCACTGTTCCCGATTTTGTGGGCAGGCCCAACCAAAAAATTGGAGAAGCCTATGGAGATGATGAAAGTGGCTATTATGAAAAATGGAGCGGGACTTCCATGGCTGCACCGTATGTGGCGGCGGCAGCTGCCTTGTACAAGTGTATATATCCCGATGCCTCCGTGTTGCAGGTTTGTGAAGTCTTAACAAGTACAGCTGAGGATATAGGCGATCTTGGCCGAGATCCTGAAACAGGGTATGGGTTAGTTGATCTGGCTGCGATCATGGGGCAAGAACCTATTAAAAGAGCGTTAGCCTTCAGGGGACCTAAAGAGGGGCAATCTGTTTTTGGAACGGTAATTTTTAAGGTTCAAATTGGTATGCCTGCTCAGGTTTCAACTCTAGAATTTTATATAGATGAAATTGCTGCCGATTGTAAAATAAAGGAAATAACCTGCGAAGGTGAGGAGACGGTTTCATTTGAGTGGGATAGCAAGGAATGGCCGGATGGCGAACACAAAATAATTGCTCTTGCTAAAGACAGTAGCGGGGAGCAAATTGGTAAAACGGAGGAACTCAGCATTTCTATTAATAATGTGATTACATCCGGGTTAAGGTTGGAGGTAACTGATCCTGACGGAAAGCCGGCAGCATCCGCAACTGCTTATGTGATCAGGAAAGTAGGTAATGATTATAGTACGAAATATTATTATGCCGATGAGAATGGGTTTATTAGAGTTCCAGGAACCTCCAGCCAGGATGTTGATGGCTATGATGTAACGATCTTTGGGGAGATAGATGATAAGGACAAGGGGGAACGTTTTCTCTATAACCACAAATTTGAGGAACCTGGTTGGTACCAAATCGGCGGTGAAAACACGGTAAAAATAACTCTGGAGATGCATGATCAAGAATCGGCAAAACTAACTAATCCACTATATTGTCTATCACCGCTAGATTTTAACTATAAAAGAAAGACGGTAATAGGCCCGTGGCGTGAAACACAATGCAAATTGCTTCACATTGATCCGGGAACTTACGAAGCATATGGTTTTTGGAGTCCATCTTTGCCTGAGGTAAGACAGGCAGCCGCAGTCAGTGAAGACAGCCCGACGTACTTGTTAAGAGCAAAATTTACGATTGAGGAAGGCCAAAATGATACAATTTTAACCCTTAATGTTGACAATGGAGGAAAAATTGTGGCAGGAACCCATGAAGAACAGGACCATACAATTTTGTATCTCAAGGTTCCTGAAGAAAGTGAGCATTTTGGTATACCACTTTTATCCAGTGGGCTGAAAGGGCAAGAGATCATACTCCCTCCAGGAGAATATGAGGTCAGCGCTGATGTTGTTTCCATCCAAGACGGCGATGAATGGTCTTTTTACCTTAGCAGGGAAAAAACCCTCTCTGTAGCGGAAGGCATAAATAATCCCACAAGAATTGATTTTGGAAAAAGAATTAAAATAGCAGAGTTTCAAAGTAAAACTGGAACGCAAATAGAGAAAGGAAAAAGACTTGAAACAATAAACAAATTTACTGATAAATTTGGCAATAATCTCGCTTATGCGTATGGTCCAAGGCGTTCCTGGTCTTTAGATAGCTTGTTTTTTGTCAGGAAAGAGACAGATGACGGTTTATTTAGGTTATTCGAATGGTCTCCGGAGGATGTGGGTGGTTTTAAAGAGGTTGAAATAGACTGGTTGTATAGAAATGATCCCATTTTTTCTGTATATGACAGTAACGAAAACCAAATCTATGAAAATACTTCGTCATTTAATCTTAATGGGAGCATTTGGGATTCTGGTAGGGATTATACAACCCCGCTTCCTCCAGGCCCAGGGCATTATCAAGCTAGGCTGAGCTTATATGCGGGTCCTCTTTCGGGAACGGATAATCAGCTTGTTCAGGAAACACTGGATTTTGAAATAATAGTACCGGAAGGTAAAGAAACAGTAGATATCGTTGTAAAAGGTCCTCAGGATGAGCCTGTCAGTACCGGGGAAATAAAATTATTTAAATGGGAAGAAAACGACGGTTGGCAGCTTATTAACAAAAATAAAAGATTGATTACGAAAGATACCGGCCTTGTACAAATCCCGACCAACTTTGATTTTAGTTCTCAAAACATTAATCTAGCACTAATTGAGGCCAGAATGTATTCTTTAACCGGATTTTCCTCCCAGCCTTTTTCTACTATATATGCATTAGACAAGCTTAATCTTTCGGATGTAAAGCCCATTGAGGTTTCGATCTCTGATGATTTTGGTAATGATTTAACTAATAATTTGAATGCAAATAGGCTCAAATTACCTTTATATAGTGATGGCGGAGGCAGGCTGCCGGAACTGAAATACGTAACCGAAGTTAGCGTTATACCCAGGCAAGCTAGTTGGGGGGAACCGTGGAGGATTTATCTGGACCCCGGCATTCATAATTATTGTTATACCACCTTTCGACAGGGAAACAGTTACTATCTTTTATCTTCTCTAAACATCGAAGTGAATGAAGGTGCCAAGCTGGACCTTAACGGTCAGAAAACGGCTCGTTGTGAAATTGTTAAAGCGGATAACGTCCATCCCAGGATAATGTTGCGTCCTGCCGGCATGTCCGATGCTGTTGTCTACAGCAATGAAATAGTTACCAAAGGTAGCAACATTAAATATATGATTTTGAGTGAGGGCAAATACTCACCGCTTTACAAACTTGAAAATACCCTTGATACAAATACCATCTTGGTGCAGACATTTGAAATGGGGGAAAAGGAGTTAGAAGCAGGACAGACCTATGAATGGGGTTTCGGCAGCTCATTAGAGACGGCATTTGAATTGGACCAGAATGAGTTTAGTCTTGGTGATAAGTTGACAGGCAGTGTATCATTTCATGATGAGTTTGGAAATAGGTTAAAACACGTAAACATAATGAAAGATGGTGCTGAGGTGGCGGAAGTCAATCCTTGCTTAGTTCTAGAACGTAT
>JBMNNS010000084.1:0-6793 GCA_050942625.1 Dethiobacteria bacterium
TGTGGAACTGGATGCCCGCAGTGAAAAGGTTGGCTACAAGATCCGGGAAGCACAGCTACAAAAAATCCCTTATATGCTTATTATCGGTGACAAAGAGGTGCAGTCCCGCTCGGTGGCTCTCCGCAGCCGTGAAGAAGGAGATCTGGGCCCTGTTACAATTGAAAGCTTTTTAAGCAAGTTCCAGGGCGCCGGACCTGCCTGTTAAAACGTGGTAATTAACGTGGTAAATATTAACCCTGCTCAAAATAGCCCGGTTTAACTGCTTGTCGTTTAGGGTAATAATGCCGGTAAGGGTGTACACTGTGGGCAATTTTCTTTATTTGTTGTGGATGTTTTCTGGTTTTACCCATTTTTTAGCCAGGTTTTATTGACGAAAGCTTTACTTTATGATATATTATTGTTCGGTAAAGTAGAAGCCCCAGCTTCTCACCTTGAAACGCATTTTGCAGTTACCAGGGTTGAACGCAACTAATGGAAGCGATTGAAACGACCATGTAAAAGCGGGTGGGGACTTCACCTGCTTTTTCTATTTTTTAAAATAACTGGAGGGGATTTAACATTAATAAGGAAATACTGGTCAACAATATGATAAAATCCAAGGAGGTCAGGCTGATTGATCATATTGGTACTCAATTAGGAATTGTGCCCCTGGAAGAGGCTCTAAGATTAGCCCAGGAAAAAAATCTTGATCTTGTAAACATAGTGCCGAAGGCAACCCCCCCTGTTTGCAGAATCATGGATTTTGGCAAATATAAATATGAGCAGAGCAAGAAACAAAAGGAAGCTCGCAAAAAACAGCATTCTATTACAATGAAGGAAATTAAGATGCGCCCCAAAATTGAAGAACATGATTTTCAAGTTAAGGTGCGCAACTGCCAACGGTTTCTTGGTGATGGCAACAAGGTCAAAGCAACTGTCACATTTCGAGGCAGGGAGATTACTCATCCTGAAATAGGCAAAAATCTTTGTTTGAAATTAGCCCAGGAGCTCAGTGATATTAGTGTTATTGAAAAACCGCCAAAAATAGAAGGTAGAAACATGGTTTTGATTCTAGCTCCCAAGTAAAAAGATGAGGAGGACTTAAAATGCCAAAGATGAAAACACACCGGGGCGCGGCAAAGCGGTTTGTCAAAACTAAAACCGGAAAAATTAAAAGAAACCGTGCGTTCCATAGCCATATTTTAGAGAAAAAAAGCCCAAAAAGGAAACGCAGACTGCGCAGTGCAACTTTGGTGAGTAGCTCTGATTTTAAACGTGTCCAAAGATTACTACCTTACAAATAGACCTGTTAGGAGGTTTGGAAAATGCCCAGGGTTAAAAATAGCGTTAAAACAAGGCAAAGAAGAAAAAAGATAATTAAGCTGGCTAAAGGATATTTTGGCACAAAAAGGGTTTCTTTCAGGGTAGCCAACCAACAGGTTATGAAATCCTTAGCGTATGCCTACCGGGATCGGAAGTTGCGTAAAAGGGATTTTCGTAAACTTTGGATTACTCGTATTAATGCTGCTGCAAGGGACAACGGGCTTTCTTACAGCAAGTTTATGGGAGGTTTAAAAAAAGCCGGTGTGGAAATTAACCGTAAAATGCTTGCCGATCTTGCCGTTAATGAACCGGGTGCTTTTAGAAGGTTGGCGGAGGTTGCCCAGGAAAACCAGTGATCGATTTTGAGCAGGAAGCAAAAGGCCTATTGATAGAGTAGGTCTTTTTCCTATTAAAGGGGCAAATTACTGTATGACAAAAATCATTTCCAGGAATAGTAAATTATTAAAGGAATACAGGTTGTTGGGGCTCCGAAAATACAGGGTAAAAAAACAGAAAATTGTATTGGAGGGTTACCACCTTTTACGGGAAGCTCTTAACGCCGGGCTTAAACTAGAATCTGTTTTTTATACAGACGAGTTTGCCAAAGGGGTTGCAAAGGAGCTTCTTAATGATGCAGCACAAGAGGCAAAATTGTATAGGATTGAACCAAAATTGTTTAAAACCATTGCCCAAACAGAGACCCCGCAGGGGGTAGGAGCCATTGCTCGCCTGCCTGTTATGCCCCATTCATTGCCAGGCGATGGTGATTTTTTTCTTATCCTGGATGGAATACAGGACCCCGGCAACCTTGGCACTATAATTCGTGCTGCTGCTTCTGCTGCTGTAGATGCCCTTATACTTTTACCAGGCACGGTAGATCCCTATAACCCAAAATCCCTGCGGGCGGGCATGGGAGGTACTTTTTATCTTCCTATCCTGCAAGCTGAAAAAATTGAGGATTGGTATGCTATCTTGCGGCAAAGGAAGGTACAGTTCATTGCAGCAGTCCCTGACGGGGAAGTACCTTACTATGAGCTTGACTTTAGCCGGCCAAGTGCTGTGATCATTGGCAACGAAAGCAGGGGGGTAAGCCCTTCCCTTAGTGACGGGGCCGATGTACGGGCTTGTATACCGCTTCAGGGCAAAATAGCCGCTTTAAATGCTGCCATGGCTGCCTCAATTTTTATTTTTGAAAGCAGACGCCAAAAAGAATCTAAAATCTAGTTGATGCTATGCTGGTAAAGCTGGAACAAAAGCGAAACCCCATGAAAACCCCATGGGGAGTCATTGTTTTCTAAATCTTGTTGTGCTATAATTTATTTTGGTTCCTGAAAAATTAACGAAAGGGGTCATATGATGTTGACCGCTGAATTTTTCTGGAAAATGTTTGAAAGTACAGGTTCTGTAGCTGCTTATTTGCTTTATAAATACTTACTTTCCAATTAACTAAAATAAGTAAAAAACGATGATGGGGATAAGTACACCAAAGCAAAATCTACAGAGAGAAAAGGTCCTGGCTGGAAACCTTTTTGAGGATGCTTGGCGGAATTTCACCCCGGAGTTGCCGGCTGAAAGACGGGTTTTTAGGTTTACTAGGCCGTGTCCGGTGATACCGTTATATTATAAAGGGAACTCCAATGGTTGGAGTTGGAGTTAATGTGGGTGGTACCGCGGAAGAAGCTTTCGTCCCCAAAAGGGGGCGAAAGCTTCTTCCTTAATTATGTTTTTGTTATTATGTCTATTCTATTTATAGAGGGGGTTTGTAGAGGATGCAGGAAAAGGTAACTAAACTGCGGACAGAATTTCAGAACGATCTAGAGGGAACAAAAGAGGTGCCTGACCTGGAACAATTGCGCATTCGCTACCTTGGTAAAAAAGGGAAAATAACCATGCTTCTGCGAAACTTAAATCAGGTTCCTACAGAGCAGAGGCCACTTCTGGGAAAGCAGTTAAATGAATTAAAAAAATTTGCAGAGCAAGCGATGGAACAACGCAAGAGGGAACTAAAGGAACAGTTGTTATTTCAGCGCTGGGAAAAAGAACGTCTGGATGTTACCCTCCCTGGAAGACAGTTTAGGATAGGAAGAAAGCATCCCCTGACTACGATCTTAGAGGAAATAGAGGAAATTTTTACCTCCATGGGCTTTAATATAGCTGAGGGGCCCGATATCGAGCTTGACTATTATAATTTTGAGGCTTTAAATATCCCCCGGGATCACCCCGCAAGGGATATGCAGGACTCTTTTTATATCAGTCCGGAAATACTCTTACGTACACATACGTCCCCGGTTCAGGTCCGTACCATGGAAGCAGAGGTGCCCAGGTTGCCTATCCGCATCATTGCTCCGGGCAAAGTTTACCGTAGGGACGATGATATCACTCATTCCCCCATGTTTTTTCAGGTAGAAGGTTTGGCCATAGACGAAAAGATATCCATAGCTGATTTAAAAGGGACCTTGCTGTTATTTGTGAGGGAAATGTTCGGTAAAGAAGTAAGAATACGGCTGCGTCCCAGTTTTTTCCCTTTTACGGAACCAAGTGCAGAAGTCGATATTTCGTGCGTTATCTGTGATGGCAGGGGTTGTCGGATCTGCAGCAACACAGGTTGGCTTGAGATACTGGGATCGGGTATGGTACACCCCCGGGTACTGGAGATGTCCGGTTATAACCCTGAAGAGGTGTCCGGCTATGCTTTTGGTATGGGCGTTGAACGTATCGCGATGCTCAAATATGGTATTGATGATATCAGGTTGTTTTATAATAATGATTTGCGTATGCTGCAGCAGTTATAGCACCGGTTAAAAAATTATAGTCCTCTTAAGCACACATAATTAAGAACAGGGGTGAAAAAATTGAAAGTACCATATAATTGGCTGAAGGAATACGTGGATATTCCCTACTCTCCTGAGGAACTGGCAGAACGCCTTACCATGGCTGGAATAGAAGTGGGTGCACTTGAGGTTTTTGCCCCCCTCGATGGGCGGTTTATCATAGTTAAAATAGAGGTGCTTGCCCCCCATCCCCAGGATCAAAAAGTCCAGTTGGTGACTGTTAATACCGGCCAGGAAATGCTGACCATAGTCTGTGGTGCCTGGAATATGAAGGAGGGTGACCTGGCAGTTTTGGCTCTGCCGGGAGCGGTCTTGCCCGTTGGAGGGGAGATTCGTGAAATGGAGATAAAGGGGGTACCTTCACAGGGAATGCTCTGTTCGGCAAAGGAACTTAATCTTGAACTTGCAGGGGCGGATGACGGCATCCTGCTTATTACAGATGAACGTTTATTTTCCCCGGGTACCCCGCTTCGGGAGATCCTTCCTATAAATGAGCCAGTTCTTGACCTGGAGCTTACCCCAAACAGGGCCGACTGTTTGGGTTTGTTGGGCGTATCAAGGGAGGTTGCAGCCTTAACCGGCAATAAAATTAAACTGCCCCCCATCCAGGTGACTGAAAATAAAGAGGACGTAAGGGAACTGGCCCGTGTAATTATTAAAGAACCAGATCTTTGTCCCCGTTTCACCGCAAGGATGATGGAAAAAATCAAAATTTCTCCCTCACCGCTAAAAATCCAATTACGACTTTTAGCGGCCGGCATCCGTCCTATCAATAACATTGTTGACGTTACTAACTATGTCATGTGGGAAACGGGCCAACCCATGCATGCTTATGACTTTGATAAATTAACTGATGGGGAAATAGTTGTACGCTGCGCTTCCCCGGGTGAAAAAATTGTTACCCTGGACGGCGTTGAAAGAAAACTCGACAGCGAAACCCTGGTTATTGCTGATTCCCAGGTTCCCGTGGGACTGGCCGGTATTATGGGCGGGGAGGCTACGGAGATTACTCCCGGAACCCGGAGGATGTTGTTAGAAGCTGCCTGCTTTAATATGGCAAAGGTCCGCAGGGCCGCCCGCAGGCTTAACTTGAACACTGAAGCCTCCCAGCGTTTTGAAAAGGGAGTCGATCCTGAGGGGATTATCTTTGCCCAGGCCAGGGCGGTCCGTCTTATGCAAGAAACAGCAGGAGGGGAAATAATTCAGGGGATCGTTGACAGTTACCCCCGCCCACCGCGAAAAACTGTCATTAATTTAAGAACTAAAAAAGTGGAGGAAACCCTTGGTTTTCGGGTTAGCAGGGAGGAAATAGAGCAAATATTGCTTGGAATAGGGACAACGATACAAACAAAGGATAAAGCTGGCCCCGATGAACCGGATTTCTGGGAATATAGGGTTGAAGTTCCTTCTTATCGTGGGGATTTAAAGATCGAAGTCGATCTTATTGAAGAAATTATTAGAATCAAAGGGTATGATGCCATTCCCGTGACGCTCCCCTCGGGGGTTCTCACTTCGGGAAGGTTGTCACCCGAAAAAAGGATCTTGGAAAGGATAAAGGACGTTTTAGTCGCTTGTGGCCTGCAAGAAGTTATAACCTATTCTTTTATGAACCCACGGCTTTTTGATGAATTAAATCTTCCTGAGGATGATTATAGGCGCAACGTAGTCAAGCTGCAAAACCCCCTGACAGAGGAACAGGCTGTCATGCGTACTATGCTTGTAGCCAACCTATTGCAGATTATGCGCTATAATTTTAACCGCCAGGTAGAAAACCTATTTTTATTTGAACTGGGAAAAGTTTTTCTGCCGTCAGCGGAAAGGGAAAAACTCCCCAGGGAAAAGCTGATGTTATCGTTCCTTTTAAGTGGGAATACTACTGCAAACAGTTGGCAGAATCGTGCCCAAAAGGTTGATTTTTATTTCCTGAAGGGCATTATTGAAGTTCTACTCAAAAGCCTTGGTATTAAAAACTACCGTTTTGTCCCGGCAAGGTTGCCTGTCCTGCATCCTACAAAAGGGGCAATACTGAAAATTGATGATAAGGAACAGGGATTTTTAGGTGCTTTTCATCCCCAACTGCAGGAAAAAATGGAATATAAACAGGACATTTATCTGGCTGAGCTAAACATGGAAGGGTTTCTACAGGCCGCCAGGTTATCCCCATCCTTTAAACCATTGCCACGTTTTCCAGCGGTTTTCCGGGACCTTGCCTTCATCGTTCCCAGGGATGTTAGTGCTGATGAACTATTGGAAACTTTCAAGGAATGTGGTGGAGAAGTGCTCCGGGAGGTTGTTTTATTTGATCTTTATCAGGGAAACCAGATCCCAGAGGGGCACCTTAGCTATGCCTTTTCCCTGACATTTCAGGATCAGAAAAGAACCCTGCGGGATGAAGATGTGGATGAAATCCAAAAAACAATCGAGAAGAGGTTTTATGAAAAATATAAGGCAGTGTTGCGGAAACAATGAAAGAAGGAAATTTCGCCCGTGTCAGCGAATATAAAATCAAAACTCGTACCTTTTTGGAGGGAAAAAGCGTTGGCTGACGATGAAGGCAAGGAAAAGCTGACTATCAAAATTTTGGGCGAGGAATATACCATTCGCGGCCCTTTTTCTACAGAGCACATGTTAAAAGTAGGTAATTATGTCAACGAACTGAT
>JBMNNS010000010.1:0-30394 GCA_050942625.1 Dethiobacteria bacterium
GGAGGTTGATGATGAAAAATGTACCTATTGTGGCCGTTGTAAGGAAGTTTGCGCCTTTAATGCCATAGCTGTTATCAAGGAAAATGTTTTGGTTTTCTCTGAACTTTGTCATGGCTGTGGTGGATGCACGTATTTTTGCCCTGAAGGCGCTATTACAGAGGATCCTCGTCCTATTGGTATTGTGGAAAGTGCCTCTGTTAGTGGCCTCAGGTTTATACATGGGCGCCTGAACCCTGGGGAAGCAATGGCACCGCCTTTGATTAGTCTTGTTAAGGACAAGGTCGACTCTCACAAAAATGCTATTATTGACTCTCCTCCTGGTACCTCTTGCCCTGTTGTTACTGCAGTAAAGGGAAGTGACTACTGCCTTCTGGTTACGGAACCCACCCCCTTTGGCTTAAATGATCTCAGTCTTGCTGTAGAAATGTTAAGAAAACTGGGCATCCCTTTCGGTGTACTAATTAACCGTGCTGATTCCGGCAACAATTGTGTGGATGATTACTGTAAGCGGGAGGGGATACCGGTCCTGATGCGTTTTCCTTGGGACATAGAATTGGCCAGGCTTTATGCAAAGGGGGAGCCTGTTGTTTCTCATTCTACCGAATGGAGAAACAGGTTTGAGGAGCTATGGAGGCGAATATCCAAGGCCGTCAATAACATAGAAGCAGAAAAAACAACAGAGGAAAGAAGTTGATAAAATGAAGGAAATAACTGTTATCAGCGGTAAAGGGGGTACAGGAAAAACTTCATTTGCAGCTTCATTTGCGGCGTTGGCTAAGAATGCTGTTTTTACTGACTGTGACGTGGATGCTGCCAACCTGAGCCTGCTCATGAGGCCCGTTCAAAAGGAGGCCCATGATTTTAAGGCCTCCCGGCAGGCTTTTATCCAGGAGGAAAAATGTAGTAGCTGTGGCCTTTGCCTTGAACTTTGCCGGTTTGGGGCAATCAGTGCAGACTTCCAGGTTGATCCCATATCCTGTGAAGGATGTGGAGTTTGTTTCCATGCTTGCCCTGAAGAAGCCATTCTCTTTGAGGAGGTTGTTTCCGGAAAATGGTTTATATCCCAAACACCTCATGGGCCTTTGGTACATGCCAGGCTGGGTATAGCGGAGGAGAATTCTGGGAAATTGGTGACCCTGGTCAGGAACAAGGCCAAAGAGATTGCCCGTGCCGAGGGGAAAAATTGTATTATTACGGATGGACCTCCAGGGATTGGTTGCCCTGTGATCGCTGCCCTGGCTAATGCTTCTGTTGCCCTTGTTGTTACTGAGCCCACACTTTCTGCTGTTCATGATATGGAACGGGTCATTGAAGTCTGCCGGCATTTTGGGGTGCCGGCGCTGGTAAGCATTAACCGCTATGATCTCGATGAGGATAATACTGCCCGAATAGAACAGTATTGCCGTAAAAATGGGATCACGCTTGTGGGCAAGGTTCCCCTGGACAAGATAGTGACTGAGGCAATGATAGAGGGCCTTCCGGTGGTGGAATATAGTGATGGTGAGGTATCCCAACGTCTAAGGGGGATCTGGGAACAGATCAGGGGTACGGGATAAGCGTCTGAGGAAAAGAAGAATTTAATATTTAGAAAAGCAAAATAATCAAGGGTAACTGGCCCAACATTTTAATCTGAAAACCCGCACATTGCGTTTTGCAGGGGAGCAGAGCATCCTGCAAAACGCCACTTTTTTGTTATCCCGCCCGCCATTTTTGCAAGCGGTTTTTTTATTATTGGAAATGGGCTTCCTTAAAATCCTGGGTTTGAACGGGGGCTAGATTTATTGTAGAATAAAGGGGATGTATACCGGAAATATATTTTAAGGGGGATGTTGTGATTGAACCTTGTGGAGGGTGAAAGAGAGCTTATTTTACAAAATATCGCTGAATTATTTAAAAGCTATCAACCTGAACGTGAAAACCTGATCCCTGTTCTCCAGGATCTGCAGGACAGGCTTGGTTATCTACCTGCCCTGGCCATGGAGAAGATAGCCGAAACATTAAATATCCCTACGGTGGACGTTTATGGGTTGGCTACTTTTTATAACCAGTTCCGCCTCAATCCTCCGGGTAAACATCAATTCAAGGTCTGTATGGGGACCGCCTGTTATATGGTTGGCGGTGATATTGCTATGGATTCCTTTGAAAGAAGACTTGATATCAAGGAGGGGGAAACTACTGCAGATCGCAATTTTAGCCTGGAAAGGGTTGCCTGCGTAGGTTGCTGTACGCTGGCCCCCGTCATTGTAGTGGACGGCACAATCGAGGGGCATGTCACCCCGACCCGCGTTGATGGCCTCGTTGATGGGCTTTTGCGGGAACTGGAAAAAGATAAGGGGGAGAAGAAAGAGGAGGAGCATGAAGGGGAAGGGGAGCAGGAAGCATGAGCCAGGTTTCAATTTCAGAACTGTATGCAGAGTTAAAACAAAAGGCAGTAGACAAGCTAAATTTTTTAAAGGAAAAACCAATAATATATGTTGGAACGGCGACCTGCGGTAAGGCAGCCGGTGCAGTGGAGGTAAGGGAGGCCTTTAAAAGGGAGATCGCCGAAAAGGGTATTGATGCCGAGGTAATAGAGGTAGGTTGCATGGGGCATTGCTATGCCGAACCCTTAGCCATCATTGCTAAGCCCGGTTTTCCGGCGCTTTGTTATGGTAGACTTGATGAGGGTCTGGTAAGGTTGCTTGTAGAAGAATTTTTATTAAATGACGATCCTTGTTTTGAGTTTGCCCTGGTGGCTTTAGAACCAAATGATTTTTTCCCAACCTTTTCGGACTTTCCAAGAGGTGTTTATGAAAATAAAATTATACTCGAACACTGCGGGTTTATTGACCCTGAAGATATAGACCAATACCTTGCCAGAGATGGCTATGCCGCACTGGCTAAAGTATTGAATGAAGAACCGGAAAAAGCCCTGAATGAGGTGAAGGCTTCCAACCTCCGTGGTCGTGGAGGGGCGGGTTTCCCTGCCGGCCTGAAATGGGAAGCCGCCCGCAAAGCTAAGGGCGATATTAAATATGTAATTTGCAATGCGGATGAAGGGGATCCGGGGGCTTTCATGGACCGCAGCATTTTGGAATCAAATCCACACCAGGTGATCGAAGGGATGATCATCTGTGCCTATGCTGCAGGGCTCACTGAGGGCTATTTTTATATTCGTGCTGAATATCCCCAGGCTATCCGCCGTGTTAAAAAAGCCCTCGAACAGGCCCGGGAAAAGGGCCTGCTTGGCAACTCTATCCTGGGCAGCAACTTTAACTTTGACATTAAAATTTTCCAGGGTTCTGGGGCTTTTGTTTGTGGCGAAGGGACGGCCCTGGTCAACTCCATGGAGGGAAAGATGGGGATTCCCCAGTCCCGCCCCCCCCGCATGGCCCAGTATGGTTTCAGAGGAAAACCCACGGTGCTTAATAATGTAAAGGGCTTTTGTTATGTGCCGGCAATCATCAGGAATGGGGCAGATTGGTTCAAAAGCATTGGGACGGAAAGCAGCCCGGGGACGGCCGTTTTTGCCCTGGTTGGAAAAGTCGCCAATTCTGGCCTGGTAGAAGTCCCCATGGGAACTACCTTGCGCCAGCTTGTTTTTGATGTGGGGGAAGGTATCCCGAATGGTAAACAATTCAAAGCCGTACAAATTGGCGGCCCTTCCGGAGGCTGTCTTCCGGAGTCAGCCCTGGATGTTCCTATTGATTTTGACTCCCTGCAGGAAGCGGGCGCAATCATGGGTTCAGGGGGGCTAGTTGTGCTGGACGAGGACGACTGTATGGTGAGTATTGCCAGGTATTTTCTGGAATTTACGCAACAGGAGTCCTGTGGTAAATGTACATTTTGCCGCTTGGGCACAAAGCATATGCTTGACATTCTGGACAAAATTACCAAAGGGGAAGAAGACGATCTGGGGGTTCTTGATATACTTTGGGATTTGGCGGAGGATGTTAAAGGCGGTTCCCTGTGCAACTTGGGAGGGACAGCCCCTAACCCGGTGCTGACTACACTCAGGTATTTCAGGGATGAATATGAAATGCATATTTTGGAACGCCGTTGTCCTTCTTTGATGTGTAAAGATCTCATTGCCTACTATATTGAACCCGCAAAATGTAGCAAACTTTGCAATGTTTGTGTCGGCAGTTGCCCCACAGAAGCTATCTATACAAGGGATGACGGGCTTAAGGCTATCTACCAGGATAAATGTACCAAATGTGACAACTGCCTAAAGGCCTGCCCACCCGAGTATAATGCTGTAGTGAAATTATCTCCGCCCGAACTGGTGGAAGAAAGAGAAAGGGAGCAAAAATGAGCAGAAATATTACTCTAACTATTGACGATCGCCAAATAGTAGCTCCTGAGGGCGAGAAAATTTTATGGGTTGCCCTGGAGAATGGGATCTATATACCTCATTTATGTGCCATCAAGGAGGAGGAGAGGCCCTCTGCCGCTTGCCGCCTTTGCTTTGTAGAAGTGGAGGGGGAAAAAAAACCGGTGACGGCCTGCACCACTGCGGTCCGTGAAGGCATGGTGGTAAAAACCAGGAGCGAACGGGTAGACCGCCTCGTGAAAACCGCTTTTGAATTGTTATTGTCGGATCACCGCCTGGGTTGTGGAAAATGCCCAAAAAACCGTTCCTGTGAACTGCAGATAATTGCCAAAGAAAGAGGTTTAAAACTCAGGCTAAAGCGCTATGAACCTTTTGAAAAGGAAATTTATATTGACGACAGTCTGGACCTTTTTTCCTATGATCGCAGCAGGTGTGTACTTTGCGGACAATGTGTCTGGGTCTGCCACAATGTTGCTAAAGTTGGGGCGATTGGTTTTTCCCACAGGGGCATAAAACGTAAAGTTACAACATTTAAAGAAAACAAACTGATCGACTCACCGTGCACTCAGTGCGGCCTTTGTGTCGAAGTCTGTCCCGTTGGGGCCCTGGTTTTCAAGGAAAAAGAGGTTAAGGAAAAAGAATCATTGTCATCCTGGGCGTAAGCGAAGGATCTCGGACTTTTCCTCTGTTCAGAGTAAGTTATGAAACGCCCGGATATAGTTGTTACTACAATTAACCGGGCGTATTATATTTTGTGTCCAGGGGGGAATTAATTTTTGCTAAGAAATATTTCTATATTCGAAAAAGTAAGTAAAGGGAAAAGGCAGCAAGCTGGCGAATTTCTTTTAAAACATACCCAAAAGGGGTGAACCATTTGAAAGAAAAAATTAGACAGTTAGTGCAAAGTCTGGACGTGGATGATATTGGTTTTGCCACAGCCCGGGACTATCAAAGCCCCAGGTCCCCTGTCCTGTCAACTATTTTCCCCGGGGTTAAATCGCTGATTGTTTTGGCCTTTAAAGAACTATCCAACTGTGAAAGCAAAAATATGCAGGTGGCCATGGGCGGGCGCCTGGATCTGACCTACTTTTTACGTACCCTTAATTACCGTCTGGGAAGGTACCTTGAAAAGGAATTCAACGCTAAAGCTATGACGGTGGCCCCGGCCAACCATTTACATTTGAGCTATGATACAAAAGGTATGGTGGGGGATGTTTCACTTCGTCATGCTGCAGTGGCTGCCGGTCTGGGGAATTTTGGACGTCATAACCTTGTGATTCACCCCCGGTTGGGCAGTAGGGTTGTTTTTTCGGCAATACTGACGGACCTGGAACTTCCCCCGGATCCCCCGGTATTGGAAAAACTTTGTGACAATTGTAATTTATGTGTGGAAAATTGTCCCGCCGGTGCACTACAGGAGGAAGGGAAAACCGATGTAAAAAAGTGTTTAAATTATAGCCAGCCTTATGGCATCGGCAGTCAGATTGCCTTTTGGAATAAATTTGCAGGGGGCACAGTGGAAGGGCAGAAAAAGATGCTGAAGGATATTCATTTTTGGCGCCTCTGCCAGGCAAACATTGTGGGCCCTCAGTATTTTTGTTTTAACTGTGTGGCATCCTGCCCTTTTACCGGTAAACCATAAGGGGAAACTTTTCCCTCAAAAAACTTAAAGGCATTTGTTGGGCCTTGGAGGGATATGATCTAGTATAGAATAAATTTTTAGCAGGAGGTCTTAAAAATGGGCCGCTTATTTAGATCACAGGAAGATAGGATGATTGCCGGGGTGGCCGCCGGTTTGGCCAAATATTTTAATGTAGATGTCATATTTGTTCGTTTGCTGTGGGTATTGGCTGCTTTTGCAGGGGGAAGTGGGGTGCTGGCCTATATTGTGGCCTGGATTATCATACCCGAGGAAGGTAAAGTTTTTACCGGCAGTAGTGAGGGTGGCACAGGGGAAGACGAACGTTTCAGGACAAGTGACTTTTCAGAAGCTAGGGACAGGAGGAGACGATACGCCGGCTTAGTTTTGATTGGGTTAGGCCTTTTCTTTCTTGCCCGACGTTTCCTTCCTCATTTGTTATTTGACTATTCCTGGCCGATCCTCTTAATCATCATTGGCCTCTTTCTCTTGTTGCGTGATCGTAAGGGGGATGAATGGTGAGGGCAGGTTCATTTGTTATCATGGAAAAGGATATTGGAAGCCGGGCCCAATTGCTTCCAGCAATGTGTTAAGCCTTAAAATTGCATATATATTGACATGAAAATAGTGGTTATATAGTATAATAATAAGGTAACTACTCGGCTGTGTAACCATATTTATCCCTTGTCTGAATCCATTAGCTCCGAAAAATTTGTTTAGGGTAAGAAGGTATGCTAATTGACGGTGAAACGTTTTTACCATGTAATAACATCCCTGATTGCATTGGTTTTGTTATTGTTTTTGTTGGGGGGCTGTTCTTCTTTTGTAGAGGAAGGTGTCGGCATTGATGGTGCCGGGGATTTGGCAGGAGGGGAGGAGCAGGCCGAACCTCTTAAAACCAAACCCCTTAAAATAGTAACCACCATTTTCCCACTGGAAAGTATTTTAGAGGAAATTGGCGGTGACTTGGTGGAGGTAATTTCCCTGCTTCCTGCAGGGACTACTCCCCATACATATGAGCCGACTGTAAAACATGTTAAGGCTGTTGCAGATGCTGATCTGATAGTTTTCGTAGGTGGGGGGCTTGATAACTGGGCTTTGGGGCTGACTTCGGCAGCGGAAAACGGCTCTGTTTTGGAGATCATGGGCTCCATGCAGGAGATGCAGGAAATGGTGCCTGGGGACAGAAACCAGAATGATCCGTCCCTTGAGGGCGAGGAAACAGAAGTCCTTGCCGGCCATAACCTGCAGGATCCCCATTTCTGGCTGGATCCGGTGCTGGTTAAGGATAAGGTAGCTCCTCTGCTGGCTGAAAGGTTAAGCAGACTAAAACCTGAGCAGGAAAATTATTTTGCCGGTAATCTGAAAACCTTCCAGGCAGCTCTTGAGGAATTGGACGAAGAGATCAGGGCAACAGTGGCAGGGTTTTCCCAGACCGGCTTTATTTCTTACCATTCGGCCTGGAATTATTTTGCCGGGCGCTATAGGCTGCAGGAAATAGCTGCGGTTGAAGAATCCCCCGGCAAGGAACCGTCAGGGAAATGGCTTGCAGAACTTGTAAAACTATCTGAAGACCATAAAATAAATGTTATTTTTGCCGAACCCCAGCTAAACAGTAAAGCTGCAGAAGTTATGGCAAAAGAGATCAACGGCCGGGTATTTTTTCTTGATCCTCTTGGGGGAAAGGGCCTTAGCGGGCGGGAAAGCTATTTGGAACTTATGAGGTATAATACAAAAATTTTTGAGGAGGCCCTGCGTTAAATTTAATGAATGGGACGAAGCTTGTTGTCACAAAAAACCTCCATATTAGTTTAAACGGCCATAAGGTTCTGGATGATATTAACCTTGAGATCTGTGATGGTGAATTTATTGGGATCATCGGGCCTAACGGAGCGGGGAAAACGACTTTGTTACGGGCTTTTTTAGGGCTGGTCAAACCTACCTCCGGCCAGGTTAAGGTATTTGGGCTGGATCCGGAAAGGCTTGGGAAAAAAAGGGATAGGATTGGTTATATTCCCCAAACGGCAAATTTTCACCACCATCTCCCCCTTTCCGTGCTCGATGTTGTGCTTATGGGTATTGTTTCCCCATCCCTTTTGGGTAAACCTTTTTCCCGGCTGCAGCGGGAAAAGGCCAGGGAGAGCTTGGATATGGTTGGCTTGCTTCCCCTGGCGGACAAACCTTTCCATGAGTTATCCGGCGGGCAGCGACAGCGTGTTTTCCTATCAAGGGCTCTTTGCAAGGATCCGGTTCTATTGTTGCTCGATGAAGCCAATACAGGCCTGGATCTACCAACCCAAATTAATTTTTTTTCCCTTCTTAAAGAGCTGCAGAATAGCCAGGGGTTGACTGTAGTGATGGTTTCCCATGATCTTCTCGTTGTGACCCGTTATGCCGACCAATTATTTTGTATCAACGGCACCATGCATGTACACGGAACCCCCCCCGATGTTTTAAATAGCCCCGATTTTCGGGAGACCTATCGTTGTGGTTTTGAAATTCTTTACGGAAAGGAAAGGGGTTGAGGGGGATGGAAGTTTTAGTCCATGGATTTATGCAAAGGGCTTTTTTAGCTGTATTCATGGCTGGACTATTATGCTCCACCCTTTCTTTTTTTGTGGTGTTAAACAGGCTTTCCTTTATGGGTGCAGGTATTTCCCACTCAATTTTAGGCGGGATAGCAATAGGGGTTTTAGCCGGGGTCAACCCTCTTTTGGCAGGCGGAATTTTTGCTGTTTTTGTAGCCCTACTAATTGGTTATATAAGCAGGTTTGGGAAAATGCAGGAAGATACCTTGATCGGTATTTTTTTTGCTACCGGCATGGCCCTTGGGGTAACGCTGATCAGCTTTAAGGAAAACTATTACCCGGAACTGTTCAGCTACCTTTTCGGAAATGTGCTGGCTATTTCCCGGCAGGACCTTTTGATATTAGGTACCATCATGGTCCCGGTGCTCCTTTTTGTCATTGTATTTTTTAAGGAGCTCCTGGCGATCTCATTCGATGAAGAACTGGCAAGGGCCAATGGCCTGCCCACAACCTTTTTATACCTGGGCTTTTTGGTCTGTCTGTCGCTTACCGTGGTTGTTTCGGTAATGGTTCTTGGTGTTGTCCTGGCGGCAGCACTTCTGGTAATCCCGGCTGCAACGGGCTATGGATTGACTAATAATTATCGTCACATGTTATTACTTGCCGTTGTTTTAGGGGTTGTCAGCGGCCTGGCGGGGCTGATGGGTTCTTACTATTTTTATATTCCCTCGGGGGCCGCCATTGTTCTCTGCGCCTCCCTTTTCTTTTTTGCTTCACTGCTCATAAATTATTTTGCCGGGCTTAGTAAAAACTAACGTAACTGCCCGGCCAGGCAATATGGATGGATAACGAGGTGTAAAAATGCCGGAAGGTTCGTATACAAAAAACCAGGTTTGGTATCCAGTGCTCATGTTCGGGTTGGGCGTCTGCCACCAGATGATAACCCAATGGGCAGTATTTTTTTATGCCCCGCCACTTTCAGCAGGGGCAACCGTTTTTTTAAATATAGGGTTAATCAGTGCCGCTATGGCCCTTGGGCGGGTTGTTGCGGCTCTTAGCGATCCCCTTGTCGCTTTTATGAGCGACCGTTTTTCATCGCGCCTGGGCAGACGCAAGCCCTTCATGTTCTGGGGGGTCCCTTTCTTGCTCCTTAGTTTTCTTCTTCTCTGGTACCCACCGGTGAAACATGCTACATTGCTGAACTTTTTCTGGGCTGCTTTAGCTGTCAGTATTTTCTTTTTTTCGTACAGCCTCATTACAGCACCTTACCTTGCCCTTTTGCCGGAAATGACCGATAGCGAGATGGAGCGCATTAAACTATCCACCCTGCAGATGTCGTTTTACGGCGGCGGTGCAGGCCTGGGTTTTTTGTTTTCCACCATCTTTGGTCCCAGCCTGGGGCTGCCAAAACTTGTCCTCATTTATTTTCCTTTTATTGCCTTTTCCCTAATATGGCCTTCCCTGATGATTAAGGAAAACCCCTCCTTACAACCGCAGGAAACCCCAAACTTCGGCTGGCGGGAAGCATTACGCTCCTTAAAAGACGACCGTGTTTTTATGTTTTGGAACGTAACCCAGGCCTTTATCTGGACGGCATTGATCATGCTGGTCATGCTCATGCCTTATCTATTGACGGTTATCTTGAAGGTCAGCTCGCCCTCTTTAATTTCCCTTCCTGCGGTGGTTGTGGTCGTGGCCGGCAGCACGGCCAACGTCTTGTTCGTTTTCAAGGAGATTAAGAGCAAAGGAAAAGAGAACATTTATCAAAATGTTCTTATTGCTGCCGGCTTTGTTTTAGTTTTAATATCTGCAGTAGGGTTAAAAGGGCTTCCTGGTACCCCGCAACTTCAGGCTGCCGTCCTTTTCGCCCTGCTGGCCGGGCCGCTGGCCCTCCTTTTGGCTCTCCCCAATGCGGTGGTGGCAGAAATCTCCGAACGACGCCTGGCCCAACATGAAGAACGCATGGAGGCTTTGTTATATGCCGGACAGGGATTTATCGTCAAGCTTTCCATGGCCGGGGGTTCTGCCCTTCTTGGTTTTTTGCTCTTCTACTTTGGTTCCACAATAGAAGCTTCGCTTGGTATCCGTCTTGCTTCCTTGCTGGCCGGCATATTACTTCTTTTATCAACCCTTTTCTTTCGTAAATTCCGGAAATATAAGGACTAAATAACTAGAAGACTAAAGGAGAAATCCTATGTACATTACCCAACCCCTGCTGGCCTGGGCACTGGCCCAGATTCTGAAGTTAATAGTGGAGGGATGGAAAGATAAGAAGATAGACTTCAGGCGCATCATCGGTTCCGGAGGTATGCCCAGTTCTCATGCAGCAGTAACGGTAGCATTGACCACAAACCTTTGGAAAAGCCTGGGGATAGGCGATCCCATTGTGGCCGTTTCCCTCATCTTTACCCTGATCGTTATTTACGACGCCGCAGGTATTCGCCAGGCAGCCGGGAAACAGGCAGCGCTTCTGAATATGATTATTGAGGAGTTAAACAAACCTATTACCGATCACAGGCTCAAGGAACTCCTTGGCCATACCCCAACCCAGGTTTTAGCAGGAAGCCTGCTGGGGTTTTTGTTGGGGTTTTATGCCTAGGAGATAGAAGTCAACGAGAACCTTCTTAAAGCCTTCCATCTATATATCAACCTATGCTACAGTGCGTTATGTTTCCAAAGTTATAAAATAATATGGCAAAAAGTAGATAGTTATGTTATAATTTCTTCGGGGTTTAGGTGTAATTAGGGGGATAATAGGGGCACTGGTCGGGCTTTGTCGATTGGTGAAACGGGCAAGGTGGCTCCAAAAATGTCGGAATATATCGAATTATAGGTATAATTTTTTATGATGGTGTTGACAAGGAGTGATCAAATGCAACTAACCCTTTTCTTTCATTCCAACGGCCCGGTTTACATTCCAGTGCAATATAATCACCTGGTACAAGGCCTCATTTATCACAGTATGGAAAACCCACTTTTACGCAAGTACCTGCACGAACACGGCTTTATGTTTGAAAAACGATCCTTTAAGCTGTTTACCTTTTCACGTCTGATGGGGAAAGAAACATACTTTAATAAAGAAAAAGGTTGGTTAAAACTCATTCCTCCTTTAAGCCTCATCATCTGTTCCCCGGTCCCCTTTATACTGCAGGAACTGGGAACCGGGTTGCTGAGACGGGGACAAGCCCGCATAGGCCCAACACAGCTTGAAATTGACCGGATCGATGTGGCCGAAATCCACATCAGCAAGGACAAGGTGCAGGTCCATATGCTCTCCCCCCTAACGGTATACAGCACTCTCCCTTCCAGTGAGGGCCGCCGCTATACTTATTACTATTCTCCATTTGAACCCCGCTTTGGTGAGTTAACCAGGGAAAATCTTATCAAAAAATATAAGCTTATTCATGGCAGCCCGCCACCTAATGATGAATTTGCCATAGAACCCCTTGCAGTAGAGGAGAAGGATCACAAGGTAACCCGCTATAAAAACTTTATCATCAAGGGCTGGATGGGTGACTATGAATTACGGGGCGATCCTGCCTTGTTGCAGGTCGCCCTGAGCGCCGGGCTGGGGGCGAAGAACTCCCAGGGGTATGGGTGTTGTAGGCTGGTACAGGACGATCTATAAATATATTTAAAAGGAGGTTTTTGGATGACTAATAATATTAGTGATCTGGTGCTACTTGTTGGAACAAACCCTTTGCCTAATTATGTGGTCGGCAAATATTTTTTAAGGTTAAATAGTGATTTGAAAAGTTTGTGGCTTGTTTATTCAGAAAAAAGAAGGGAAATTGGTCAGGCAGGTACAGGCGAATTTGCAGAAAATATTAAGGCTGTACTAAAGAGTGAATTCCCTGGAAGAGAATTAAACTTTGAAATGGTGGCCCTTAGTAATGTTAGTTCTGCAAGCCAAATAAATGAGGATCTGCAAAAAAAGATGCAAAGGGCAGCTGCTAACAGTAATATAAATATCCACTTAAACTATACCGGGGGAACAAAGTCGATGGCTGTGTATGTGTACCAGTATATAAAAAACAATTTCAAAAGTAATTCTTCTTTTTCCTATCTTGATGGGCGGAGGTATAAGCTCCTTTGGGATAATAGTCAAAGTTCTAGCGGGGATTTAAGAAAAGAAATTTCCTTACCCCTGGACAGCCTTATTAAGTTGCATGGTTATGAAAAAAAGGAGGACAAACCCCAGTCCCATAATTATTCTGATTATTATCCTGCATTGGAGAAATTTGAAGACCTTATAAATTCTGATGGTTTGGTAGGTTATCTTAGCTGGAAGGAAAAAAATTTAAGAGCTAATTATTTTACTAATGGAAAATTTATCAAAACGAAGCAGGGGTTTTTAAAAAATTTAAAAACGAATTATAACTACGGTGAAAACCAGTTTAAGCCTGAGGTAGCCAAACGCAGGTTTAAGGAAGAAACTAATGAAGCCATTTACGAACTATTATTAACCCTTCCCAAGGATAAATCGATCCTTGATGACGAAGGCAACCTTTGGATACCCGATGACACAATCAAAACTAACAAATTTTTGGAACGGATAAAGTTTACAATACGAGATTTTTTAGATGGTAAATGGCTTGAGCAGTATGTATTTACAGTGATTAACAGGGAACTGCAAAAGGATAACATATTAAAAAAGGACCTTTCACAAGGGAAAATTAGCATTGATAGTAACTGGGAGATGAAGAAAAAAGAAGGCCAAGCTAAGGAATTTGAGTTGGATCTTATCGTATTAAACGGATACCAAATCTGTTGTATATCGTGTACAACTTCAAAAAATGAAGGCCCATGTAAGCTAAAAGGATTTGAAGTAATTCATCGGGCCAGGCAGATAGGCGGCGACGAGGCACTATCTGTTCTTGTAACCTGTCTGGATGATAAGAATAAGGACAAGTTTTCTACTGATCTGGAACAGATGACAGGTACTACAACGCAGAATCTTTTGGTTCTTAGCCAGTCTGAATTAAAAGCAGATATTTTATGGAAAAAAATAAGAGATTATATCTGGGGGGAGGTTTAATAGACTTGGCAACTGCTTTACTTATTGAAACCATTTCTATACAGGATTATGTTTATGCCAGCAATAGGTTATTAGAAAATGTTGGTGCATCCTATATTGTTTCTAACATTTATCAAGAAAAGATGAAAGAAGCAATCCAAAAAACTATTGCTCATGAAGTAGATTTCCAAACGTGGAGAAATGATCAGGAACTAATTTTGCTTGAAAAAAACAATACGGATTTTGAGATAGGTTACATAGGTGGCGGTAACGCACTGTTGTTTTTTAGAGAAAAAGAAAAAGCAAGGGAATTCGTAAAAAACTGGACTACCGATTTATTAATTGAAGCACCAGGTCTAAATTTTGCCTTTGCCCTGGACAGCACTTTTGAATTTAATGATTTCCAAAATTGTTTAAAACGCTTATTTGAAACGCTAAAAGAGAACAAAAGCAGATATTTCCCTTTAACATCCCCGCTTAAACATGGTATCACTGCCGACTGCCCTTTTTCAGGAGGGGCAGCCGAAGTTTTTTTTGAAGATGCCGATGGGAAGAGATATATATCATCTATCTCTCATAAAAAATTTGAAAATGCAGCGAAAAAAAATAATAGGCTGCTAGTTGAAGATATCCTTGGGGATAAATATACCTTGACCAATAATATTGAAAAACTTGGCCAGGGCCCTGGTAAAAACCATATTGCAGTTGTCCATATTGACGGAAATATGATAGGAAAGCAGTTCATGGATTGCACAACCCTACCGGAAATAAGAAAACTTTCTGTGTGTGTGGATGAGGTCATGTATAAGGTTTACAGAGAATTCCTAGGTTTTCTGGTTAAGCAGATGGACTTTTTAACGAAAGAACCCGGTTTTAACATACAAAACGAAGGAAATAAAACCATATTGCCTTTCCGTCCTATACTAATTGAAGGTGATGATATTACCTTTTTAACAGATGGCCGGTTGGGGGTTTGTTTTGCTAAAAAATACCTTGAATTGATGTCCTGCAAAACATTACCAAAAGGGGCGCGATTATCTGCTTCGGCTGGGGTTGCCATTGCTGGAACCAAATATCCCTTTTATCGTTGCTATACCCTGGCTGAAGAGCTATGTTCGGCAGCAAAGAGAGAGGCTCGGGAAAAACCCGGGACATCATGGCTTGATTTTCATGTAGCATACGGGGGTTTTTCAAGTTCATTGGAGGAAATCAGGAAAGCTAACTATTCAATAAATGAAGGCCAACTAAACTTTGGACCCTACCTAATTCCTCAAGAAGGGGAAAATGGGGATTTTGATAATGAAAAAAATATCAAGCATTTGACAGAGGGCATAAAACAATTCCTCAGTGCGGATGGTTGGCCAAGGAATAGGGTGAAGGAGCTTCGCGGTATTTTGACTTTGGGTAAAAAAGCAACCGAACAATTTTTAAAGCAAATGGACATTAAGGGTAATAAAGTACATGCTATCCCAGGGAGAGGATATCATCTTTCAGGGTGGGAAAACAATAAAACACCTTATTTTGACATGATTGAGTTGTTGGATTTTTATCCTGAACATTTTTTAAATGAATAGGGGGCTAGAAGGTTGCAAGGTTACAAAATACGACTAGAATTTATTTCGCCTGGTTTGCCGGGGGCCGGTGAGGGTTGGGGTTCCGTCATAGATACCGATTTGGTTTTTGATTCTTTAGGGCTGCCATATTTTCCGGCCCGCAGGTTAAAAGGTGCTTTGAAAGAAAGCGCCCTAGAAACATTAGAAATGATGCTTCTTGCCAATATACCGGCATTTAAGAAGGAATTAAGGGATGACTTAATTGAAATTGCTTTCGGTAAACCTGGAAGTGCTCAAGGGGGGCTAATAAATTTTTCTAACCTAAACCTTCCGCAATATGATAAAGTTTCCCTTTGGTGTAAGTGGGCACTGCAGGAGTATAGCAATATACTATCACCCGATATCATTATTAACACTTTTACAGAAATACGCCAACAAACCTCTATCAATGAGCGTGGGGTAGCCGATGATCATAGTTTACGGACAGTCAGGGTCCTTAAAGCAGGTATTGTTTTTGAGGGTGAGGTTTCTTTTTATGAAGCAGGTGCAGATTATGAAGCAGTTACAAAAATTATTGATTTACTAGTTCTTTCTTGTGCAAACTTACGCTATTTGGGTACCATGCGTAACCGGGGCTTTGGTAGGGTAAGGTGCACATTGTTAAAGAATAACAGTAATTGTTTTGATGAAACCATCGATAGATTGGCGAAGGAGGCGAATTAATTGTACGTCCTTAACTATAAGATCACATTGCTTTCAAAGGTACTTATTAGCAGTCTTTCAACAGATCAAAATATGGTTCAGACCCTTGATTATTTGAGGGGAAGTACAGTTTTAGGAATGCTGGCCTCCAGGTTTATTTTAAAAAAACGGCTAAATAATTGTGCCCACGAGAATGATACTTTTTACCGCTGGTTTTTGAGGGGAGATCTACTATTTTCAAATGGTTATATTATGGGCCGTCATGCCGGTGCTAGTCCTACCCCTTTCTATATCCAACAACAAAAGACCGGCCATGATCTTTATAATGTTTTCCTAGATGATACTGATGAAATCACAAAGCCCTTGGGCGGCTTTTCTACTATTAATAACAATGTTATTCAAAACATTAAACCAAAAAAGCGGATTAGTTTTCATCATGAACGAGAACGCCTTACCGGAACCAGCCAAAAAGGCCTTTTTTTCAACTATGAATCTCTTCTCCCGGGCCAAACTTTTGTTGGTTCTGTTTACGGCAGTCATCAGGATTTGGCTGCTTTTAAGGAGTTAATGGGCCAAAAATTTAAAGCACACCTGGGGAAGTCAAAAGGCACAGAATATGGTGACGTAGAAGTTGAATTTCTAGATATCCAAAAATTTGATCACCATTTGTCTTCACATGAAGACTACTTGGAAGAAGGTATTTTCCTTAATTTTATTTCACCCTGTATTTTGCTCAACGACCTGGGCTTTTCTGATCCTTCCCTGGCAAACATAGAAAAATATCTTGAAGATATGTTTGGAAAGGATACCTTTACCATTGAAGGTTGCATCATTAAACAGGAATTTATTGAAAACTATTTATCGGTTTGGAGAATGAAAAGGCCTTTGGAAAGGGCGATTGCTGTAGGTTCTACGCTATATATCTATTTTGAACATATTAATGAAAGGATTTTGAAAGGCCTGCGTGAGCTTTTGGAAAAGGGGATGGGAGAGCGGCTAGGAGAAGGTTTTGGAAGACTGCAGGTAGTTTCCGCAACCACTGAGGAATATAGGCTAGACAATACAAAAGAAAAATTGGAAAAACCCGACGGTCCTATTCCAGAAACAATGAAGCAAATATTTCAAGAAATTATCAGAGACGCTTTATTGGATATTGTTAAGTCCAAAGCGTCTACCGATGCTAATAAGTTTAGGAACCTACCCAATAATAGCTTATTGGGTAGGTTAAAACTGATGGCAGATAAAGCGGATCACAGCATTTTTTTGAGCAAGGTTGCCCAGCTTAGGGAAAAAGCCAAAAACCAACTTAACAATTGCTATTATGTTGGCAGCCAGGGGAGAGAGAGCCTTTTTAATTATTTAAAGAAGCAGGATGAAGAAAAAGTACTCAACAATCTGTTCAACAACCTGGGGGATTATGAAAGATTAGCCATGCTCACTAATTTTGATATAAAGGAGCAAAAAGAATATTTGCAATTTCTTTGGAACACATACCTGCAAATATTTTTAAAAGAATTATGGTGGATGAATAAACAGCAAAAGGAGGTTGAACCTTCGTGACTGATAGGGCAAGTATTAAAGGAAGATTTTTAATTGAAGGAATTCTTTGTTTAACGTCGCCCCTTATTATAGGAACCGGTGAAAAGCAAGAACTGGATCTGGTCGTTATCAAAGACAGTTTTGGAAACCCTTTTATTCCGGCTACGTCCCTGGTAGGAGCCCTCAGGCACTACTTTTATGAGAGGCTAACACTGGAGGGGGATGACGACCAATTTGAATTTTTCTGGGGTTCAGATAAACGTATGTCTCAAAGGGACAGTTCCTACTACCAAAGTGCCTTCTCTTTGGATGATTTAGTGGCGCTTGGCACCCCCTTGCTATCGGCTAGGGATGGAATATGTATAGATCCTCTTACAGGAACTGCCCGGGATGCAATGAAATATGACTTTGAAGTTGTTGATCCTGAAACAGAATTCAAATTTAGGGCTCAGGTAACACTCAGGGAGGGTTTTTGCCGAAATACCTTCCTTAGGATCATTGTTTCTATAATTAAAATTTTGGCAGAAGGCAAATTATCCCTGGGAGCTATGACAACAAAAGGTTTTGGAAAATGTAAGCTCAAACACTACGGCGTTTATGAATACAACTTTTCGAATAAAAGAGATGTGTTTGCCTGGCTTAAAAGAGAAACGCTGGACGAACAAAAAATGACATTGGACTTTGATTTGGCTTTTGCTGAAAAAGAGGGAAGTATGTTTTTGGAAGCAGTATTTGGAATAAAAAATTCCTTGATTATAAAGTCCTATTCTGGTGATCCTGATAGTGCAGATGCAGTTCACCTAAAAAGCAGGGGGAAAAATGTGCTGCCCGGCACATCAATAAAAGGAGCCCTTAGAGCACGGGCTATTAAAATTATCAATACCCTAGTGGGTTCTAGCGATACTGTTAAAAATCCCGGGGATTCTCCTTATAGTTTCGGTGAAATAATGACCAGGAGTCTTTTTGGATGGGCAACAGATGAACCGGACGAGAAAAGGGAAAAAATTAAAAGCAGATTTTTGGTAGAAGAAACTTATATTAATAATGTTGTTGAGGAGATCCAATTTAGAACATGCATAGATCGCTTTACCGGCGGTGTTGTTAAAGCTGCTTTATTTGATACACAACCTCTTTGGCCCCAAAAACAGGGGGAACAGGTAAGAATAAAGATAGAAATCAGAGATTATGAAGAATGGGAGGCAGGGCTTCTACTTTTATTATTAAAGGATTTATGGACTGGTGACCTTCCCCTGGGTGGGGATAAGGGTATTGGCAGGGGGTTGCTTCAAGGTATTTGGGCCCGGATTGATATGGGGAAACAAAAAATATATGAAATACGTGTTAATGGTGCTCTAGATACGGGAGAAAAACAATATTCTTTAACCATTAAAGGCCAGGAGGAAATGGAGACCTTGCTCCAAGCGTTTCTAGAAAAGGTTGAAAAAGAGATGAAGGAGGGGACAATTGTTGGGCGGGCTGAAACTAATAAAGGATAGAACCAGTATTGAAAAAATAGAGAGGGAAATAACCGGTTGGGGAGAGCTGGTAAATACTTTGACAGAACATTTTCCAAAGAATGGTTATATAGTCGCATACCTGCATTACAAAGTTTTGCTAGGAAAATTAATCGGGGGAAAACCCAAATTTTTTAAAAACGAAACCTTTAATCCCAAATATCTGCTCAAGCTAAGGGCATTTAATGAAAACCAGGAACTGTTTATTTGGCAACATGAAGAATACTTTTTTAAGGGCCGTTTACGAATTGATGGTGAAGGCCATGGTGAAAATGAAGGATGCAAAAATATTGTAGAAGTAGAACAGGTCCTATGGGGGACAGATTGTAAGGCACTTGATGATGGTTGGGTATGTCTATTTGAAAAACGTGGTACAGAATTAATATTTCCCCCAGAAGTAAAAGTCCGGGGAAATATGTTAAACCCCAAAAACCGTCTAAAAATAAAAACCCGGTATTATATTGGCTATAACGATATGGGACAAGCGGGTTATGAAGATTGCCGTTTTGTGGAATTTACAGGTACGGAGGTATAAACGATGGAAAAAGCTACTTTTATAAAGATTGCCCGAGGGAAAAAAGGGAAGATGCATGGTGAAATATTATTTGAAAAAGGTAAAACAATGCCTATCCCCCAGGGTACAAAATTTTTAACGGAAGCAATGCAGGACCAGCCCTGTGAGGTTCTGCGGGAAAAAGGAGTTATTACACGGATAGTTTTTGAGGGGAAGGAAATATATTCCAAAGATACAGGTTATTCTTCCAGGGGCGAACCAAAATATGCTAAAAAACAGAATGTTCCTAAACAAGGTCAAAGGGATCATAAGAAGAAGGATTTTAGCCAAAGCACCAGTGGGAAAAAACAATCCGGATTTGCATGGGCACCATATAATTTTATACCACTTAATAAGACTATCGTTGAAGGACAAGCCCCAGCCAGGTTCGATTCTTATAAAAAAAACCGGCATACTGGGTACATAAGATGTAACCTGGAAGCTTTGACACCCCTTTACTTAAGGGATACTTATACCCCTGAAGAGCTCAGCAAAAAGGAACAGGGGGAGGATAACCCCGATTTTTTTTCCCCTGGTAACAGAATAAAAATTCCTGGAAGCAGCCTTCGTGGGATGGTAAGGAATTTGGTAGAGATTATTAGCTGGAGCAAATTTGGTTTTTTTGAAGATAAGCTGTTGTTTTATCGGGGCTTGGCAGATAAAAATGCTGATTTTAGAAAAGAGTACCAAAGAAATATGTCTTCTTACCAAGAAAGAAAAACTACTTATAAATTTAACGCTGGATATCTGCAAAGGCAGGGATTAGAATACTTTATTATTCCAGCAAGGATAGAAAACGGGAAACAATTTGTCCAGGTTAAAAAACAAAGCAGAAACAAGGAATTTGTTTTTGAAAAACAGCTTAATGGTAAATATCTAGTTATTTCAGGCAACATGCAGGGGAAAAAAAGGGATTGGTTGATTAACCCACCGGACTCTCCCACCAAAAGAATACCTGTGCCGGAAAAAGATGTGCTTGCCTATAACATGGACGATAATCGTTATGAAGATAAAAATAAAAGGCATGACGGTAACTTAATGCGCATGTTATCCAGCTTTTCCGAAGGGATGGTTCCCTGCTTTTATGTTACCTGGAAAGATGCCCAAGGTAAGGAACGGGTATCCTTTGGTCATACAGGATATTTCAGGTTGGCCTATAATTATACCATTGGGGATTATCTTCCAGAATCACACAAAAAGGAGTCTATTGACTTTGCTCAATCAATTTTTGGTTCGGCAGATAAAAAGTTTGCTACTCGGGTCTATTTTGAAGATGCTGAGCTAATGCCTAATCAGCAAAATGTTGTTTTTGAAAAAGCTAGTGTTCCGCAAATTCTTTCAGGACCAAAACCAACAACTTTTCAACACTATTTAGAAGCTGATGATGGTAAACCCTGTCACTGGAATATTAGGAAATATAATGACACTATCACAATACGTGGTAATAAGTTATATTGGCATCGAAATAATCCAAACTGGGAAATGGGGAAAAAAGAACAAGATAAAGGGAAAAAGAAGGAAAACAAAAATATTATTACGCAGATGCGTCCTATAAAAAAAGGAACATTGTTCGAATTTAAAATACGCTACGAAAATTTAACAGACGAGGAATTAGGATTGCTGCTTTTTACGTTAGATCTTCCCCAAGGCCATTGCTACAAACTTGGTATGGGAAAACCTTTAGGCTTGGGATCAGTTAAAATAACCCCTACACTCTATGTTGATAGTCGTAAAGAACGTTACAGTAAATTATTTCAAGCTGAAGAATGGTTTTTAGATGAAAAAGTAAGTGATGGCGAAATATACAAAAAAGCTTTTGAAAAATATCTGTTAAATAAATTAAAACAACAAGAAGGGATTAAAGAAAACTCTCTTTGGGATATTGAAAGAATGCGTTACCTTAAAATCATGCTAAGCTGGGATAATACAAAAATACCTGATTGGCTTGATAAAACAAAATATATGCAAATTGAACCGGATAATGATTTTAAAAATAGAATGATATTACCCAGTCCTGAAGTAGTGATAAATTCTTAGGGGGAATAAACAAATGAGTCCCAAAAATCAGCCTGCAACGATGATCGCTACCTTAGGGGTGGAACCCCAGGTAGTTACTATAGCTTTGGATGCCCTTCTCAACATGGGTAAGCAAATTAAAGAAACAACGGTTATCTATACTGGGAACCCTACTGTAAGGGAATCCGTGAAGATCTTGAAAGATGAGTTTGGCAGATGGGAGGCTTATTCCCAAATACACTTCCGGTGTGTTCCGGTAACCGCTGATCAGAAGATAATCCAAGACTTTCAAACGGAAAAACAACTGGGAGGGCTTTTGCGGGCGCTTTATGTAGAAATAAGGCGGGCCCGTAGGGACAAGCTTCTTGTGCATCTTTGCCTTTCCGGTGGGCGCAAGATCATGGGCCTTATAGGTATGTCAGTAGCGCAGCTACTATTCGGCCCCGAGGACCAAGCCTGGTATCTAATTACCGAAGGATGGCAGCCCGGGGCTGCCCGCCATCTACATGCTTTAAAAACGGAGCAGGTCTGGCTGGTACCTGTTCCTATTCTTCGTTGGAATGAGGCCGGAACCCTTGTGCAAGTAGTCACCGAACTTGATGATCCACAAGAATTACTGGCCTGGTATGAACGGCTTACCCACAAAGCAGAAGAAAGGCGTAAAGGAGAATTTATCAGGCACTGGCTTACTTCTGCCGAAAGCGAGGTTATGCAGTTGGCCTGTTACGGCTTTGACAACGCTACTATTGCTGCTAGGCTGGGTAAACAGGAGCAAACTGTAGCTAACCAGTTGCATACGGTTTATCAAAAATTGCAGGAATGGCTGGACTATCCTGCCTATAATATCGATCGCAATGTCCTCATTGCCCAATTTGCACCATATTTTGCTCTTTTTAAGAGCGAAAATGGTAATTAAATACCAAATAAAAAGGTAATTAGCTTTCTCGACAATATTTTTTAAAACAATACACTGTAGAAAAAGCAGATAAAATTGGTAGTCAGTAAATTTTCTAAGAAAGGAGGATGGAACTATGATTACAGCAGTGAAAGAAATTGGTGAATTTGTGCTGAAGGAAAGGGAAGAATTCCGGGCCAAAGGTACACCAGAAGGTAAAGGTCTAGGAGCGCATCTGGAAACGTTGATAGAAGATCTATCTTTAAAATATCAGAACATGCAAGTGGCTGCATTAACATTTGTAAAAAAAGACGATGATTTGCATTATCATGGTGTGGAGCAGGAGGATTTAAACAGCGATAAAAAAATAAGCTACCTGTACAAGGCTGGTTCTGCAGGTGGTGCAAATTTTTCTCCTTCAGCCTTATTGACAGAGGCAAACAAAACAATACCAAGAAAAGTGCTTGGGTGGTTTAAAGTTTTGGAGGATCAAAAAATCGTATTATCGAAAAGCGAAAGGAGCCTTCTGGAAAAGTTACAGAAAGAGTTAGGGGATAACGAAGAAGGTATTTGTGAAAACCTTGAACAACTGCGTGAAGAGTTGCCTCGTAGTGCAGGTATCTTTGTCACCATAAAAATAAGGGAAGATAATAAGAATTATTACCCAGGTGATTACCCACTTTTTCAGAGGATTTTGGTGCAACAAGTTGAAGCAAAAGATCTCCGTATTTCAGCAAAGGACAAGGTCTGTTCAATTTGTGGGGAGAGAAAATCAAAGGTGCTTGGTAATGCCAGCGTTTATGCCTTTTATACTGAGGATAAGATTGGGTTTATCGCCGGAGGTTTTGACGGCAAAAGAAGCTGGCGCAATTTTCCCTTATGCCAGGAATGCAAACTGATGTTGGAAGAAGGGAAAAAACATATTGAAGAAAATCTCTCCTTTCGTTTTTGTGGTTTACGCTACCGTTACCAGTTGATCCCACGTTTTTTTGTTAATAAGGAACTTATTGCAAATGATATTCTAGACATTTTCAGAAAAAGTAGTAAGTTGGTATCTCTTAAGGAAAAAACGGTGACCCGTATTACGGGGGAGGAAGAGGAGATCCTTTATTATTTACAGGATGCCGAGGATAACCTTTCGCTGAACTTTTTATTCTTACAAAAAATCCAGGCAGCGGAAAGGATTGTTTTGCTTATTGAGGATGTTTTGCCTTCAAGGTTGCGGACCCTTTTTACAGCCAAGGAGGTCGTAGATGAAGTTTTTGCCGATGATTTTAATTTTTGGAAGTTACGAGGGTTTTTTGGCAAGTCGGATCAGGATAAGAGAAACTTTGACCTTGACAAATATTTCCTAACCTTGGTGGAGCATATCTTCAAAGATCGCCCGGTAAGCCCCAAATTTGTATTTTATTATCTGTTGCAGCGCATTCGCTATGAATTTGCGCATGATCGTTATTTCCGGCCTGTGGTAAAGGATGGGTTGATGGTTTTATTATTTTTATTGGAACTAGATCTAATTAAAATGGAGGCAGTAGAAATGGA
The DNA here is from genome assembly GCA_050942625.1 of Dethiobacteria bacterium. GTDB lineage: Bacteria > Bacillota > Dethiobacteria > DTU022 > UBA8154 > JBMNNS01. The sequence continues at coordinate 23,811 of JBMNNS010000010.1, forward strand.
AAAAAGAACTTTTGAGCCCCTCTTTGAAAAGTATACTACTACCTTTGCCCTTCCCTGGAAAAGGGGAGTTTTCTTGCTGGGGGCGTTAACGGAACTTCTTTTGCGCAAGCAGTATACAGAACGCAAAACGGCTCCCCCTTTCCGCAAAAATTTAAAAGGTTTAAAAATGGATGAAAGCGATCTCAGGGGACTCTTGCCCAGGGTACAAAGCAAGTTGGAAGAATACAATTCTTTTGACTTGGGTAAAAAACTGATCGCTGCGGAGGCAGCCCATTATTTGCTAACAGCAGGCGAAAAATGGAAAGCCTCCAACGATGAAATGAATTTTTATTTTGCAGCCGGCATGAACCTGGTTAAAGAAGTAGCAGAAATAGCCTACCCCGACAAGGAAGAAATAATTGCAGCCTTGGAAGAAAATGGGGATGAGGACGAACAGGCATGAGGAAAGCAAGTTGTTTAAAAAATTACCAACTGAATAATGGAATGGAGGCAGTTAATAATGGCCGAAATAGTAAAAAACCGTATGGAACTTTTATTTTTATACGATGTAACCGATGCTAACCCCAATGGTGATCCCTTGGACGAAAACAAACCTCGTTTGGATGAAGAGACCTGGAAAAACATTGTGACCGATGTACGTTTAAAAAGGACTATCCGGGATTATCTACATGATTACCTTGGGCAGGATATTTTTGTATTAGAATTGCGTGATGAAAATGATAATTTGAAAACAAAGGAGGACCGTTTAAAGAAATATTTAAATAACGAGGATATTTTGAAAAAGTGTATCGATGTTCGGCTTTTTGGTGCAACAACAGCAGTAAAGGGTAAAACAATGACCTTAACCGGACCGGTACAATTTAAATTTGGTCGCTCCCTGCACCGTGTAGACCTTAGCTATATCAAGGGGACGACAGTTATGCCTTCTGCTCAGGATAAAAAACAAGGAACTTTTACTGAAAAATATATTTTACCCTATTCCCTGATCGCTTTCTATGGAGTTGTCAATGAAAATGCCGCTATCCGGCAAAATATTCCTTTGACCGGACAGGACATTGAACTTTTGCTGGAGGGGATGTGGCAGGGAACGAAAAATTTGCTGTCTACTTCCAAGGCCGGACAGATGCCACGCTTGTTATTGCAGATCGTTTATCAAGAAAAGAATTATCATCTGGGTGAATTGGATAAACGCATCCGCTTCCTCAGCGAGAAAAACGATGAAGAAATCCGTGACATAACCGAGGGTTGCCTGGAAATAGATCCACTTGTCGCCTCTCTTAAAGAACAAAAGGGAAAAATACAAAGAATTCGTTACAAGATCGATAGTCGTCTGACGATAAGGCTCAATGGCGAGGATCTTGAATTACCCAAGGCCCTGGAGGGGCTGCCGGTGGAAAAAATCAGCATATAAAACAAGAAAGGATAGGGATTAGATGGAAGTACTCGTGTTTCAAATCAAAGGAGACTTTGGACATTTTAGAAAGTATTATACGACTTCTTCGCCCTTAACCTTTGCCTTCCCTCCACCGCCGACTATTATGGGAATGCTGGCGGCAATTGCCGGTATCGACAAGAAAGAATACCTTACTTTGTTTTCGAGCGCAGTTTGTTCGGTGGCAATTGGCATTGATAGCCCGGTGCAAAAAGTACGCATGGGTATCAACCATATCAATACTAAAGGAAACTATTGGATACCCATTAAAAAGGGAACACACGAAGCCCGGACGCAGATCCGCACGGAGTTGCTAAAAAATCCCTGTTATACTTTTTATATAGCCCATAAGGACAAGGACCTTTTTAGTGGTTTGGCACACAACATCAAAGAACACAAAACTGTTTTTACCCTTTCCTTGGGCTTAAGCGAGCTATTGGCAGACTTTGCATTTACCGGGATTTTAAAATTTCATAAGAACCAAAATATTAGAAAAGAGATTCATACCGTTATTCCCATGAAAAACATTGTTGTTTCCGGTATTGTCTTCGAAAGGGGTAAAAAATATTTTAAGGACAAGATTCCTGTGGAGATGACGCCGGAGCGCATCGTAGAAAGCTATGAAGACGTTCTTTATGAGTCACAGGGCCAACCTATTGAAGCCCAGGTAAAGGAATGTTGGGAGGGAGAAAATGGGCGTTGCATTACCTTTCTCTAATTTATATTCTCATCCGGGTAAACCACTGGAAAGGCACCTTCTTAATGTTGCTGCAATTGCCCTACATAATTTTTCCGAGGAACCTGTAGAAATGATCGGTGTTTTTAGGAGGGAGACCCTTGCTAAACTCATTCTGCTTTCTTCCTTAAGCCATGATCTTGGGAAGGCTACTTCATTTTTCCAGGAATATTTGAATGCTGGGGAAAAAGAAAAAAATCTCCTTAAAAACAAAACAGAAACCCGCCATGGGTTGCTTTCGGCAATTGTTGTTTTTTATGCTGTAAAGTCGGCGCTACAGGCCATAAATGAACCGCCGGAAGAATACCTTCTCCTTGCTTTTGCAGCTTTTATGGCCGTAAGAAGGCATCATGGCAATCTAGATGAAGCGTTGGCCGAATCCTTTTTAAGTTCGAAAGACAAAGAAGTGTTGCTTTATCAGGCAGGCAGCATTGATAAAAAAAACTTTTCTTTATTGATGGCCCATTTGTACCGGGCAGGGTTTAATCTGGAGTTGGAACCAAAGCTGCTGGGGGAGTTAATCAATGGCTTCCCCAGCGAATTGTTAGCCGTCAGGCGTCAAATAAGAAAAATTGGCAGGAGGGAGGATCTCTCCCTTTTTTACCTTGTCAATTACCTTTTTTCACATTTAGTTGATGCTGATAAAAATGAGGCTTCATTGGGCCAGTTACTTCCAAGAAAAGAATTTAAATTATCCTCTAAATTAGTAAAAAGATATAAGGAATCTGCCGGTTTAGAACCAACACCTATCAATGAATTGCGGGAAGAGGCTTTTAGGGAAGTAATGGGTCATCCCCTTGATTTAAAGAAACACCTTTATTCTTTAAATTTACCAACAGGACTGGGGAAAACTTTGACTTCTTTCTCTTTTGCCCTGAAGTTAAGGGAAAAAATCGGAAAGGAATTCGGCTATCTGCCCCGTATTATTTACTGCCTGCCTTTTTTAAGCGTTATTGAACAAAATGCAGCCATTTTGGATGAGGTTTGCCGTGCTAGTGGTTACCCTGTAGAAAGCACTCTTTTGTTAAAACACCACCATTTAGCAGATTATACCTATAAAAAAGATGATGATGAATTTTCGCCGGAGGAAGCCAAGATTTTAATTGAAGGTTGGAACTCCGAGATCGTTATAACTACATTTGTCCAGTTTTTCCACACCCTTGTTTCCAACCGCAACCGGGCCTTATTGAAGTTCCATCGTTTTTCAGGAAGTATAATTATTTTAGACGAAGTGCAATCCATTCCTTTTGGTTATTGGTTGCTGGTTAAAAATATGTTGCAAAAGTTATGTTGTTTTGGAAATGCTTATGTAATGCTAGTAACTGCTACTGAACCATTAATCTTTGAACGGGAAGAAGTGGTCTCCCTAGTAAAGAAGGAAAAGTATTTTTCGCAAATGAACCGGGTAGTGGTAAAACCCAGGTTGGAAGAGGATCTAACCCTGGATGAATTTGGGGAAAAAATAAAAATACAAGACGGCAAAAGCTATTTATTTATTTTAAATACTGTGCAATCCGCAAAAGAATTTTATGATATTTTAGCAAAAAAAACTAAAGAGGAGATTATTTTACTTACAACCCATATCATACCCTATGAACGGTTGGAACGCATAGTAATGCTCAGGGAGAAAAAAGTTCGTCTAGCTATATCTACCCAACTGGTGGAGGCAGGGGTGGATTTAGATTTTGATGTTGTCTACCGTGACATGGCCCCACTTGACGCTATAAACCAGGCAGCCGGCCGTTGCAATCGCCACGGGGACAGGGCAGGGGAGGTTATTGTTGTCTCCTTGACAAATGAAGGTGAATCAGTAAGAAGGCGGTATGCTTCATATATTTACGATCCTATTCTTTTAGGGGTTACCAGAAGTTTTCTGGAACAAAAGGACACTATTCCTGAAAAAAAATTTTTAGACCTTATTCAAGATTATTATGAGGAACTCCAGCAAAGAAAATCTAATGACACATCCAAAAAACTTTTAGCAGCGTTGTACCAGTTAAAATATCAAAAAAAAAGTAATGATGATACCCCCGGTGTTTCCGACTTCAAACTAATTGTTGAGGATTATCCCAAAATTGATGTTTTTATTGAATATAATGAAGATGCTGCAAATGTCTGGGAGAAATATGTATACATAAAGGGGATCTCAGATTTAATACAAAGAAGGTCGGAGTTTAATAAAATCAAGGCCGATTTTTATAAATATACCGTAGCTATACCTGTAAATGTTGAAAACATACCACCTGAAGTGGCTGGCTTCAGGTATGTAAACCGTAACAGCTTACCGGATTATTACAACCTGAAAACGGGATTCAAAACCGAAGGGGAGTTGTTGCTATGGTAGAAAAGATCACTGGAACCCTTATGCAAAGTTATTTCATTTGTCACAGGCAGTTATGGTTAATGTCCCGTCAGTTAATCCCTGATCAGGAGCACCCTTACCTGGTAATGGGGCGTATCCTTGATGAGAGTAGCTATGCACGTGAAAGAAAAAGAATTAGTTTTGAAAACATTGTTTTGGATTTTGTCCGTTCCGGGGAGGGGGAGGATCTCATTATCGGTGAAATTAAAAAAAGCTCAAAGGCAGAAAAAAGTGCCAGGATGCAACTTGCCTATTATCTTTACCGTCTCAAGGAAACAGGTATTCAGGCTAAGGGTATTCTTTCTTTCCCCCGGGAGCGCAAAAGGACTCCTGTAGAACTCACACCTGAGTTAGAAAAGGAATTGGAAAAAATATTCATAGAGATCCAAGGTATTATTCGACTGGAAAAACCCCCACCTTTTAAAAAAATAGGATATTGTAAATATTGCGGTCATAAGGAGTTTTGTTTCTCATGAAAAAACCACTATATATTTTTTCAAGCGGAGAACTAAAAAGAAAAGACAATACAATATATTTTGAAAATGAACTGGGGAAAAAATATATCCCTGTTGAAAACACCAATGAAATATTTATTTTTGGTGAAGTTGATATTAATAAACGGTTTTTGGAATTTTTGACCCAGTCAAAAATCATTCTCCATTTTTTTAACCGGTATAATTATTATGTAGGTTCTTTTTATCCCCGTGAACATTTAAATTCAGGCTATATGATTCTTAAACAAGCCGAACACTACCTTGATTATGAAAAAAGGCTATCAATAGCCAAAAAATATGCCCAAGGTGCTGTCGGCAACATTTTACAGGTGCTCAGGTACTACAGGAGAAGGGGCAAGGAACTGGGGGGTATTGAATATTCGATTAAATCATTGGAGGAAAAACTTCCTGATAGCTCCAGTATAGAAGAACTCATGGCCCTGGAAGGAAATGCCCGTGAATATTATTATCGTTCCTTTGATCACATTTTAAACGACGCTGACTTTATTTTTAGCAAGCGAAGCCGGCGACCGCCTAAAAATAAACTGAATACCCTGATAAGTTTCGGTAATTCCCTTCTTTATGTGATTGTGCTAAGCGAAATATTTCAAACACACCTTGATCCTCGAATTGGTTTTTTGCATGCAACAAATTTTAGGCGCTTTTCTTTAAATTTGGATGTAGCAGAAATTTTTAAACCCATCATTGTTGACAGGCTAATATTTAAATTAGTGGGAAAAAAAATGGTGACTAAGGAAGGCTTTGAAAGTGGGACAGAAAGTCTGATGCTAAAGGAAAGAACCAAACATTTATTTGTGACCGAGCTTGACAATAAGTTAAAAAGCACGATTAGTTACCATAGCCTTGGTAGAAATGTTTCGTACCGGCGCCTGATACGCCTGGAACTTTATAAATTGCAAAAACATTTAATGGACGAGATAGAATATAAGCCGTTTCTTGCTAAATGGTGATTTTTTTTAATGAAGTTAAAGTTTGGTGAGGCTATATGTTTGTAATTTTGGTGTATGATATAAACCAAAAAAGGGTGAATAAGGTCTTAAAAACCTGCCGCAAATACCTAACCTGGGTCCAGAACTCTGTTTTAGAGGGCGAAATTACCGAAGCAACTTTATATAAACTTAAAATGGAATTAAAAAAAATAATTAAAGAAAACGAGGATTCCATCATTATCTATAGCCTCCGCACTACAAATTACTCTACTCGGGAAATAATGGGGCTGGAAAAAGGGAGTAGCGATGAAATTATTATTTAACTTTATTTAGCTTATTTTTTTACTTTGACATTTTGGATTTTTAAGGATAAAATATTGTCGATCCCCAATAGTGTAAAAATGCCGGGGGATCGACAAAATGGTTTTTTAGGAAAACACCATAACTATCGGCATAAACGGATCTCATCAAAATTATTATTACTCTTAATAATAACTATGTAATAACGAAACCATGATTTTTTGTGCATTCAAACGGTTTCCAGCCTACCTATGAGGAATTGAAACCTTGACGATAGATGGCAAACGAGGTATAATCGTCCATTCAAACG
>JBMNNS010000085.1:0-6699 GCA_050942625.1 Dethiobacteria bacterium
TTGTCTAACAGTGTAATCATCTCCCTGCCCTCCCATGTATTTTCCAGTTACATACATAGGAGATTTTATTCTATGGTGGGGGAGTTTTCAATTATTATAGTGGGGTACTTTTAGATTATCATAAACATTGTGCAGGCCGGCGCCTTTCCTCTTGTTCAAAAGACTGACCAAAGGTAGCTTGGGCCTTTTCTTTTTCTTCCCGGCGGAAAAGGAAGGCCATAATCAGGCCAATTACCACGGAGAAAAGTACTGCTCCGATAGCGCGGGCCAAACCTAGCTGCCAGCCTAAAACCCGCGCTGTAAGGATAACGGCCAGTATGTTAATAGCCGGTCCGGAATAGAGGAAGGTAACCGCCGGGCCGATTCCCGCTCCTTTTTGCCAAATCCCGGCAAAAAGAGGCAACACCGTACAGGAACAGACGGACAAAACGCTCCCGGAAACGGAGGCCACCGAATAGGAAAGCCATTTTGCTGCCCCCCCACCAAAATATTTAATCACTGATTCCTGCGACACAAAGTTAGCAATCGCTCCGGCGATAAAAAATGCCGGGACAAGACAAAAGAGAACATGCTCCCTGGCATATTCCTGCAGCATATGAAATGCTTCCAAAAGGGAAGCTTCCACACGTGGATGGCTAAAAGGGACAAAGTAGGCTGCCAGAAACACGCCCACAATCAGGGTTAACTTTTGCCATTCCTTCATCCTGAACTTACCCCCACAAAGAATAATTTTTAAACTGAAAATTACCCTTATTTTTTATGCCTATAATCTTACTTAGTGGCTTTGATGTGAGAACCCGCAAAGGCACCGTCAATGCTCTCCCATTCCAAATCAACGGTCTTTGCCTTGTCCCCGGCCAAAGGCTCAAGCACTTCTTTCGTGTAATAGTGTAACGGTTGTATTTCTATTTCCCGAAAGCCTACCTGAGATAAAATCTTTTTGCATGTATCAATATGCAACGCCCCGGCAATACAACTGACCCACATTTCTGTCATCTTTCTAATGTTTTCAGGAACTTCTTTGAGCGCCAGGATATCTGCAATAGCCAGCCTCCCACCTGGCTTGAGAATACGAAAAATCTCCCTGAAGACCTTTTCTTTGTTCATGGATAAATTAATTACACAGTTGGAGATCACTACATCCACGGCGTCATCGGGAAGAGGAATTTCTTCGATAAAACCTTTCAAGAATTCAACGTTAGTTGCCCCCATCAATTTCTTATTTTGATTGGCCAGTTCAAGCATTTCCTCGGTCATATCCAGTCCGTACACTTTACCCTTTTTACCGACGTACCGGGAGGCCACCAGCACATCAATACCTCCACCGCTACCCAAATCGAGAACCGTTTCTCCTTCCTTTAATGCGGCAAATTCTAAAGGATTGGCACAACCAAGGGAAGCATTGACTGCCTCAACCGGCAAATCACGGAGTTGACCATCATAAAACGCCTCTGGATTGACAATGGAAGGGTAACAGGATGAACCACAGCAGCAGGATTCCTTCCCTTTTTGCATCTTAACGGCGATTTCACCGTAGTGCTTCTTTACCTGCTCGAGCATATCTTTACCCATCATTATTCTCCTTTCAATTGATGTCCCTTTTTTAGTGTGTATTATTCAGCCCACCTATGCCACAAGCAGGCTGGTTAAACTTTTTATACGGGCTGCAAACTTTTTTTTGCATTTAAAAGTGCTTGCGCAGTTTCCTGCCAGGCTTCAAGGGCAACACGATAAGCTCTTTCACCTTTTTTTGTGATACTATAAATTTTTCTTTGTCGGCCGTCGACCACTTTTGTCCGGCAATTTAAATACCCTCCCTCGGCAAACTCCCGTAATACCGGGTAAAGTGCCCCTTCTGTCGGAGCACAACAACCCTTCGTGATTACTTCTATCCTTTTACTGAGTTCATAACCGTGCAGTGGTTCCTCATAAAGCACTCTTAAAATAAACAGTCGGGAAAGGCTCATCTTAATTAATCCTACCCAGTAGGATCTTTCTAAATATATTTCAGACATTGGATCACCTCCCATATGTAGATACATAGCCCCTATATGTATTGCCCCTCAATGTATTGTAACAAATAAATCCGAAAAAGCAAATATTAATATTAATATTAAATTTTAAATCATTTTGGTTATGTTGATATTGACACAGATGGTCACGGATTGAAGGGTTACTTTCATACAATAATATGTTAACAGTATGAAGAGAATTACTAGGAAGGGGTAAAGAAATGTCTCCAGAAAAAAATCGTAAGAACATTTACGATTTGATTATTCTAGGCGCCGGCCCTGCAGGGGTTACAGCAGCAATCTATGGCAGCAGGTCAGGCCTTGATGTTTTATTATTGGAACATATGATAACAGGAGGGGTGATAGCTTCCACCGAATACTTAGAAAATTACCCTGGCTTTCCGGAAGGGATAAGCGGACAGGAATTTTGTCAAAGGTTGGAACGGCAGGCAATGCGTTTTGGTGCCGAAATTATAAATGCTACTGTGGAAAGCACAGATATTGAGGGGGAGTTAAAGAAAGTTTCTTCTTCTGCCGGCGTTTTTTGGGGACGATCGCTACTGGTAGCGACAGGTACTATGCCCCGAGGCCTTGGAGTTGCGGGAGAAGGGTCCTTTTTGGGAAAAGGTATTTCATTTTGCGCTATCTGTGATGGCCCTTTTTTCCGTGACAAAACTGTTGCTGTGATAGGAGGGGGCGATGCGGCTGTAGAAGGAGCCCAATATTTAACGCGCTTCGCCGCCAGGGTAATACTCATTCACCGCAGGAATCAATTAAGGGCAGTGCCGGTACTGCAAAAGAAAATACTAAAAAACCCCAAGGTAAAAGTTTTGTGGGATACGGTTGTCAGAGAGTTTCGCGGGGAACAAAAGCTAAATACAATTATTGTGGAGAATGTGAAGGATAACGTAACTTCAGAATTGGCTGTAGATGGCGCGTTTTTATATATTGGAAGGGTTCCCAATACCGGTTTTTTAAGAGGATTAGATATTGATAGTCAGGGTTATATTATTACTAATGAAGAGATGGAGACTTCAGTGCCTGGTGTTTTTGCAGCGGGTGATGTCAGGCGCAAGTTTTTATGCCAGGTTGTAACAGCTGCTTCCGATGGTGCTATTGCAGCTATGATGGCTTTAAAGCATCTTAAGGTGACAGGGGCCCACAGGTGACAGGTGACAGGGCCGTCCCCTGTCACCTGTGGGCTGGAATCGATCCGGCACTTTTTGGCAATTGGATTGTGCTAGCCATGGCTGGGTATTTTACCGCCATTGTCCGGGCGCCTATAACAGGCATCATTCTTCTTGTTGAAATGACGGGATCGTTGAGTCATTTACTTCCTTTGACAGTCGTTTCTGTCGTGGCGTATGTGACCGCCGACCTGCTAAAGAGTAACCCCATCTATGAGTCTTTGTTGGAAAACCAGGTAATATGGGTTCCCGTTGGACAAGCATGATACCGGTAGCAGGATCACCCTGGAAACTATCGTGAATCATGGGTCCTTAGCGGAAAATAAAGCGGTATATGAGATAAAACTCCCCCAGAGTTGTCTGTTGATTGCTATTGGACGCCATGGACAGGATATCATTCCACGGGGAGATACCCGGATTTTTGCCCAGGATTATTTAGTTGTTCTTACCAGCGCCAATGAGGAAGCCTGGGTAAGAGGGATTTTGGACCACATCACCAAAGCTTAACGTATATTTACCAATAATTATTGTTGGAAAATAAAGACGGCCAGGCAGGTGGGCCTGATTAGGGTTATCTGGCTGGTTATTTTGTTTGTGCGAATGTGGACGGCCACAGGGCAACAGGGTGGGGTGTTGAGGTTAGTACCTGCTTGGCGGATTATTGAGCCAGTTTTTCAATCTTTCTTTTATACCCTTTACCCATGGCAGTTATTTTCTTCAAGTTTTTCAAGTTTTGCTTGACAACCTACAGTTTATTAGGCATTATTATTTTAGCCTTGATTACCTAAGAGGAGATGATCTAAATAAAAATATCGGTAATCCTTGCACATCCGAACAAAGACAGCTTTAATCATTCGATAGCAAAAACAGTTGTGAAAACCTTGTTAAATAACGGGTATGAAGTATTTTTTCATGATTTGTATGAAGAAAATTTTGATCCAGTATTACCTAGTCCGGAAATTTTTAAAAATGCACCCTTAGATAATGTAATAAAAGCACATTGTGATGAAATTAGTAATGCAGCAGGATTTATTGTAGTTCATCCCAACTGGTGGGGGCAGCCACCGGCAATATTAAAAGGATGGATGGACCGCGTTATTCGTCCAGGAGTAGCGTATAATTATGTCAAGAAAGATAATGGTGAAGTTATTCCTGTTGGATTGTTAAAAGCAGAAACAGCACTGGTGTTTAATACAGCTAATACTCCAGAAAAAATGGAGCTTGAAGTATTTGGTGATCCACTTGAAACTCTCTGGAAAAACTGTATTTTTAATTTTTGTGGAGTAAAACAATTTTACAGAAAAATGTTTAGAATTGTTATTATGAGTACATTTGAAGAAAGACAAAAATGGTTAGAGGAAGTTGAAGAAACTGTGAATTCATATTTTCCGGCTCGATAACTTAGGACCAATGTTCCAGGAGGACAGTACGAGACCACTGAAAAAGCCCGGAACCCTGTCATTCTGAATGAACGAAGTGAATGAAGAATCTATTAAGCAGCTTAAAACCAAGATCCTTCGCTATCGCTCAGGATGACAATACTATCGTTTAGAATGACATACTATCGTTTAGAATGACATACTATCGCTCAGGATGACAATAGCGGGAGTTTTTTATAAAACCGGCTTTTTCAGTGGTCTCGGACGGTTCTTCCGGATTGTAATCTCCTGAATCAACCAACCAGTTCCGGCGGAAGGTGCGTCTGAAAGCCTCCCTCCCGAAAAGAGAACCGTCCTTTGGATCTTTTAAGGTTAAAACAAACAAAAAAGGATGTGATTAAGTTTCATAAATTCATTGTTGGAGTAATGGGGGGTGGGGATGATGTATCCCCAAAAACGATGGATACCGCTTATCAATTAGGTAAGCTGATAGCTGAAGAAAACTGGGTGCTCCTCTGCGGGGGGCGGCCCAAAGGTGTAATGGAAGCCTCCGCCAAGGGAGCCAGGGAAGCAGGTGGCCTTACGGTAGGGATTCTACCGAACAAGGATAAAACCTGCGCTTCTGAAAATATAGACATTTGTATCACCACCGGGATGGGTGATGCACGCAACTATATCAATATCCTCTCCAGTGATATTGTAGTGGCACTCCCGGGTAGAGCAGGAACCATCTCAGAAATCGCTTTGGCTTTAAGGAATGAAAAAAAAGTTATTCTTCTAAATTTTGATCTGAGGGATGTTTTTGACTACTACCGCAAGAAGGGGCTTTTACTGACAGCAAATACTCCAGAAAAGGTCATCCGGTTAATCAAGGAATTTCGCTCCATACAGTGAAGATAGAAGCTCCTAATTTAAATTTCCTCGGAGGCCAGGAGTGCTGCTCCAAGCGCCCCCGTTAATTGCGGCTCTTCCGGTACTATAATCTTCGTTTTTAAACTTTCTTGCAGCGCCTTTACTACAGCATTATTTTTAGCCACTCCACCGGTCATCATTACTTTACCCTCAATACCGACGCGGTGTACCATGGAAACAGTACGCTCGACGATGGAGGCAATAATACCCTTGATAATTTCTTCCCTGGGGTGTCCGCTTGCAATGAGGGAAACTACTTCCGATTCAGCAAATACGGTGCACATGCTACTGACAGGCACTGTCTTTTTGGTAACAGCAGCGAGGCGGGACATTTCCGGCAGGTCCACACCCAGAGCCTGTGCCATTACCTCCAAAAAGCGCCCTGTCCCGGCAGCGCATTTTTCATTCATAACAAAATCTACTACCTTGCCCTTTGGACTAAGTCGTATTACTTTGCTGTCCTGGCCCCCGATATCGATCACAGTCCGGATATCCCGATCCAGATAAAAAGCGCCCCTGCCGTGGCATGTAATTTCCGTCACTTGTTTATGGGCAAAATCAGCACTTATCCTTCCATAGCCGGTAGCAACAATATTTTTCAAATCTTCTTGCGTGAAGCCAGTCTCCTTCAAAGCCATTGCCAGCGCCTTTTCAGCGGCAATCTTGCTATTAAAACCTGTAGGTATTATTACTTCGGCCAGAATTTTATCGCGCTCGAAAATGACAACTTCCGTGGTTAGTGAACCAATATCGACTCCTGCAACCAGCAAGAAACCATCTCCCTATCAGAATAGTATAGTATAGTATATTGTACAAAATTCTGCTCAGCCCAGCATTTCCAGAAAGCTGTCTATCCTGGTTTGGATCTGGCCAGGAGCGTAATTGCGGTTATCAATACAGTCACCATCAAGCACCAGGAAAGGCAACCCTTCTTTTTGCAACGCATCGCGGATGATCTTGAGGCCTCCACAGCTCTGGCGGCAGCCCCAATGGGAGAAATAGATGACACCATCAACCTCGTAACGTTGGGCCAGCTCTTTGATTACTTTTACCCTACGGTTAATGTGACCGTAGCTAAAATGAGAGAGCATACGCTTTGCAATAGCAAGCAAAGGCTTATTGGGATCCATTTCCCCCCAGTAGACGTGACTGAATTCCTCGAAAACAACCTTCGCCTTTTTTTCCTGAAGGTAAGCAAGCAGATTGTTC
>JBMNNS010000086.1:0-6656 GCA_050942625.1 Dethiobacteria bacterium
ACTGTTACAATTGACTTGCCGGAAGAACTGAACCGTCCTTCTGCTTTAACCCAAAAAACAGGTGTCATTGATTCGCTGTTGTTAACCATTTCCCAGTTTTCTTCTGTTAAAGAAGTAAAATTTTTAACTGGGGGGGAGGAAGCCCGGACATATTTACCCCGCAGGTTGGATAAAGATAGTATGCTCTTTTTTGTCCCTTATCGTGTTGGCGAACGCTACTATTTATTGCCTCGTGAAGCAGTGAAACTAAGGGATGAAATTAATACTCCGGATGCCCTTGTAAATACGGTGCTTGATGAATTCCGGGCTTTTTACCCAGAGTTGCCTCAAGTAAAAAGGGTCTATTTAAAGAGTGAGGCAATCATACTTGACTGGGATATTTCTATTAAAGACATGTTTTTTGCTGGGGCAGGGCCGGAACATAAGGAACTCGTTTCCTTGCTTGTAGACTCTTTGCTGCTTACTCTTGCCAGCAATTTAGAGCCCAACTGCCTGCTATTTTTTGTAGACGGTCTCCCCTGGACGTTGCCGGAGGAATATGCCTTTCTAAACTTGACATTAGAACACCCTTTTTACATTAATCCGGAATAGTATCCAGGGAAAGCTAAAAATAATTCCCCCAATGTGCAGTTAGCGGTCCCGTTGTATTCCGGGGGTAATTGAGGTAAAATAAGGGTAAAATAGGTGTTCTAGCGCTGGTGAAAGAGCAATAGATAAAGGATAGTGATGGTCTTGCTTACGTTTAAAACAGAAATTGGCCAATTAGTTTCCACCTTAACAGGATTGGATGCCGGGGAGGTTATGCGGCTGTTGGAGATCCCGCCGGAGCCAGGGCTGGGGGAATACGCTTTTCCTTGCTATGTTCTCGCACGCCGTTTTAAAAAACCCCCTCCAGCTATTGCGGCAGAACTGGCTGAAAAAATGGAGCCGACAGGGCAATTGGAAAAAGCTTTAAATGCCGGGTCCTACCTTAATTTTTATGTGCAAAGGCCCCAACTATTTCAGAGACTTCTGTCCCGGATTATAAAGGAGGGCCCTGAACACGCTTTTCCCATGGAAGGGAAGGGGCAAACTATAGTGATTGATTTTTCGGCCCCCAACATTGCAAAACCCTTTGGAATAGGCCATCTGCGATCTACCGTTATTGGCGGTACACTTCAGCGCTTATATGAATCCCTGGGTTACAGGGTAGTGGGTATTAATCACCTGGGTGATTGGGGTACCCAGTTTGGAAAACTGATTACTGCTTACAGGCACTGGGGAGACGAGGAGCAGTTAGAAAATGATCCTATCACCTATCTTTATCAACTTTACGTCCAATTTCATAAAGAAGCGGAGAAGAACCCGGAACTGGAAGAAGAGGCCCGTGAACATTTTAGAAGCCTTGAAAATGGTGAAAGTGAGCCCCGGAAGCTTTGGGAGCGCTTTCGTGCCCTGAGCCTGGAGGAGTTTAAACGGCTTTATCGTATTTTAGGGGTTAATTTTCATAGCTACCAGGGGGAAAGTTTTTATAATGATCTACTCCAGGATACTATAGCTAAAGTTAAAGAAAAGGGATTGACAAAGGAAAGTGAGGGTGCCCTTGTGGTAGATCTGGAGCCCCATGGTCTGCCTTCTTGCTTGTTACGTAAAAAAGATGGTGCTACTTTATATATTACCAGGGATTTAGCTGCAGCAATCTACCGGTACGAACATTTTCGTTTTTCAAAGATTCTTTATGTGGTAGGTGCAGAACAAACCCTGCATTTTAAGCAGCTTTTTAAGATCCTCGAGCTTATGGGGTATCCCTGGGCAAAAAATTGTATTCATATACCCTTTGGGCTGATCCATTTCAAGGATGGCAAAATGTCTACTAGGGAAGGGAAGGTCATATTTCTAGAGGAGGTCCTTAACAGGGCTATGAAGTTGGCCAGGGAAATTATCCAGGAGAAAAATCCCTCCTTACAAAATAAGGATGATGCGGCACGCATGGTAGGGATAGGTTCCGTTATTTTTGCCGACCTGGTTAATGACAGGATTAAAAATATTGAATTCGACTGGGATAAGGTGCTCGACTTTTCCGGAGAAACAGCACCCTATATCCAGTATTCCCATGCCCGCATTTGCAGTATTTTAAGAAAAGCAGAATCAGAAGGAATAGAAGTTATGGACCTTGCTTTACCGGATTTTTCTGGAGCGGCCCCAGAAGAGGAACAGCTATTGATCACCCTGGCCCGCTTTGCGGAGCAGGTTAAGCGTGCTGCAGATGATTACCGCCCTTCCTATCTTGCCCGCTACCTTCTAGAACTGGCCAGGGATTTTAACAAGTTTTATCATAACTGCCCTGTCCTAACTGCAGGGGAAAACCAAAAATTTGCCCGTCTGCTGTTGATAGAGGGTGTCCGAAGGGTTCTTAGCAGCGGGTTGCAACTCCTGGGGATAGAAGCCCCCAGGGAAATGTAAAGAGGAGGCTATTATGTAACAATGTTAGAGATGCGTTTTGTCCGTGAAAATCCAGAAAAAATTCGCAAGGCTATGCAGGATAAAGGAGAAGAAGCAGCACTGGATGAATTCCTTGAGCTTGACAAAAGGCGGCGGGATATGCTGCAAGAATTAGAAAGCTTGAAGAACAGGCGCAACACTATTTCCAGGGAAGTAGGAAAGCTGAAAAAAACGGGCGGTGATACCAGGGAAATAGTGGGGAAAATGCGCCTTACCAATGAACGTATAAAATCAATGGACGATGAACGTAAGAACCTGGAAAAACGTATGGAAAAAATATTGTTACATATTCCAAACCTTCCGGATGATGATGTCCCCAGGGGAACGACAGAAGAAGACAATATAGAAATACGTAAATGGGGTGAGCCCAGGGCTTTCCCCTTTGAGGCTAAAGCTCATTGGGATATTGGTACCAGGCTGGGTATACTGGATTTTAATAGGGCCGCTAAAATTAGTGGTTCACGTTTTGCCCTTTACCGGGGAGCCGGTGCCCGCCTGGAAAGGGCGCTGATCAACTTTATGCTTGATCTGCATACTACGGAACACGGCTACCAGGAAATATTTCCCCCGTTTTTAGTCCATCGCCAGAGTATGATTGGTACAGGGCAGCTTCCGAAATTTGCAGAAGATGCCTTCAGCGTCAGGGGAACTGATCTCTGGCTTATCCCTACGGCAGAGGTACCGGTAACTAATATCCACAGGGAAGAAATCCTCGACAAGGAACAACTTCCTCTTTATTATGTAGCCTATAGCGCCTGTTTTCGTGCTGAGGCTGGTGCCCATGGCAGGGATACCCGTGGCCTGATCCGGCAGCACCAGTTTAATAAGGTTGAACTAGTCAAATTTACCTTACCAGAGGATTCCGAAATGGAGTTAGAAAAGCTTGTTAATGACGCCGAGAGAGTTCTGCAACTTTTAGGCCTGCCGTACAGGGTAATGTTAATGTGTACCGGGGACCTTGGTTTTGCTGCTGCTAAAAAATACGACCTGGAAATCTGGCTCCCTGCCCACAACGCCTACCGGGAGATTTCTTCCTGCAGCAATTTCCGTGATTTTCAGGCACGGCGGGCCGGCATCCGCTATCGCCCCGCACCCGGCACCAGGGCTGAATTTGTGCACACCCTTAATGGTTCAGGCGTTGCCATTGGCAGAACTTTAGCTGCTATCCTGGAAAACTACCAGCAAGCCGATGGCAGTGTAGTTATCCCGGATGTCCTTCGCCCCTATTTCCCTCCCGGCCATGACGGCGTACTCCGTCCGGAGGGGTGATTCCATGGTTGACAGGCAGCCTTCTTTTATGCTATACTTTTTTTGCGATACTAACCCTGGGAGGGGTGTCCGAGCGGTTTAAGGAGCCGGTCTTGAAAACCGGTGACTCGCAAGAGCCGTGGGTTCGAATCCCACCCCCTCCGCCAGAAGAGAAGACGGAGAGATGGCCGAGTCGGTTGAAGGCGGTCGCCTGCTAAGCGATTAAGCGGGTAAAACCCTGCTTCGAGGGTTCGAATCCCTCTCTCTCCGCCAAAATATGCGCCCGTAGCTCAGCTGGATAGAGTAACTGACTACGAATCAGGAGGTCGCAGGTTCGAATCCTGCCGGGCGTGCCATTTGAAAAGCAACCACGGGGGTAACACCTGTGGTTTTATTTTTAGAACAAAAGGATTGACTATTTAGATGCATGATGAAGAATATATGAGGGTAGCCCTTGACATGGCTAAGGAGGCCTTTAAACGTGGCGAAGTTCCTATAGGTGCAGTACTGCTCCACGAGGGCAGGATCCTTGCCAAAAACCATAATCGCCGTGAGGAGCTGCAGGATGCTACGGCCCATGCGGAGATCCTCGTCCTGCGCGAAGCAGGAAAATTGTTAGGCGGCTGGCGCCTTTTAGGAACCACTCTTTATGTAACGCTGGAGCCCTGCCCCATGTGCGCCGGCGCCCTCGTCCAGGCCAGGGTTTCACGCCTTGTTTATGGCACCAGCGACCCCAAAGGGGGGGCAGCAGGTTCCCTTTACGATATTCCCCGCGATCCCAGGCTAAACCATCGCCTGGAAGTAGAAGAAGGTTTCTTGAAAGAAGAATCTGCCGCTTTACTGCAAAGCTTTTTCCAAAAGCGCCGTGAAAAATAACCCCACGCAACTCAAGGACGGTTATGTACCATGGCTTCTTTACAAAAATTTGCTGCTGCTGTATAATAAACAGCACGGGGTTAAAATAATGAATTATGGAGAGATGGCCGAGTCCGGTTGAAGGCGCGCGACTCGAAATCGCGTAACGGGTGAAACCGTTCGTGGGTTCGAATCCCACTCTCTCCGCCAAAGTAAGGACAGGGCTTCCGTCAGAGTGCGGGGCTCTAATTTACTTGCATTCCCTGTTGCACTATGCTAAACTAATATTTGATAAAAAGTTGAAGGAAATTAGGCCATCTTTCAGCCTCCTTGTAATTGGCAGGACGTTAGGTGCTTGATGTAATTTCACTTTTTGAGTAATAAACGAAGGGGGGCTGAAATGATATGGAAGGCAAGGTAAAGTGGTTTAATGCCGATAAGGGTTATGGTTTTATCGAAAGAGAAGACGGCGAAGATGTTTTTGTGCACTTCTCCGCTATTCAAGGGGAAGGTTTTAAAACATTGGATGAAGGGCAAAGCGTAGAATTTGATATAGTTGAAGGAAACCGTGGTTTACAGGCTGCAAATGTGGTTCGTCTTTAAAACGGATATATTATAAAGTATTACAAAATAAAGTATTACAAAAACGGGGCATTTTCGGCATAGCCGGGAATGCCCCCGTTTTGCTTATTAGCCTATTTTAGTGCAGTGCGTTTACTCCTTTTGGGGTATTTTTGCAGTTTTGTGTTATGGGGTGATGAATTTATTTAATTTATTGAATTTATTTAATTTATTTAGCCGGGCAGGAAACCGGGCAAAAAAATAGAATATAGTAACACAAATAAAGGGCTAAGTGAAAGGGTTGTTGTGAACAAACATGCCCTAAAAAATGCGCTGATTCCAATTGTCACGGTTGTGGGCTTGCAGTTTGGTTCTCTTCTTGAAGGTGCAGTTGTAGTGGAGGTTGTTTTTGCCTGGCCAGGTTTGGGCAGCCTGCTTGTTGACTCCATATTTGCCCGTGATTTTCCTATGATACAGGGCTGTGTTTTTTTTATTGCTATTATGTACGTAATTGTGAATTTGCTAGTCGACCTTTCTTATGCCTGGCTGGATCCTAGAATACGATATGAGGCCAAATAATGCATGATCTAGTTATTAAAATTATTGAAAGTGGGCCCCCTTTTTGGGAGGCCCTGAAAAGATTGAAAAAGCATAAATTGGCGATCATTGGGGCAGTGGTTGTTCTCTTGCTCTGTTTTACGGCTTTGTTTGCCCCTTTTTTAGCACCACATGATCCTGTAAAACAGGTATTATCCCGGCGCTTGCTGCCACCCGGTTGTCCCCAACTTACTATATCCACCTGGAGGATGCCGCTTTAACCCCAGATGCCCCGACCATAAAGAAATTTGCCATAAAGAAAAACCAGTGACTGTTGAGGTTGAACCAGAACATTATGTCAGCTGCTGGATGTACTCAGGGAGGTGGCAGTCCTATGCCAGATAATTTCCTGGAAACAAAGAACCTGACCAAACATTTTCAAACAAACAGCTTTTTAAAGAAAGGCAAGGTAATTCAGGCTGTTGATGGGGTAAGTTTCCATATTGCTAGGAAAGAAGTGTTTGGTCTGGTTGGTGAGTCAGGCTGTGGAAAATCTACTGTTGGGAGATTGCTCCTGGGGCTTCTAAAACCTACTACAGGACAGGTTTATATCAAAGGCCTGCCCATCTTTAAGCTTCCCAAAAAGGAGATGCAAATCCTGAGGCGTGAAATGCAGTTAATTTTTCAGGATCCCTTTTCCTCCCTGAACCCCCGTTTAAACGTGGGGGACATCATTAGGGAACCTTTGGATATACATGTCCAGGCCCCAAAAACAGTTAAAAAGAAAAGGGTTTCGGAACTAATGGAACTTGTTGGTTTAAATCCCGATGAAGCCGGTAGGTACCCGCATGAATTCAGTGGGGGACAAAGGCAAAGGATTGGTATTGCCAGGGCCCTTGCCCTCAACCCTCAATTTATAGTTGCTGACGAACCAGTTTCTTCCCTGGATGTTTCCATGCGGGCGCAAATACTTA